>CANFQO010000046.1 GCA_947449135.1 Planctomycetaceae bacterium | reverse complement strand
TGCTGATCCCAGCGGTCGGCGTTGATGGACGGGCAGGTGAGCTCGATGAACCGCACGCCCCGCTCCACCATCCGCCGGGCCAGCAGGCACTCGGTGCCGAAAATCTGCGTCGGCTTGTACTCCGCCTCGAGCCCGTAGGCCCGTTTCGTCGCGGCAGATTCTCCTGACAGTTCCAGCAGATCCGGCACCTGCGTCTGCATCCGATAGGCAAGCTCTTGATTGGCGATGGCGCTTTCCAACGCGTCGGGGGCTTCTCCACCGGCCGCCGTCCGCTCGGCAAAACCACGATCGAGACGGCGGGCAAGATCGAGCTTCGCCAGCTGGTGCCCAGCCGCTTTCTCGAGCGGCTTCACGTTGGCAAGTCCGATGGCGTTCGGCTGAATCACCGATCCCTGAAACGTCGCCGGCAGGAAGCCGTTGGTGAAGTTGTCGAGGCCGCCGGGTGGAATCAGGCCACCATTGATCACCATGTAGCCGGGGAGTTCGTCATTGTCACTGCCCAGGCCGTAGGTCGTCCACGCTCCCATGCTCGGTCGGCCCTGCAGCCCGGAGCCGGTGTGAAGAAAATAGTTGGCATTGGTGTGCTCTGGAAACTCGCTCGTCATCGAGCGGATGACCGCGAGCTCATCGATCACGGAGCCAATGTGAGGAAAGAGATCACTGACCGGGATGCCGCTCTTTCCATAGGGCTTGAAGTTCCAAAGGCTCGGCAGCACCGTGCCGATGCTGTTGAACTGCGTGGCGTCAACCTTGAAGAGCGTGTGCGGATCCTTGCCCGCATGCTTCTCGAGCGCCGGCTTCGGGTCGAAGCTGTCGACCTGCGACACACCTCCATCCATGTAGAGGAAGATCACGCTCGTGGCCTTACCCGGATGGTGCCGCACCGGCAGGACACCGGACGAGCCCGCCAGGGCCGCATCGCGGTTCAGTAGCGCCGCTGCCGCGACGGCCCCGAAGCCACAGCCGCTGGTGCGCAGCCATTCCCTGCGAGACAGGGCCGCTGGCCGAAAACGGCCACAGTGGTGGGAGTCGTGGCTCATGGTACGAAGATGAATTCCTTGGTGTTGATGAACGCGTGGGCGAGATCGGCCCACGTGGCCTCGTGCCTCGGCTCATTGGCGAATGTCACGCCATGCTGACCAGCCTGCGCAGCCAGAAACTCGAGCGCCGCCGTTAGTTCCTCCGCCGTCGGCACCCGAGCAAACGCCTCACGATACATCGCCTCAATGCGAACCTCGGGAGGAAGCGACTCGTCGCGAAGCGTCTTCTTCGCCCAGAGACCGGCCTGCTCCGTCACGAACGGATCGTTCATGAGCGTCAGCGACTGCGCGGGCACGTTGGTCACGTTCCTCCGGCCCATCGCCTGAAAGGGCACCGGCATGTCGAAGGCCAGCAGAAAACTCGGCAGAAAGTTGCGGCGGATTTTCGTGTAGAGGCTGCGTCGGCCGGCGCCGTCGAGCGGTCCGCTTCCCGGTTTGCCGCGGCCGTCCTGAAACTGGCTGACAAACACCTCCACGCTCGGGCCGCCAACCGTGCGGTCAAGCCGGCCCGACACGGTGAGGATCTTGTCGCGGACCGCCTCCCCCTCAAGCCGCCGCAGCGGATAGTGATGAAGGAGCAGATTAAGCGGATCCCGCACCACGGCCCGGGTACTCCGAGCGCTCGCCATCCGCCACGTGCTGCTCGTCACGATCTCTTTGACGAGCCGTTTCACACTCCACCCTTCCTCACGGAACCGCACCGCGAGCGTGTCCAGAAGCGCCTGGGCCTGGGGATCGGCCGCCTGCTCGCCGAGTTTCCCGAAATTATCGGTGGTGGCCACGAGGCCGCGGCCGAAGAGATGGTGCCAGATCCGGTTGACGATCACGCGACTGGTCAGCGGGTTGTCGGGGTCGAGCACCCGGTCGGCCAACTCCTTACGGCCCGAACTCTGCGCGGGCCACGCGGGCTGCGTGGCTCCGTCGATTGCCTCCAGAAACCGTCGTGGTGAGAGTTCCCCACGCCGGGCTGCTGAGCCCTTCAAGAGCACGTATTGATCGATGCCGTTACCATCGAGAATCGCCGGCGCCGTGGCCGACTCGAGCTTTGCATCGGCGACGATCAGATCCCGCACTGCAGCGAGTCGCTGCGCCTCGTCCGCGGCCCGCTTTGCGGCGGGAGCATTCCAGTCGAATCCCGGATCGGCCAGACGCCGGTTGATGGCCGCGGGCAGTGGAGCATCACTCCGCCGCGGCTCCTCGATCGCGGCCACCGTTTCGGCGACCGCAACGGCACCGGCAACCGCCGCGTATTCCACATGAACAACATGGCCGTTGTCCCAGACAAGATCCTTTCGCAGATCCTGACGAATCCATTGCCATTGCACACCCGTATTGGCCGTCATCACATGCGATCCATAGAGCGGGCCGCCAGACAGCGGAACGTTGCCGTCAACGACGGCAAAGATCTGCACGTGGCCGCGGACACGGTGCCAGATCACCCCGTCCTTGACCAGCACCTTGGGAGTCCGCAGCACGCGGCCGGCACGGTCGACGTCGCCCAGCGGCGCCGGATCCCGTTCACTTCTGGATCTCGTCGCCGACCAGATGGCATCGCTCTGCGCATGGCCCAGCGACTCGACCCGCAGCTCGCGGGGCAGTCCCTCAACCGCTGGCAGCAGCACCGGCTGGCCTGCCGGCACGGGCATCCGGCCCCAGGCGGCGGCGTCGGTGATGATCGGTGTCGACCGTGGTCCACGGGTGTAGTCGGCGATCACGGTCTCCCGCGGATCGCGCGGAATCGTGTCCTCGGGGTCGGCAGCCGCGGTCCATGGTTGCCCCTCCGGCCCGATTGCGGCGGCAAGGAGCGGCATGAGAAGGTCGCGGGCCTCCGCGTCGGCCACATCGAGCCTGCGGGCCACCTCGCGGTTGGCCTCCACTGTCTCGAAGGGCACCTGTCGGTAGCTGCTCGACATCAGCATGCCGGAGATGGCGTAGTAGTCTTCGTTGGAGATCGCGTCGAACTTATGGTCGTGGCAGCGGGCGCAGCCTAAAGCCAATCCGAGAAACGCCTTGCCAAAGGTGTCGACGGCGTTGTCCATCCGGTCGGCTTCGTCCTGCGCAATGTCCACTGGCGCATGCACCGCCTCGCCGAGAAACCAGAACCCCGTGCCGACGACCGATGCGTTGGCGCCGGTCTGGGCATCCATCCGCGGCCGCTCAAGGAGATCGCCGGCGATCTGCTCGCGGACAAACTGGTCGTAGGGCAGGTCGGCATTGAACGCCTTCACGACCCAGTCGCGGTACTGCCAGGCGTTGGGGATTGGGTAGTCGAATTCGTGCCCGCGCGTCTCG
This sequence comes from Planctomycetaceae bacterium, assembly GCA_947449135.1. Taxonomy (GTDB): domain Bacteria; phylum Planctomycetota; class Planctomycetia; order Pirellulales; family UBA1268; genus CAMCQY01. Next base: position 21,801 of record CANFQO010000046.1, on the reverse strand, counting down.
CCATACCGGACCACATCGAGCCAGTGTCGGGCCAATCGTTCGCCATAGTGCGGCGAGGCAAGCAGCTGGTCGACATAGGTCTCGAAACTGTGGGGATCAGAATCACGAACCACGCGGTCCACATCGGCTGGATCGGCCGGAAGACCGGTGAGAATCTCAGCCGCCCGACGCACGAGCGTCTCCCGCGAGGCTTCGGCCTCCGGCTCGAGCCCCGCTGACTCAAGTCTCGCCAAGACGAAGCGATCGATATCGTTCCTGCACCAAGCCGCATGTGAGACCGGAGGCACCGGCCCGACCTGCGGTGGATGCCAACACCAGTGCTCTGCCTTCCGCTTGGTGATGTCGAAGGCCTCGGGGCCCGTGGCCGCGGTGTCCGCGGCCTTGGCGTCATCCGGCCATGGCAGACCGCGACGCACCCACTCTTCGATGGTCTCAATCGCCTCCGCCGGCAACCTGCCGTCGGGCGGCATCTGCAGATCGCCGTCGTAGCGAACCACCTTGACGATCAGGCTCTCGTCGGGCTTGCCCGCCTCGGCCACGCCCTCGGCGGCCAGAAAGTCGGCGCGGGTATCGAACGAGAGCCCCCCCTCCGGGTCGCCCGCAGCCCGGGAATGGCACTCGGCGCAGTGCTGCACGAGCAGTGGCCGCACCTTCGCCTCGAAGAATTCGAGGTCGGCCGCCTGCGGAATAACCGTCTGGGGCCCAATCGCTTCCGCAGCCGCGGAGACCATTGGCCATGGCAACGCCAGCAGCCCGACCGCCATGAGTCGGTAGCCAAAGACCCGGTATGGAGGCCGCTGAATATCCATTTCAACCTCGATTATAGCTCCGCCGAACGGGCGGAGAGGCCTGGAATCGGCGATGCTCGGTCAGCCCCACAAACGCAGCCAAATCCGCACCCAGCGCGGCTGTCACCATCAATCATCGCCGCGGCGGCCAGGGCACGGCGACGCCATCGACGGCCACCACGTGAAAGTGATGGACGGCCGGTACGTCGGCCTGCCACTTCCAGACCACTCTCTTCTCGGGCGATACCTCCACCAGACGGACACCATCTTTGCCGATGGCGTAGCTGGCGATCATCGTGTTGCCGCCGGGGAGTCGCTGGATGCCGCAGGCGTCATTAATCGCGGCATCGACGTCCGCCGCCGTGATCTCCCATCGCGGTCTGCCGTCCTGGCCATACTCAACCACGCGGTTGCCGTTGGTGAGGCCTGCGAGGATACCGCCGTCGGCCAGCGTGATGGCCGTGAACGGCCAGCTGTTGATGGTCGGCGCCCCGGGAACATGCGTGTCGATCCGCGCAAGTTCTTTCCCATCCGCGTCGTAGCGAATGATCGCGAAGTCGAGCAGATGCGGCACGAGGTATGTGCCGTCGGCCTGCTTCCTGGCCATCCGCGTCTGCATGTGGGCGTTTTGTTTCTGGCAGGCAAGCGGAAACTCCACCTTCACTGTGCCGTCGGCGGCAATCTCCAGGAGCCGCGGGTTCGGCCCGGCCTCCGTCAGCACGTAGGTTCCCTCGGACGTCTTCTGAATGCTGTTGACCTCGTCCTGCGTACCGTCGTACCGCCAGACGATCTCATCGGCCGCGCCGTCTACTCCTGTTTTGATCTCGACCGCCGCCCCCTTCGCCGTGTCCCCACCCTTCGACAGTGCCAAGAGCACGTTGCCGTCCGGAAGCACCCAGCCCTCGCGGCTGGCGGCCGGCCACGACCACTCGACCACGCCCTCTGGCCTGTCTGGCGTGATCTCCACGATCGCCGTCCGGCTGCCGCAGACGAGGATCCGCCGCGAACCGGCCAGTGCCTCGGCAGCGTGTGCGCGACCCACCGTTCCTGCTGCTCCAGACACAAGCGCCACGATCAGGAGAAGCCACCAGCGCGGCGACACGGGGAGCGAGATCAATGCGGCACGATGACAGGGCATGGATGAGGACCTCCGGTGGATTATCGCTGACAATGTAGCACGATACGATCCTCCGGGCTGCGGGGTGCAACGCACGTTTCGTACACTGCGCCGGCTGGCACCGATCATCACATCCCCGAATACCGTTTCTGAACACCATCCCCATGACCGATCCCACTGCGATCTACCGCTACCGCGAATCCCTCGCCGCAGTCGATGCGCTCACCGTGGCGATCGCGCATCTCGATCTCTTTACGGCAATCGCCGCCGCGCCCGGAGATCTCGCCGCCATCTGCCAGCGGTTCTCGATTCACCCGCGGCCGGCCCACACGCTCTGCACGCTCCTGATCGCCAATGACCTCTTGCGGCGGAGCGATGACGGCGTCCTGTATGTCACAGACACCGCGAGGGAGTTCCTTGTGGCCGGGTCGCCACTCGATGCCCGGCCCTACTACGCGAGCATCGCCGAGAAGCCGGGTGTCAACGACTTCCTCACGGTGCTCAGGACCGACCGCCCTGCCAACTGGCCGGGCGAGGAGGGGGAGGCGGACTGGCATGCCGCGATGCGAACAGAGGCGTTTGCGGAATCCTTCACTGCCGCCATGGACTGTCGGGGCCGCGTGCTCGGACCGGGGCTGGCCCAGGCCTTGGCCGGCTGCCCACCCCACCGACTGCTCGATGTCGGCGGCGGGTCGGGTGTCTACTCAATCGCGGTCGCGGCGGCGTTTCCCGCAACTCGCGCGACGGTCCTCGAAGCCGCTCCCGTCGACGCCATCGCTCAGCGGACGGTCGCGGCAGCGGGGCTCGGTGGCCGCATCAACATCGTGACGGCAAACATGTTCGCCGACGCGTGGCCCGAGGACCACGACACGCATCTCTTCTCCAACGTCCTGCACGATTGGAACCCGACCGACTGCCGGCGGCTGCTTGCCACGAGCGCCGCAGCACTGCCGGACGGTGGCCGGCTGCTCATCCACGACATGCTGCTCGATGACGACATGTCGGGCCCGCTGTGGGCGGCCGAGTATTCCGTGCTGCTCACGACGGTCACCCAGGGGCGACTCTACTCAGCCGCCGAGATCGGCGACTGGCTGGCCGACCTCGGCATGCGCATCGTGGATCGGGCGCCGACGGCGCTCGGCCGCAGCCTCCTCACGGCCGTACGCCGCTGAGGACATATCGAAGAACTGCCCCGACGACTCGTGATGCTGAGGAGCCGGTCGGAGGCACGCGCAGGATGGGGCAGGCCCGGAAGGCCGGATAAGCACTAGCCGACGGAGGTCGGCCAAGCGAAAACGACACGATGTCGTGTTTCGCGTAAAAGTTGCCGCTGAGGAGCCGGTCGGAGGCACGCGCAGGAGTCCGGTGAATTCTGCGACTCACGAGCGATACACGATTCGTCCAAGAGCATCCTGTAGCAGAATCCGCCGGCGACGAGCATGCCGCAGCCGGCGAACCGATGCGGGCGGCTTCGACCTGTGCACGCCCGGCGTCGGTCGGAAGCTCACGCCGCTTCCACGCCCGGGCTCTCACCGAAGTAATACTTCTTGGCGTCGGGGTTCGTGAGCACCTCCTGCGCGGTGCCATGGCAGAGCACCTTGCCGGCGCGGACGACATAGCTGCGGTCAGTGATCGCGAGCGTCTCCCGCTCGCGGTGGTCGGTGATCAGGATCGAGATGCCGCTGTCGCGGAGGCCCGTAATGATCTTCTGGATGGAGTGGATCGTGACCGGGTCGATGCCGGTGAACGGCTCGTCGAGCAGGATGATCCGCGGCTCCGTGACGAGGCAGCGGGCGATCTCGAGCCGCCGCTTCTCGCCGCCTGAGATGTAGTGCGACTTCGATTTGCGGATCCGCGTGATGTCGAATTGCTCCATCAATTCTTCGCAGCGGCGGCGGCGCTCCTTCGGTGGCATGCCCACCAGCTCCATGATCGCCAGCAGGTTTTGCTCGACGGTGAGCTTGCGGAACACGCTCTGCTCCTGAGCGAGGTAGCCCATGCCGCCGTCCCGCGACCGCTTGAACATCGGCCATTGGGTGATTTCCTCGTCGTCGAGCAGCACGCTGCCGGCGTCGGGAATGACCAGACCGCAGGTCATCCGGAAGCTCGTCGTCTTGCCCGCGCCGTTGGGGCCCAGAAGGCCCACGATCTCCCCCGCCTCGACGTGGAAATCGACGCCGTCCACCACCCGGCGACGGCCGTAGGTCTTCACGAGTCCGTTGACCGACAACAACGGCATCTGGTTCCTCCTTGAACGCGATCCTGGCACATTGCCAGACTCACCGCACGAACCGCATCCTCCCGAAGTTTGGCCACGAGGGCAATCGCAACTCAGAACCGCCAAATTTCAGCGGTACGCTCCAACTTGCCGGGACAGCATGCGGCCAGAAGACCGCCATCGCCTTGCCGATGAGCAGATCCCGGTCCACGTGGTGGCCCTCCAGCCAGAGCCGGCTGTCCTTGCTGGCGGCTGAGTTGTCGCCGAGGACGAAAAACTGGTCCGCCTCAAGGTCGAACTCCAGCCTGTCCTCCTCCAGGATCTCACCCGGTCGGGCACCCACATCGACCGCGCCGATATAAAAAGTGTCACGGAGCACCCGCAGGTGCTTGACGCGAATGTCCGCCCCGGCCGCGGTGATGCCCACCGGCGAGAAGTCACTCGGTTCGGCGGAGCCCGGTGCGACGACAACTTCCACAGGCCGGTTGCGCGGCACATCAGTAATGTCACGGCTCCAGGTCGTCGGCCGGTCGAACGCGATGCGGCGGCCCGCGATGAAGAGCGACAGTTCGTCATCAACATTGGCGAACAGGATCTTCCAGGAGCCCTTCCCGCGGACCGGTGTGCGAGCCCGCGGGGATTGTGTGCCGGCAGCACCGCCGGCGGCCAGCGTCAACGTCGCCTCGCCGGTGGCCAAGTCAAACGTGCAGCGGTGCGCTGCTCCCCCCTCCACCAGGTCGATCGTCAGCGTGCCTCCATCCTGGCCAGCGATCTCGCAGTCCATCTCCAGAGCCAGATCGCCCACCCAATGTGGCCGGGTGCCGATGGCGTTATAGGGCTGGAAATCATCGATGCGGGTGGGACGGGCGCGGCCGGCGAGCGACTCGCCCTGCCGCACGTCTTCCCAGTCCTCAGCAGACGGGAAGAAGTGTTGATAGCGGAGGGTGGCCGGCGTGTCCTTTGACCTGTTCGAGACACTGAACGATCGCCCCTCGTCGCTGCTCGTCCATCTCGCGGTAGGTCCCTGCCCGCGCGGCGACCAGTCACTCCAACACAGCGGCCACCCGGCCTTCTGCAGATCGGCCGACACATAGCGGCTGTCATGCACGCACTGCAGCATCGCCCGCATCGTGTCGGGTGGCTTGCGGGCCATCTCGGCCGCGGCCCCGTCGCGGCTGGTCCAGATGTCGCCGCCGGCAATCGACACCGCTTCGCCCGGCAACCCGACCAAACGCTTGATGTAGTTGGTCTTCGCTTCCTCCGGATACTTGAAGACGACGACGTCCCACCGCTGTGGCTCGGCAAAATCATAGGCAAACTTGTCGACCAGAATCCGGTCACCGCTGAACGACGGATACCGCGGGTCGTACCGCAACTGACCGCCCGAGCCCTCCACCAGCCGCATCCCATAGCCGCAGTTCGGGCACTTTGCTGCCGGCACCATCTTGCCGGCGAGTCTCGCACGGAGCTGGCTGATCGGACCGCGATCGTTCTCGAGCAGTTCGATCCGGCGACGGCTGGTCTCCCGCTCCTGAATACCCATCCCACTGCTGTTCTCGTTGGCCTTGAGGCTGGACAGTTCGCGTTCCAGCCGCGCGGCCTCCGTCCGCAGACTCTGCGACTGGTCGTCCTCCTCGGCGCTGCAACCAACGCGGAAGTCGCGGCCGCACGACTCGCAGATCAGGTCCTTGTGACGGCCCATCAGCGTCGGAGCCATGGAGCCGGTTGGGATCACGAACGCCTCCGCCTCGAACGCACGGAACAAGAGCGCGAGCGTAAACGCAATCACGATCGACTCGACCGTCTCCCGACCGAATCCCAGCGGACTCTTGACGATGTCGCCCGGCCGCGGCGGCCGGGCCGGGCGGTTCGGAGTCTTGGCAGAGGCCGTTGGCTCCCCCGGCGCGGCATTGGGTGACTGGCTCGAAAAGCTAATCATGATCGCGCTGGCTCCTGCGGGACGAGGCCGGACATGGCCAGTGTAAAGGAAAATCGGGCAGAATACCGGCATGCCCCGCTTCGAACACCTTCGCCACAAGCCACCATCACAGCCCGCGACACCGCGGGAGCTGATCGTCGCCTGCCCGCCGATGCGGAGCCACGTCAACCTCTCGCACATCGTCCGCACCTGCGGCTGCTTCGGCGTGACCCGGGTGATCGCCTGCGGCGCGGCCCGGCTCCACGACCGGATCGCGCGCGACGGTGCCGACTCGGTCGTCTTCGAGATTCACCGCAGCCTGCCTCCGGTCCTCGACCGGCTCCGCAGTGAGGGCTATGAGATCGTAGGGCTGGAGCAGACGACGCAGTCCGAAAGCCTGTTCGGCTTTTCCTTCGCCCCTCGCACCGTGCTCGTCGTCGGCAACGAACGGACCGGCTTGGAGGAGGACGTGCTCGCCCGCCTCGACCGTGTCGCGGAGATCCCCATGTATGGCCTGCCGCATAGCCTCAACGCTGCCACCTCGGCGTCGATCGCCATCTATGAATACTGCCGGCGGATGGAGTCCCTGAGCCCAATCCACCCGCAGGCCTTCAGATGACGCTCGTGATCGGCACCGACGAAGCGGGCTACGGCCCAAACCTCGGGCCGCTCGTGGTGGCGGCCACGGCCTGGAGAATCGCAGCCGCTGTGACGGATGCCGAGGCGTTGCTCACTGATGCCATCTCCGAGGTGGATTCCGTCGTGGCGACACACCGAGGCCGCACGCGGTCGGCGCTCTGGGCCGATTCGAAGCAGATCTTTCGTGGTGGCGCGGGGCTTGGTGCGCTGGAACAGGGTGTCGCGACCGGACTCCTGCTGACGGTCAACCAGTTGCCCACCACCTGGACGGCGCTTGCCGAGAGCATCGGACCGATCTCGCCCCGTGGTGGCTGTCGCGGAGAGTGGCAGACGCTGCTGCCGATCAGCGTGCCCAGTGAGGCCGACGCAGCCGAGTGCCTGGTGCTTGCAACGGTCGTCCGCGGGGTGCTCGCCCGCCACGGCGTGTCGCTCGAGCGGGTCGTCTGCCGCGGCATCTATCCCGAGGAGTTCAACGCCCTGCTCGACACCGGCATGAACAAGTCGGACATCCTCTCTGCCGCCACGCTCGATCTGGCGGCGACCCTGCGGGCCAGTACACCAAACGAGGCGGCGATCATCTGGTGCGATCGGCATGGCGGACGCAAACGGTATGGCGGGCTAGTGTCCCATCACTTTGGTGCCGCGCTCGTGCGGCCGCTGGAAGAGACGCCCGACCGGTCGGCGTATCTCGTGCCGGCCTGTGATCTCACCGCGACGAATGCCTGCCGGATCGAGTTCTGTGTGGGTGGAGAAGCACGCGCTCCGGTGGCCCTGGCGAGCATGACGGCGAAATACGTCCGCGAGCTCGCGATGCATGCCTTCAATACATTCTGGTCCTCCCGCCTACCGGGCCTGCGGCCCACGGCCGGCTACCCGAGCGACGCCATCCGCTGGCGCCGCGACGCCGCCGCCGCCATCGAGCAGGAGCAACTCGCCGAAGCCGCCCTCTGGCGGCGGGCCTAGCACGACGCTTGAGGAGCCGGGAGCGGTGGAAGCCGAAGCGAGTAGGCGTATCCTCGCCCCGAGTCGGAGGCTTTCACCGCTCCCGGCGATTTGGGGTGCCCATGCCCCGGGAGCCGGCGTTGCTGACAAGCGCAGGCAGGATGCCGGAGCGCAGTCAGCATCGAGTGAGCGAAGGACAGCGGGCACCGATCCGTCTCGGCGGATTGGTCGACGGAGCGAACGTCCGGCGATGGGGCATGGGCAGCCCATCACGGATGAATACGGACACCGGCGGAACCCCGCCTACCACACCCAACTTGCCCCGGCCGCTTGCCGGACGCACAATCCCTCCATGCCACAACTCACCACGCATCTCTACATCGTCCGCCACGCCTGGGCCGAGGAGCCGGGGCCCGGCATCGACGACCATGCCCGCCCGCTCACCAAAAAAGGTCGGAAGCGGTTCGCCGCCATGATGAAACGCCTCCGCAAGGCAGGCATGCAGGTAGACGTCATCGCCACCAGCCCACTCACCCGCGCTCTGGAGACGGCAGAACTGCTCGCGGCGGCATTCGACAACGTCCCAGCCGTCGAAGTGGTCGATGCCCTTGCCCCCGCCTCCAACTGGCCCGCTCTCGTGGAGTGGACGACTCAGCAGGATGCCGCCCGCGTGGCTTGGGTGGGCCACATGCCCTGCGTCGGCCGACTGGTCGGTCTCACGATCGGGGACGGCTCAGCCTCGATCCGCATGCAAAAAGGAGCGGTCGCGTCGATCCGGCTCGACGACGGTCCTGGCCATCCGGGCGAACTGGAGTGGCTGGCCACCGACGATATCGTCTAGTTCGCGCCGAAATCGCCTAGGCCCTCAGGCGACTGGCTACTGCACAGCCGGGGCGAACCTTCTATTATAAGAGTCCGTGTTGGCGGCCTCTGTCCGTCTTCCGTTCACACATCCCTCACGTCCTCGAATTCAGCTTCGTGATTTCAGAAGGAGCCTTTCCCGTGACACTTCATCGGTCGACACGCCTTGTCCCTGCCGCGGCCATCCTGGTGGCCACCACGATCAGCATCGGCCTTGTGGGCTGTGCGCCATCCGGCCGGACCGGCTCCAAGGGAGAAGTCGTCGAAATCGAAACGATCGAAGCCCTCGACCCCGCGGCGAACCAGCGACAGAAGACCGCACAGGGTGTGGCCATCGACGAGGAGGCCGTGAAGGCGAAGCAACTTGCAGACGAGGCGACTGCTGCCGCCGATCGGGTGATCGCGGAAGCGGGCAAATCGATCGATGCCCCTGCGGCAGTGACCACCGACGCTACACCCGCGGCGGAGGCTGTGACGGTAACGAAGCAGCAGCCCGCACCGGACCAGGCACCGGCAGAGCCGGCCGTAGCGGCGCAGGCCACGTCTGAGCCGGCCAGCGCCGCCGCGCCCGCCGAACGCGTCATGCTCGGCGACCCCTCGCTGACAGCCGGCGTGCCCGGCAGTGGACCGATCACGCTGGCAGAGATCGATCAGTGGCTCGCGGATCCGAAGCAGGGAGTGATACTGGAGCCGGTGCTCCCGCTGGGTCTCTCGCAGGGTGCCTCCCAGATCGACACAGCCGGCCTCAACAAGAATCCCCTCACCCGCGCGAAGATTGAGCTGGGCCGTCAGCTCTACTTTGATCCCAGGCTCTCGGTCGATGCGACCGTCAGCTGCGCCAGCTGCCACAACCCGGCCCAGGGTTATTCGGCCAACACGAAGACGGGGGTCGGTGTTCGCAACCAGCAGGGTGGCCGCAACTCACCGGTATCGTTTAACCGCATCCTGTCAGGCCCGCAGTTCTGGGACGGCCGCGCCGACTCGCTCGAGGCCCAGGCTGTGGGTCCGATCCAGAATCCGATCGAGATGGGCTTCACCCACGAGGGCGTTGTGAAACGTCTCAACGAGATGCCGGTCTACAGGCGACAGTTCGATGCCATTTTTGGCGAACTCACGATCGACCGGGTGGGTCAGGCCATCGCCGCATTCGAACGGGCACTGGTCACCGGCCCGTCTCCGTATGACTACGGTGAACAGCTGCGGCCATTCGCAGGCCTCGATCCCGATGACATCGCTGAAGACGAGGAACTGGCGGCGAAATACGCCGAGGCGAAGGCTGCCGCCGAAGCCCACCCGATGTCGGAGGAGGCCAGACGGGGCCGTGACATTTTCTTTTCGGAAAAGGGCAACTGCACCGCCTGCCACGTCGGCGCGAATCTGGCCGACGAGAAGTATCACAACATCGGCATCGGCATGGACAAGCCGGAGCCCGACCTCGGGCGGTTCGTCGTCACGAAAGACCCCAAGGACACCGGCGCCTTCAAGACACCCACCGTCCGCAACGTGGCGCTGAACAGCCCCTATATGCACGACGGTTCGGTGGCGACGCTCGAAGAGGTCGTGGAGTGGTACGACAAAGGCGGCCACCCCAATGCTTCATTGAGCGAAAAGATCCGGCCGCTCAAGCTGACCGCGCAGGAGAAGGCCGACCTCGTCGAATTCATGAAGGCCTGCACCGGTCCCACGCCGACGGTCGAAGTCAGCCGCCTCCCGGCCGAGGACTGAGCCGGGAACGCATGAGTACGAACACGCGTTCCTTGCTGCCGCTTGCGGAGGCCCGTCTGCCGCTCTATGCCGGCGTCGACCTCGGCGGCACCAATATCAAGGCCGCCCTCGTCGACGACGGTGGGCGGATCGTCGCCTTTCACACCGAGCCGACGCATGCCGACCGAGGTCCCGAAGATACGGCGGCACGCATGGGCCGGATGGTGCACACGCTGGCGCATCTGGTCGGCATCGCCACCAGCGACATCGCCGGCGTCGGGCTCGGCACCCCCGGACCGCAGAATCTCACGACGGGAGTGATCCTCCGCGCGGGCAACCTTCCCGGCTGGGACAACTTCCCGATCCGCGATCGCCTGGCGGCGCACTGTGGCCACGACGTGACGTATGCCAACGACGCCACGGCGGCGGCCTACGGTGAGTTCTGGGTCGGATCAGGACGCGACTATGAGAGCCTGATCCTGTTGACGCTGGGCACTGGGGTGGGAGGAGGCATCATCATCGGTGACACCTCGATCGACGGCGCCCACAGCCATGCGTCCGAGTTTGGCCACATCATCGTCGATCCGTCTGACACCGCGAGGAAGTGCCCGTTTGGCCACCGTGGCGACCTGGAGGCCTATAGCAGTGCGACGGCGCTCAAAGCCCGTGCTGCGGAGGCGATTGAGCAGGGGGCTGGAGGTGCACTGGCAGCCGCCGTCCGCGCGGGCGAGGAGTTGACGCCGATCCTCATCTCCCGCGAGGCGGCCGGCGGCGACCCGCTGGCCAGGGAACTGATCCTGGAAGCAGCCCGTTGGCTGGGAATCGGCATCGTCACACTCATGCACACGCTCGATCCCGAAGCGGTGCTCATCGGCGGAGCGATGACCTTCGGCGGCGAGGATGCGGCCGTCGGCAAGGCCTTCATCGAGCGGGTACGGGCGGAGGTGCAGGCGCGCGCGTTTCCCCTGCTCGCAGCACAGACCATCATCCGCTACGCAAGCCTGGGGGGCGACGCCGGCTCAATCGGCGCCGCAGGATTGGCCCGCCGGGGCGTTGCCCGCTGACGCCGACCGTATTTCCAATCCATCGGGCACGAAACTCGTCTACAATCCCCCCATGAGCATCGACTGCAAACACATCCGCAACTTCTCCATCATCGCCCACATCGACCACGGCAAGAGCACGCTCGCCGATCGGCTCCTGGAACGCACCGGTACCGTTGAAAAACGGCAGCTCAAGGAGCAGATGCTCGACGACATGGAGCTGGAGCGGCAGCGGGGCATCACGATCAAGGCCCGTGCGGTCCGCATGGAATGCCGGCACAATGGGGAGCTCTACGAACTCAACCTCATCGACACGCCGGGCCACGTCGACTTCCACTACGAGGTGTCGCGGAGCCTGGCCTGCTGCGAAGGCGCCGTGCTCTTAGTCGACGCCTTTCAGGGGGTCGAGGCCCAGACCGTCGCAAATGCCTACGCGGCGATCAACCAGAATCTTGCCATCGTGCCGGTGATCAACAAGGTGGACCTCGTGCACGCGCGGGTCGACGAGGTGCTCACCGAGATGGAGCAGAGCCTCTCGATCGACCCGACAGAGGTCATCAAGGCCAGTGCGAAAACCGGCATCGGTATCGACGATCTGCTCGCCGCGATCGTGGAGCGGATCCCGCCCCCCACGGGCGATCCCCAGGCTGTCTTGCGGGCGTTGATCTTCGACAGCCACTACGACAGCTACCGCGGCGCGATCACGTATGTCCGGCTCATCGACGGCACGGTGAAGAAGGGACAGAAGATCCGATTTTTGGAAACGGGCGTCACGCACGAGGTGCTGGAACTCGGCCAGTTCGTGCCGCAAAGGCGCGCCTGCGAGGAGCTGGTGGCCGGGCAGGTGGGCTACTTGGTCTGCAACATCAAGGACGTGAAGCAGGTCCACATAGGCGACACGGTGACGATTCCAGGCGACCATGCCGCCGCGGCCATGCCCGGCTACAAACCGCCGCAGCGAATGGTCTATTGCGGTCTCTACCCCTCCGAGGGTGAGAACTTCGAAGAGCTCCGCGACTCGCTGGAGAAGCTCGCGATCAACGATCCGTCGTTCGAATTCGCTCCTGAGTCGAGCGAGGCACTCGGCTTCGGCTTCCGCTGCGGGTTTCTCGGGCTCCTGCACATGGAGATCATCCAGCAACGACTGGAGCAGGAGGCCGATCTCGACCTCGTCCAGACGGCACCCAACGTCACCTACCAGATCCTGAAGACCAGCGGCGAGACGATCAACATCCGGAATCCGCAGGACGTTCCCGATACCGGCGAAATCGAGGAGTTCCGCCAGCCGATTGTGCGGACGAACTTCCTCACACCCGTCGAGCACATAGGCCCGATCATGCAGCTCTGCACCGACCGTCGCGGCGTCTATCTCAAGACCGAATACCTCTCGCCCACACGGGCCATGCTCACCTTCGACCTGCCGCTGGCCGAGGTGATCTACGACATGCACGACAAGCTCAAGAGCGTGACGAGGGGCTACGGCACGATGGACTACGAGCTGGTGGGCTATTTTCCTGCCGATCTCGTCCGGCTCGACATTCTCGTGGGTGGCAAGAAGGTCGACGCGCTCTCCATCATCTGCGACCGCCGCGACGCCGACCGCCGCGGCCGGGCAATCGTCAAGAAACTGCGGGGTGAGATCGATCGCCACATGTTCGAGGTGGCCCTGCAGGCGGCGATCGGCACGAAGGTGATCGCGCGAGAGACGATCTCAGCGATGCGAAAAAACGTCACCGCCAAGTGCTACGGTGGCGACATCTCCCGCAAGAAGAAGCTCTGGGCGAAGCAGAAGGAAGGCAAGAAGCGGATGAAGAGCGTGGGCTCCGTCGACATCCCGCAGAAGGCCTTCATGGCGGTGCTCGACACTGGCGCCGAGCGGCCGTGACAGACGGCAGCCGGGTCGCGTGCCGCCGTGGTCGGCATGCGACCTCCAGCTGAAGCTCTTCGAACGGTTGTGCCGCATGACTCATCCGCCCCAGTCGTCAGCGGATTCACTGCCCCACACGATCCGCGCGCTCGGCTGGACGAGCTTCCTCACCGATCTCTCCAGCGAGGCGATCTACCCGCTTCTGCCGGCGTTCGTGCGGGGGCTCGGGGGCACAAGCGTCGACATCGGACTCATCGATGGGATTGCCACCGCCGTGGCCGCGGTCGTCAGGCTGCCGAGTGGCGCCCTCTCCGATTGGATCGGCCGCCGGCCGCTCGTGCTGTGCGGGTATGCCATCTCTGCGGTCATCCGACCGCTGATGGGTCTGGTGGCCTCGCCGCTGGGCGTGATCCTCGTGCGGACGGCTGACCGATTCGGCAAGGGGATCCGCAGTGGCCCCCGCGACGCGCTGGTCGCCGACTTCGTCGAGCCCGCCATCCGCGGCAGGGCGTTCGGCCACATCCGCGCGATGGATCATGCCGGCGCGGCGCTTGGGCCACTGGTCGCGATGCTGTTTCTGCTCGCTTTTCCCGGCCGCGAGCGGCTGCTGTTCCTGCTGGCCGTGCTGCCCGGGCTCGTCACGCTTGCCGTGATCTGGAGAAACGTCCGCGATGCGCCCACACGCCCGACCGTGGCCGCTGCCACGTCGCTCGCGCCTCGACTCTCTCGTCCTCAGTCGCTGCTCCTGGGGAGCGTGGGCCTCTGGTCGCTCGGCGCCGCCAGCGAGCAGTTTCTCCTCTTGCGGGCGGCCGAACTCGGCGTTCCGGCGGCGCTCGTGCCGCTGGTCTGGCTCGTCGTCAGCCTCGCCAAGAGCGGCTCGGCAACCCTCTGCGGCGGACTGGCCGATCGCTGGCATCCGCGGCTGGTGCTGGCCGCCGGTTGGCTCGTCTTTGCGGCGGCCTATGGCGGCCTGGCCCTCACGTCCAAGGTATGGCTGGCCGTGCCATTCATGCTGCTCGTCGGCGTGGCCTATGGGCTGGCGGAACCGGCAGAACGGTCGCTCGTGTCACGGCTCGCTCCGGCCGGCGGGCAGGGCGGTAGCTTCGGCTGGTACACACTCGTGCAGGGACTGATGGCGTTGCCTGCCGGACTGCTGGCCGGCTGGCTCTGGCAGCAGGGACCGGCTGGACCATCGTGGTCCTTCGCGGCCACCGCGCTGCTCGCGACAGCGGCCTGCGGTCTGCTCGTCGTCACGGTCCAGGAGTCACCGGCAGAAGTCTGACCTGTCGGATGTCGCAGGCGGCCTGCTTGGCAATGTGCTTGGGCACGATCCGCAGCGTGTGCTGCCCGGCCGCAAGCGGCCCGACACGACCGACGATTCTAGCGCGAAAATCCTGGAAGCCCCCCGTGGCCTCAACCGCAAACTCAAGTGGCGGGCTGGCCCGCGCGGCATCGAAATCGAGCGTCATCACGCTGCCCCCCTGCCCAGGGCCACACCCCTGCAGCACCTCCACGTCAAACTCTCCTGCCTGCTTCACCGTGAATGACCATGTGGCGGCATCGGTGGGCCGGGTCCAGAAGCCGAGGGTCTGCTTCTCCTCGGCCGGCTCATACCGCAGCGACGTTCCCAGCACGCAGGCATCGCGTCCGTGCAGTGACACGATGCCGTCATCAGCCTGGGCTGGTGACTGACCCTCACATGCCGGCGAGAGCGTCACTGCCTTCAGGTTCATGAACGCCCCACCGACCATGTCCGTGCACCGCACCGTGAGTGTCTGCCCCTTGGTGGCCTCGACATACATCCTCCCCAGCGGCAACACGGCATAGCGATACCAACTGCCGGTGCTCATCAGCCGGCCCGTGACTTTTTCGGAGCCGAGTTCGACCTCCACCGCAGAACCGGTCGGCGAGGCGGTCGAGTAGGTCAGTGACACGTCGTACATGCCCCAGCGAGTAGGGTTGGAGCTCCACTCGACATGGTCCGCAGCGTTCGACCAAAAGCCGATCCGCGAGTTGCCTGGGTGCTGTTCGAGCTTGGCGGTATCACCGACGATCCGGGCATCGTCCGCCGTGAAGACAATCCGACCATCGTCGAATTGCCGGCTGCTCTCGCCGGTCTCGACTGCCACGACAGCGGCAGCCGACCGGGCCGCCTTCGGCAGCAGCACCGCGACCTCGGTAGCGTCGGTGTTGAGTTCGACGATCAGTTCCTCTGGACGGTCGCCCACCTGCAACGTGGCCCGCACAATCTGCGGAAACCCAGCCGGCAGGATGAGCCGATCGTCCGTCGGCCACCGTTCAACGTGAAACGTAGCGCGGCCAACTGCCCCATCTCCTGCGTTGATGCTGCCCCACGCCGGCGGCTGTGGCACCTGCAACGGCTCAGCAGCTACTGACTGCAGGACGGAAAGGCTGCACAGGAACAGGCAGAGCAGCGAAGCGCGGAGCATAAATAACCCCTGGTCGAGTCGATGAAACACGGCGACACCGCAGAGCAGGCGGCACGCCGCCGCATCCTATCTCGCAGGCTGCTGAGTTTCACGCCGACCTCATGCCACCGAGTCCAATCGACCCGATCAGCACGTTATCTGGCCCCAACGTCGAGCGCCCGCCAGCCGGCCCGTCGTGCGGCGGCGAGGTCGAGGGCGGGATCGTCGCCCACGAGCAGCACCTCTTCGGGCTCGCACCCGAGCCGCTGCTCAACCCACCGAAAGAATTCCGGCGCCGGCTTCCGCCAGCCGATCTCGGATGAGGCAAATACGTGCGGCACCCACGACAGCGGCTCGAGTCGCTCGGCAATCGCGAGCAGCCGCTCGTCGAAGTTGCTCGCCAGCGCGACCGTCGCCCCGGCGTCGATCGCCGACCGGAGGAGGTCGCGGCCGTGGACCAGCGGCTGCCAGGCCTCGACCCGGCCGAAGTGCTCCCAGAGATCGGTGAAGATCGCGCCCGCGGCGTCCGCACCAACAAACACGTCCTCAACGATGGCCCGCCACCGCTCGGCCTCGCGATCACGGCTGGTGGCAAAGGCGGGCGTCGCTGCCGCGTCGATCGCCTCCTGCCGCCGCCAGGCCAACTGGAACCGCTGCTGGATGAGAGGAGCGTCGACCGTCAGTCCATGCCGCGCAGCGGCCCGCTGGTAGGCCACCGCCACGGAAGGACTGGGCTCGACCAGCGTGCCGACCACGTCGAACACGACGACGCCCACGCCCACCGGAGGAAACACAGCGTTGGGGTTTGCATCCACGAGCACGACATCACCCAACGAAGTCATATGCGTTCCAGTGCTCAAGGCCACGGTTCGGTTTGATCCAGCGGCTTGCCAAGCCGTTCGAGGAGCCGTGGGTCGGGGGAAGCCGAAGCGAGTCAGCGTATCCTCGCTTCGAGTCGGAGGCTTTCACCGCCCACGGCGGTGTGGGCCGCACGGCCTTTCCCCGATGCAATGCTACCGCCGCGGGATCAGTCCCAGATCGAGCCCGAAGACAAACATCATCAGGCTCAAGATCAGGGCCAGCCCCAGGTAGGAGAGCACCGCCACCACCTTCTCGCTCGGCGGCTTGCCGCGGATCCATTCATACACCAGAAAAACCATATGCCCGCCGTCCAAAACGGGGATGGGCAGAAAATTGACCACGGCCAAATTCGCGCTGAGCATCGTCAAAAACAGCAGAAAATGGCTGAATCCCTCCTCCGCCGACTTACCCGCCTGCTTGGCAATCTCGATCGGCCCGCCGAGCAGGCGGGGGCTGATCTGGTTGCTCGTCAGCTTGTGCAGGAAACGGTAGACCAGCGAAAGGTTCTCCATCGCCTTGCGGCTTCCCCGGGAGAGCGCATCGAAAAACGATCCCGCCCGCACGATTTCATAGACCGGCTCGAAGACGAGCCCGCGGTCGACCACGAACTGATCGTCTGCATTCTGGGCGGTGAGTTCCACCGTGCGACGCTTGCCGCTGCCCTCGCCGGCATCGGCTGCAGACTCCACCTCCAGCACGAGCTTCGTGCCCTCGCGGACCTGCTGGAGCACCGACGCGACGTAGGGCCAACTCGGCGACTTCTCGGTAAGATCGAGGCCGGCATCGGCGGCCGGTGCCTTTTGGTCCGGCTCGACGAACGCCACGCGGACCACCCGGTCGCCCGACTGGATCCCGGCCTGCGCCGCCGGACTGCCGACTTCGACCGCCGCCACAGTCGCATCGACGCGAAGCGCTGCACCGATCGCCGAGAGTGATACCGGACTCGATGGCCAGCGGGGGTCTTCGATCCACGACACAACCCGCGGTTCCAACTCGACCTCGACCGCCGCACCGGCGCGGTCGAGTGTGAGTGTCACCTTCTTGCCGGCCATGTCTCGGAGCCGCTGGTCGAGCACCAGCGGATCGCCCACTGGCTCACCATCGATCGCCGTGATCAGGTCACCGGGTTTGAGGCCGGCGGCCGCCGCTGGTGACTCGTCCTGCACGGCCTTGATCGGGCCGGCCGTCATCACGAGTCCCGTCGTTCGGACAGCTTGTGGCGGCACTGTGACCATCACCTTCTCCGCTGCCTGTCCCGGTTTGGCACGCCGCTCCACCGACACCTGCGCCGCCTTGAAAGGCTGACGCGACAGGGCCGCGATCAGTTCGGCATAGGTCTTCACCGGCGTGCCATCGACAGCGCGGATCGTGTCGCCCGCCTCGAGCGGCGGCTCGGCCTTTCCAGCGGAGCCCGGCAGACCGGCCGTCAGATCAGAAGGCAGCGTGATCGAAAAAGGACTCGTGACGCCCACCGTCGGCACACCCAGGTCGGTGTCGGGATGGAGGGTGACCGCCCTCGTCGATTCGTCGGCCGGCCGATGGATCGTGAACTCGACGCCCTTGACCGCATCGCCGAGTGTCACGCCGTTACGCAGATCGGTGAAGATCGGATTCTTTCGCCCGCCGATCGCCGTAATCTGGTCGCCCGTTCGCAGGCCGGCCCGCCAGGCCGCGCCGCCAGGCCGCACGCTCGAGAGTTCGCAGGTCATCTCCCGCACACCCAGACCCAACGCCAGCGACGCCATCAGCACCGCGAAGATCACGTTCATGATCACGCCGGCGGAGATGATCGCCATCCGCTCGGGCACGCTCTGGGCCGGATAGCTCCGCGGATCCCAGGCAGGATGAGGATCGGATGTCGGCTCCGCAGGCAGGTCACCCGACTCAAGCGCCGCCCTCGCGCGATGGGCCTCCTCGGCGGCCGCGGCCGGATTGTCGTCCTGACCGAGCATCTTCACATAGCCGCCCAGCGGCAACGCGCCGATGCCGTATTCGGTTTCGCCCCACTTGAAGCTCGCCAGCTTCATGCCGCCTACGTCGAAGCCCAGAAAAAACTTCTCGCACTTCACTCCGCAGGCCTTCGCCACCAGGAAATGTCCCAGCTCGTGCACGAAGATCACGAATCCCAGGCCCAGCGCCACCTGCAGGATCACCAACCAGCTTGACGGCTGGATGATCCACTCTAGCCATGTTCCTGAGGCGAAGATCGCCGCCGCCATCACACACATGCCCACTTCACGACCTCCTGCCTGGCCCATCCATCGAGTCGACGGACATCGTCGAGCGATGGATCGGGCTGAAAAGGATGCTCCTCGAGCACCCGCGCGCACACTTCCGCAATGTCGGTGAACCGGATCGCTCCGTCCAGAAAGCCCCGCACCGCCTCCTCGTTGGCGGCGTTGAGCACGGCTCCGGCAGTGCCGCCCCGGGTAGCCGCCTCGTGCCCGAGCCTCACGGCCGGAAACCGGGCTGGATCGGGCGGCGAGAATTCGAGCGTCATGGCTTGGGTGAAGTCAAACCGCCGCGTCGGACCGTCGATGCGCTCCGGGTAGGAGAGCGCATACTGAATCGGCAGCCGCATGTCGGGCGGGCTGAGTTGGGCGATCACCGAGCCGTCCACAAACTCCACCATCGAGTGCACGATCGACTGTGGATGAACGAGCACGGCCAGCTTCGCAGCGGGCAGTCCGAAGAGCCACCGCGCCTCAATGAGCTCCAGCGCCTTGTTCATCATCGTGGCGGAGTCGATCGTGATCTTCGGCCCCATCGACCAGGTGGGATGCTTGAGTGCCTCCTCCGGTGTGACGTGCACCAGACTCTCGCTCGACCGCGTGCGAAACGGCCCGCCGCTGGCCGTCAGCACGATCCTCGTCACCTCGTCGGCCGAGCCCGTGCGAAGTGCCTGGTGGATGGCCGAATGCTCGCTGTCGACCGGCACGATCCGGCCCCCGGTCCGCTCGGCCAGCCGCATCGCCAGCGGACCGGCCATCACGAGAGTCTCTTTGTTGGCAAGTGCCACGATCTTGCCAGCCTCGAGCGCCGCCCAGGTGCTCCGGAGCCCGGCAGCCCCCACGATCGCCGACACGACACGGTCGACCTCCGGGGATTGGACGAGGTCATCGAGGGCCTCCGGCCCAACCGCCAGACGGGTGCCCTCGGGGAGCGCCCCCACACCGATCTCGGCAGCGGCGGCTGGATCGACGACGACTACCCAGCGGGGCCGGCAGGCGCGAGCCTGCTCCAGAAGCAGCCGCGTGCTGCGGTGTGCCGCCAGCAAATAGGGAGAAAACCGTGCGGGGCAGGCAGCGATGACGTCGAGCGTGCTCGTGCCGATGCTGCCGGTCGATCCCAGCACGGCGACCCGCAGTGGCTCAGCGGCTTCTCCGCCAACCATGGCACGGACGTCGGCAGCCGCGCTACGGTGGGTGAAAGGCATGGCAACAGGGGACAGAACGCGGTGGGTGACAGCAAAAGTGTAGAAGTTTAGCGCGGAAACTTCCACTTTCACGTGCGTTTGTCGCCAGGTTTTCTCCCGCATAGGATGAGAGTCATTGCGGGCCCGCCTATTTCTCGACAGCACGTTTGAAAGGGATTTCCAACCTCATGGCCAAGAAACGCGATACCACCAAGCGACCGGCGGACCGCCGCACGAACATGGGCGGCTCGAATCTGCTTTGGTCGCTGATTGCGGCGGGTGTCGCCGGCCTGTTTGCCATGAGCCTGATCTCGGCGACGCCGGAGATCGAACTGTCCTACAGCGACCTCGAGAAGCTCATCCAAGCTTCCGGCAAAGAGGCTTCCGACAAAGAGGCTCCCAGCTTCTCGGCTTCCGGACCGCTGCCTGCGGGCGAGCGCGAGGGCGCAGACGCGATCCACTGGGTCGAAATCTCCCAGAGCGGCATCGAAGGCCGACAGACAGCCCGCTACGGCGACCTCCGCGACATCGTGATCGGGGCCTTCCAAGTGTCAGGTACCGTGCGGGAGCAGGCCGCTGAAAATGCCACTCGGCCGCAGGCGGAGCAGACCGCCAACGAACCGGCGGCCAGCCGTTCGGGTGCAGACGCCGCGGGCACGCTGCGCCGGTTCCACACGGCCAAACTGCCAAGCGAAAACTCGGAGAGCCAGTTGATGCGGCAACTGTCGGAGCATGGCGTCCCATTTCGCTATGAAGAAGCGCCCAGCCCCTGGAGGAACTGGCTGCCGATGCTGTTCCTGACGAGCCTGTTCGGCCTGGTCTTCTTCATGATGATGCGGCGGATCGGCGGCGCTGGCAGCCCGATGGCCTTCGGACGCAGCCGCGGCAAGATGTATGCGCAGGAGGATCTTGGCATCACCTTCGACGACATCGCAGGCATCGACGAGGCGGTCGAGGAACTGCGGGAAGTGGTGGAGTTCCTGCGGAGCCCGGAAAAATATCAGGCCCTCGGCGGACACATTCCGAAGGGCGTGCTGCTGGTCGGCCCTCCGGGCACGGGCAAGACCCTCCTTGCCAAGGCCATCGCCGGCGAGGCCGGTGTGCCTTTCTTCGGCCTCTCAGGCAGCGACTTTGTCGAGATGTTCGTCGGCGTCGGTGCAGCACGCGTTCGCGACATGTTCCAGCAGGCGGCCGCAAAGGCCCCGTGCATCATCTTCATCGACGAGCTCGATGCTCTGGGCAAGACCCGCGGCTCGAGCGTCGTCGGCGGCCATGACGAGCGCGAGCAGACGCTCAACGCGCTGCTTGTTGAGATGGACGGTTTCGGCAGCAACTCGGGCGTGATCGTGCTGGCCGCGACAAACCGGCCCGAAACACTCGATCCGGCGCTGCTCAGGCCCGGCCGGTTCGACCGGCATGTGCTTGTCGACCGGCCCGACGTCCGAGGACGCGAGGCGATCCTGCGGGTGCATGTCACCAATGTGAAGCTCGATCCCGCGGTCAATCTCGAACAGATCGCCCGGATCACGTCGGGCTTCGTGGGCGCCGACCTGGCCAACCTCGTCAACGAGGCGGCGCTCTTGGCGGCTCGCAACAACAAGACCTCCGTCGGCATGCAGGAATTCAACGAGGGTGTCGAGCGGGTGACCGCGGGACTGGAAAAGAAGAAGCGGGTCATCCATGAGGACGAGAAGAAACGGGTTGCCTACCACGAGGCCGCCCATGCGCTGGTGGCCTTCTCGCTGCCCAATACCGATCCGGTACACAAGGTGTCGATCATCCCCCGCGGGCTAGCGGCGCTTGGCTACACGATGCAGCGGCCGGAGGACGACCGCTACCTGCTCACGCAGTCGGAGCTGGAGAGTCGCATCGAGGTGCTGCTTGCCGGCACCATCGCCGAGGAGATGGTCTACGCCGACGTCTCGACCGGTGCCCAGAACGATCTCGAACGGGCCAGTGCAATCGCCCGCTCGATGGTGATGGACTACGGCATGAGCCG
>CANFQO010000045.1 GCA_947449135.1 Planctomycetaceae bacterium | reverse complement strand
ATCCGACTCGCCCCGTTTCACCGCCTAGTACGGGCGGGGCTAAAAAAGTTCCGGGCTGGTGGATGACGAACCCTGTCGGCCGGGGGCGCATCCACGAGATTTAAATTGACCGGACACACACGTAGACGTTTGTTCTGAAACATCACGGGACGCGGGTTCGACTCCCGCCGCCTCCACTATCTTCACGCGGCACCGGCCATCCCTGGCCCGGTGCCGCTGGGAGGGCTCGCCATCCGGGCGAGCCAGCATCTTCACGCGGCACCCAGCATCTCTGGCCCGGTGCCGCTGATGGGGCTCGCCATCCGGGCGAGCCAGCACCCTCCCGCGGCACCCAGTATCTCTGGCCCGGTGCCGCTGATGGGGTTCGCCATCCAGGCGAGCCGGCAGCCCTCGCGACCGGAAAACCGTCGCATTCGGCAGGGCCTACGTTTTCGGTGCCACTTTTCTTGACAGGCACCCTTTGCGGGTTAGTGTTGAAAGACTCCCTTTTTACGAGTGCTGCGGCCGGTGAGGCTTATTCCGCAGGGCGAAGATAGCGCGACATGAGTCCCGCTGATCCAAGCCCCGGCAATGAGTGGCATCGACGACGCCCTCCTGCCGATGTCTCGCACACTTGTTTTAGGGCCTTTTGGATGATCCTCGTTACTGGCGGCGACGGCCGCCACATCTTCGTGCGTGGCGACATTCGCGATGGCGATCTGGTCGCCAGCGGCGGCTATCGCGACTGGATCGACTCCCACTACGGGGCCGCCAGCGCATGAGCCACACCATGAATCGCAGGGGCATCATCCTGGCAGGCGGCTCGGGCACGCGGCTTCACCCCGTGACGCTGGCGGTGTCGAAGCAGCTGCTGCCGGTCTACGACAAGCCGATGATCTACTATCCGCTGAGCGCGCTGATGCTCGGCGGGATCCGGGAGGTGCTGATCATCTCTACGCCGCACGACACGCCGCGGTTTCAAGAACTGCTCGGCGATGGCAGTGCGTGGGGGATGACGATCGAATACGCGGTGCAGCCGCGGCCGGAGGGGCTCGCCCAAGCATTCATCATTGGTGCTGACTTTGTGGGCAGCGGGCCGTCAGCCCTCGTGCTTGGCGACAACATCTTCTACGGCCACGGGCTCGCACAGCGACTCCATGCGGCCGAAGAGCGGACCACAGGCGCCACGGTCTTTGCGTATCCCGTGGCTGATCCGGAGCGGTATGGCGTAGTCGAGTTTGATGAAGCCGGCCGGGCGAAGTCGCTGGAGGAGAAGCCCACGGCCCCCCGCAGCCGCTATGCGGTTACGGGGCTGTATTTCTACGATAAACAGGTGGTGGAGATCGCCTGCAACCTGAAGCCTTCGCCAAGAGGCGAACTCGAGATCACCGACGTCAACCGCGTGTATCTCGAGAGGGGTCAGCTCAACGTGGAGATCCTGGGCCGGGGCGATGCCTGGCTCGACACCGGCACCCACGACAGCCTGATCGAGGCGGGGCAATTCATCCAGACGCTGGAAAAGCGGCAAGGACTAAAAATTTCCTGTCCGGAAGAGATCGCCTGGCGAAGCGGCTGGATCGACGACCGGCAGCTCGCCGCGCTCGCGAGTCCGCTGGCCAAGAGCGGATACGGAGCCTATCTGCTCGGGATCATGAAAGAGAGCGTGTATTGAGGCATGGATTCGCAACTCCGCTGAGAAGCGGAGTAGCAACCGCCACATCATTCATCCTTAGCCCTTGATCACCATCTATGACCATGAAACAAAAAACACTCCTCGTGACCGGATCGTCGGGCCTCATCGGCAGCGAAGTGGCGACTCACTTCGACGCGCAGGGATGGCACGTTCACGGCGTCGATAACAACCAGCGATCAGTGTTTTTCGGCCCATCCGGCGATACACGCTGGAATCAGCAACGGTTATCCGAGACGCTCCGCTCCTTCACGCACCACGAGTTGGATATCCGTGACCGCGAGGGCGTGCTACGGCTCATCGAGACCGTCAGGCCCGACGCGATCGTGCACACTGCGGCCCAGCCCTCGCATGATCGGGCGGCCGCGATCCCGTTCGACGACTTCGACACCAACGCCGCCGGCACGCTCAACCTGCTGGAATCCGCCCGCCGTTTCGTGGCTGGTTCCCCGTTTGTGCACATGAGCACCAACAAGGTCTACGGCGATGCCCCCAACGAAATCCCACTTGTCGAACTGCCAACCCGCTGGGAATACGCCGAATCGGCCTACGAGCACGGCATTCCAGAAACGTTCCGAATCGACGCCTGCAAGCACTCGCTCTTTGGTGCCTCGAAGGTCGCAGCCGATGTGATGGTGCAGGAGTATGGCCGCTATTTCGGCATGCCCACCTGCTGCCTGCGGGGTGGCTGTCTCACCGGGCCGTCCCATTCGGGCGTGGAGCTTCATGGCTTTCTCAGCTATCTCGTGAAGTGCAACATTGAGGGGCGTCGCTACACGGTATTTGGCTACAAGGGAAAGCAGGTCCGCGACAACATCCACGCAGCAGATGTCGCAGCCTTCATCGGACGCTTCATCGCCGAGCCGCGGTCGGCGGCGGTCTACAACATCGGCGGCGGCAAGGCGAATAGCTGTTCGATTCACGAGGCATTCGATCTCGTTTCGAAACGAACCGGCCGGGCCATGGACTGGGTCTACTCCGACGAGGCGAGGGCGGGGGACCACATTTGCTACTACTCCGACCTGCGGCGGATGAAGGCGGACTACCCGGGCTGGCGGCCCGAAATTTCTCTTGAGGAAACCTTCGACCAGATCGTCGAAGCCCACGAGCGGCGAGCGGATTCGCGACAGGTGGATAGGGATGGATCCACTCGACCGGATGCGCAACTAACGTCCCGAGCACGCCAACTCTCCCACCCCACGCGTCAGTCATGAAGTATCTTGTCACAGGAGGGTGCGGATTCGTCGGGGCAGCGCTGTGCCGCCGTTTGCGGGATGAATCTCCGAAAAACGAGGTCTCAGCTTTCGACAACCACCGGCGACGTGGATCAGAGACCAACCGTGCTGGCCTGGAGAGCATCGGTGTTCGCGTCATTCACGGCGACGTCCGGCTGCCCAGCGATATCGCAGCACTCGGGCCATTCGACTGGGTCATCGACGCCGCAGCCGAGCCGAGCGTTCTCGCTGGCACGGGGACAACCGCCCGCGGTGCCACCCGCCGACAACTCATCGAGCACAATCTCGTTGGGACCATCAACCTTCTTGAAGCGGCGGCGGGCTGGAATGCCGGCGTCTTGATCCTAAGCACAAGCCGCGTCTATTCGATCCCGGCCATGGCCGGACTGCCTCTCATCGAGGACAACGCCTCCGGTGCGCCGGCCTATCGAATCGACGTCTCAAAGCCGTTGCCCTTGGCAGCAAGCAGCCAGGGGCTTGCCGAAGGCTTCGACAGGTCCGCGCCCGTCTCTCTCTACGGCGCCACGAAACTTGCCAGCGAAATGCTGGCCCAGGAATACGCATTCGCCGCAGGCACGCCCCTCATCATCGATCGCTGTGGCGTGATGGCAGGTGCGGGCCAGTTTGGTCGGGCGGACCAAGGCATCTTCTCGTGGTGGATCCACTCCTGGGCCGCCAAGCGACCGCTTTCTTACATCGGCTTTGGGGGCCGGGGCCTGCAGGTGCGGGATTGCCTCCATCCTGCTGATCTCGGTGAGTTGCTTGTCCAGCAAATTGCGGCCGCCCGTGGCGGCGTTCCGGAACTGGTGAATGTCTCCGGGGGCATTTCATCGGCCACGAGCCTCGCCCAGCTATCACACTGGTGCACGGAGCGATTCGGCCCGCATGCCGTCGGATCAGCAGCCGAGACCCGCCCTTATGACGTGCCCTGGGTCGTCCTCGATCACAGCCTCGCTAGCCAGAAATACGGCTGGAAACCTTCGCACGGCCCCGCCGCTATCTTCGAAGAGATAGCGGAGCATGCGATTCAACATCCCCTCTGGCTTGAAACATGTGGGTGACACCATGAAGACCGAAATGCCCGTCGTAACTGAACGCTCGAGCATTGCAGCGGAATCCCTGCGGCTGCTGTCGGTGATCATTCCCGCCCGCGACGAGGCGGGCTGCATCGCCTCTACTGTGCAGCATCTCCACCTCGAACTCACATTGAACGGCATCCCGCACGAGATCGTCGTGGTGGACGACGGCAGCACCGATCACACCTGGCAGATCCTCCACGAGACGGCCCAGCGTATCGAGGAGCTCGTGCCGGTGCAGAACGGCCCCTCGCACGGATTTGGCCGCGCACTGCAGCGCGGCATCGAAGCCGCCTCCGGCGACGCCGTGGTTTTCATGATGGCCGACGAGAGTGACGACTGCCGCGACGTGGTCCGCTATTGGAACGTGATGAACGAGGGTTTTGACTGCGTGTTTGGCAGCCGCTTCATGAAGGGCGGCGGCGTGATCGACTACCCACGGATCAAGCTTGTCATCAACCGGATGGCCAACGCTTTTATCCGTTTCGTCTTTGGCATCCGCCTCAACGACACGACCAACGCCTTCAAGGCCTATCGCCGCGAGGTCATCGATGGCTGCCTGCCGATTCTGTCGCCCCACTTCAACATCACCGTGGAACTGCCGCTAAAAGCCATCGTCCGGGGCTACTCTTGGACAACGATCCCGATCACCTGGCGCAACCGCCGCACGGGCGTGGCGAAGCTCAAGATCCGCGAGATGGGCAGCCGTTACTTTTTCATCGTGGCCACCGTCTGGCTGGAGAAATACTTCAGCCGTGGCGATTATCGCAGAACGGCGCCGCAAACAATCACCTCGTAACCTCCGCCTCGCTCACATCACCGCCACGTTCTTCTGAATAAAGCCCGCCCGTCTATGTGTCCCCCGACCACATCAATGAACTGCACGAAGGCAAATCGCAGCGAGTCCAAGCAACCCGTGTTGATCATCACGGGCATGCATCGATCCGCCACATCGTTGACGGCGATGCTGTTGCAGAGCGCTGGCATAAATATCGGGCAGAGGCTGATGCCTTCGACGTCCGAGAACTGCGACGGGTACTTCGAGGACCTCGATTTTGTCGAATTCCACATGCGGGCCCTCAGGGCAAATGGTTATGCGGACAACGGCATCCTGGCTGGCGGTCGCCTCGCAATGCCGGAGCGGCTTGTGACCGAAGCCGTGTCGCTCGCAGATGCCCGCGCGGGCTCACCCGGCCCGTGGGGGTGGAAGGATCCGCGAACAGTTCTGTTTCTCGATTTTTGGAAAGAGCTTCTGCCAGACGCCGCGCATGTGTTCGTGTTCCGGAGCCCGTGGGAAGTCGTGGACTCTCTCTTTCGTCGTGGAACCGATGAAGCGATCTGCACCAATCCGCCGCTCGCGCTTGAATGCTGGGTGCATTACAACTCCTTGATCCGTGACTTCGTGGTTCGGCATCCCACAGCGTGCTCGCTCGTGGAAGCCTCGGATATCGCCAACAGACCTCGGACCGTCCTCGCGGGCATTCAGGAACATCTCGGGATCGCGTTGGCCGAACCGGAGTCGCTCAGCCGCGAAGGCATGCTCACTTCGCTCGCCGGATCGCTTCGTGAAAAGTTCCTTTGGGAGTGCGCACCCCAGGCAGCCGAACTCTACGACGAACTGCGGTCAATCGCCGGCGACAACAGCAACAAGCGAAGCGTCACACCGTGCCAAGTCGCAAGACTGAACAGCGCGACTTTTGAGCAGGCGATGGGCGACTGGTACTCCATTTACGACCAAAAAAGACAGGTGGCACACTGGCGCAACGCCACGGCCGCTGCGGAAGTCACCGTCACCTCGCTACAGCAGCATATCGCCGCGAATCAGCAGGAACTGGCCAGCCGCGACAACCTCACGGAACAGCTGCGTGTTCATATCACCGCGCTGGAGGCAGATCAGGCCCGTCTCAATGAGACCGCGGCTATCCTGCAGGCGGAGGTTGCGACCCGCGAGTCCCGCCTCTCCGAGCAAGAGACCGCCGCGAAGACTTGGCAGCAGCGATACGAGCAGGAATGCCAGTCGTCGAACGCGCTACGACGCCAGGTCGCTTCACTGACGCTTACGACGAGCATGGTGGAGCACAATATCGCGCAGACCGAGCTTCACATAATGAACATGGAGCAAGCTCTGGCGAGCGTTGAGCAGGACCGTGCTGCCGCATGCAGCCGGGTCGCGGAACTAGAGTCATTGACTGCCGAACAGGGGCAGAGAATATCGGGTCTCGCGACCTCCCTGGAGAGCACGTCTCAAGATCTTCAAGCCGTTCTCCAGAGCAAGTCCTGGACACTGACAAGTCCGCTTCGTGAACTGCGTCGCTGGTGTACCCATCCGCGCCAACGAATCGCGCACTATCTCGCGGCACGGCAGTGCAAGCGGCATCTCACGGAATCACTGCCTGTCCACACGCCTGCGACGAACGGCGTGGTTACCTACGCTGAAAGCAGCGGTCATACCAACGGCAAATACCATCCACTCGTTGGGCCGGCTACCGATGCCGGTACGGCTGCCCTCATGTCGCTTCCCGAAGCATCGGCGAACGGCACTTCCCGAACAGTAGAAGACGCCTGCCGCCTGATCGCGTTCTACCTGCCGCAGTACCACTGCATCCCGGAAAACGACGACTGGTGGGGCCCCGGCTTTACCGAGTGGACGAATGTCGCCCGCGGCCGACCCAACTTCGATGGCCACCATCAACCGCACATTCCTCGCGAGCTCGGCTTTTACGACCTCTCGAATCCGGACGTCATTCGGCGGCAGGCGGAGATGGCACGCCTCTATGGGATCTCCGGCTTCTGCTTCTACCACTACTGGTTCAGTGGCCGCAGGGTGCTGGAACGACCGCTGGAACTCTTCATGCAGAGCGACATCGACATGCCGTTTTGCATCTGCTGGGCGAATGAGAACTGGACCCGCACGTGGGACGGCGACACGAAAACAGTGCTCCTGGAGCAGAAGTACGCCACCGGGGACGCTGAGCTCTTCTTTCATTCGATCGTCGATGTGTTGCGCGACAAGCGATACATCCGGGTAGACGGCAAGCCACTGCTCGTGGTCTACCGTGCCAAGCACATTCCCAACCCGCAGCAGACGTTCGCAACCTGGCGGCGGATGGCGTGCGAAGCGGGTCTTGGCGGCCTGCACATCTCGGTCGTTGATTTCTACGACATCTCCAATCCCGCGGAGGTGGACGCCGACTCGCTACTCGAATTCCCGCCGCACAAATTCAACGGCCCGGCGAACGTGCCGAACACGGTGCCGCCGATCACGAATCCGTCGTTCGCCGGCGGAATTCTCGACTATCGCAAGATGATCGCCCAGAGCCTGCATAAGGTTACTCCGGCGTTCACGTATTTTCGTGGCATCGTCCCCAACTGGGACAACACCGCCAGGCGACAGGACAGCCCGACCACGATCGTCCGATCGACGCCTGAGTGGTATGGCAAGTGGTTGACCTATCTACGGGCTTACACAATCCGCCATGCGAAAAGGCCTGACGAGGCCCTGATTTTCGTGAACGCCTGGAACGAATGGGGCGAAGGCTGTCATCTCGAACCTGACGTGAAGTGGGGATTGCAGTATCTGGAGAGCACCTTCCGGACGCGGTTCGTCGATCCCGCCGCCACGCTCGAGAACACGACGGCGCACTTGCATGCCGATCTATCGAACGCATTAAGCGGCCAGTCTCCGCCACCGGAGCTTTCCTCTGTGCCGTCTCGCGAGGCACACGGCGGCGCATCCGCGACAGCCACCAATGGGGTGTATTACCGACCGGTGAATGAGCGTATCCATCGCATCGCAGCCGCACTTCGGAAATATCCGCTGGTGTATCGCGCTGCCCGATACACCTATCGCTCCTACTACAGACTGCGAGGATGACATGGCCGTCACCGCCGCAGTGGTCGCTCACTACGATCCGCACGAACAGATCGACGAGATGTTTCGCGAAGTCCTCATGTGCCTCGGCCGGGTATGTGATCGGATCATTCTCGTCACGACCAGCCGACTGCCGGCGGATGCGGCTGCCGATCTCGGAAAGGTCGAGATCGTCCGTCGACCAAACGTCGGCTACGACTTCATGAGCTATCGCGTGGGACTCATGCGATTGAACGACACCCCGGATCTGCATTCTGTATTGTTGCTCAACTCAAGTTTCATGCTGCTCGACCCGGATGTGTTTACGGAAACACTGCGCGGGATGGTGCAGGCTACGGATCAGGCCGACGTGGTCGGACTGACGGAATCCGAGCAGATCCAATGGCACTTGCAGTCATATCTTCTCGCCTTTAGTTCGAGGGCGGTCCGCTCCACCTGGTTCAGAAGTTTTTTCGAGGCGGTGAGACCGCTCAACACAAAGCTGGAACTGATCCTGAGCTATGAACTCGGTCTGTCCCGCGTGCTCAAGGAGCAGGCCGTAGGAACGAAGGCGTTTTTCAGCATCAGCACCCCGGATTGGCTCGCGGCCTGCGGCAGATGGTTGCGTGCGATGTCGACAGGTAAGGGGCCGTTGTTTTGGCTCACTCCTCAACCCTATCGGCACTGGTGCGATGTCAACCTGACGCAGTTTGCTGTCGCGCCACTGGCCCGACAACATGGCATTATCAAAACCGAGGTTTTGCGAGCCAAGCCGCACGTCGCAGATAACCCCGCCCTGCAAAACCTCTGCAGTGACGAGCGACTGGGGCGGATTGAAGAATCGCTGACGCGCATGCGGAGTCACTACCGCGTGGGCACCGACGGCCTGTCAACGCGGGCTGCCGACGGCTTGACAATCGATCCGAGGCGGGTGGTCACTTCATCGGGTGCCGGCGACGGCCGCTCCCGTGTCGCCGTGGCCCTTCACCTCTACTACGCCGATCTCCTCCCCGAAATCTGTGAATCGCTGAAGTCTATCCTTGAGCCGTTTGACCTCTATATCACGACGCCCTTTGAGGCCGACGTGCCGTTCATGCTGAATACGGCGGCGTCTGTTGCCGCCCGCACCAGCGTCTGCGTCGTTGAAAACAAGGGACGGGATGTCAGGCCGTTCCTGATGCTGCTGCGGAGCGGCCTGCTTGATGGCTACAAGGCAGTCCTGAAGATACATGGCAAAAAAAGCACATACAGCGACCGCGGCGCAGATTGGCGCAGGCAGTTGTATGGCGACCTTTTCGGCACATCGCTCACGGCTCTAAAATCGATAGCCCTCTTCGATGATCCAACGGTTGGTCTTGTCGGACCTCTACGATTTTTTCTCACGCATCCGCAATTCGGAGGCGCTAATGAAGGGCGACTCGGCGAGTTGCTGACGGCTGTCGGCATACACGTGCCGTCGAACGATCCGCCGCTCGCCTTTTACGCAGGGTCGATGTTTTGGTTCCGGCCAGAGGCCCTTGCGCCTCTTGCTTCGCTCCCCGAGTCCATGCTCGCTTTTGAGGACGAAGCCGGTCAACAGAACTTTACGCTAGCTCACGCATGCGAACGCGCCTTCGCCCTTATCGCGCGTCATGCCGGCTATCGCTGCACAGCCGCGGCCCTCAGCGGCAGCGACATCTTCGATTATCCGGCACTTGGACATACCGTGCCGGTGCTCTGACCCTCCCGCGACAGTCACCGCCCCTCGATCGCGTCACCTCACCTGCGTCCCACCCACTCTCATGAACTTTATGGCCTCATTTCCCAGACTGGCTCGTGTAACAGCGATTGGCTACGCGATAGTGTGGGCGTCGTTTGTCGTAATCAATGCTGCAAACATGCCACTCATGGACGATTACGATGCCATATTGCAATTCCTCAATAAGTTTACGGATGCTGACGCGTGGGGCCGCGCCCAGTTGCTCATGGCAACACACAATGAACACCGTATCGCAACAACCCGTGCCGCAGCGGTTGCCGGCTATCTCCTCTCCGGAACGGCCAATTTTACTTGGCTGATTCTGGTCGGCACGGGCCTATGGATGGGGCTCGCCTGGTGTTTCATCCGCGACACCGGCCGGAATGCGCGCAACGAACTGACGATCCCGTTTACCGCGCTCTTTCTAAACCTTCGCTATGCGACGCTCGTCAACTGGGCGATGGCCGGTCTACCACAATACATGCAAGCGCTGTTCGGATTTCTGAGCGTCGCATTGCTGTGCACGACAGACGATCAGCGGCGGCCGTGGAAGACGTGGATCGGGTACACCATGGTCTACCTGAGCGTATTCACCAGCGGCGCGGGAATCCTCGTCGTCCCCGTGATCGGCTTATATTGCCTGCTCACGGGCCATTATCGCCGTCTCGCTATCGTCGCCGCTCACACGGCTTTCATTCTGGTGCTGACAACGGCTGTCTTTGTCCCCGGCGACAGAAGCACAACGAGCCTGACGCTAGCCCTGTCATCTCCGCTTGTCGTGGCCGAGTTCTTGCTCAACTTCTGCGGCAACCTCCTCCCTGCACGACTACCGTGCCAGATTTTGGGACTGGCGTCCTTAGCACTTATGGCCTACGCCGCACTGAATCGGTTTTACCAGCGATATCCGGTGTACTTTTACACTGCGGGACTTCAGATTCTCATCGGCCTCGCTGCCGCGATGGCTCGCTTTCAATTTGGAGCAGACTACGGACTTGAATCCAAGTACAGCGTCTACGCGATCGTACTCTGGGCGGCATTGCTTACGATGTTCTGGCGGCACCTACGAGACCAGGCAACGCAGGCTTCGCGAGGAGCCCAACAGGTCGCCCTTATCGCGACATACACGCTGTGCCTGAGCGTCTGTGCTTGCTCCTGGGCGTACAACAAGACGTCCATAGAAAACTTGGCCCGCGTCCACTGGATCGTATATCCGCAACCTGATACCGCGAGGGAGATTTTACAGGTCTCGCAGGACAAGCGAATCTATGACAGCACTCGCTTTATTCACGACCTACCTAAGTGACGCCCTTTAGAAAAGCCCTGATTGAGAACACTCATATGCCTATACCGCTTACATTTCATGACCTCGATGAGCAACAGTGGCTTGAAACAGTCACCGAGTCGATTCATCGATCTGTCCCTGGCTTACCAGCGTTCCCTTCGTCGCACCGGCAAGAGATTTTCGTCGGCAAGTCAGGCGAAGCGGCACTTATAGAGGCCTTCGCGATCTACACACTACTAAAGACGAAAGCCACGCTAACCCGAGAGACTACCGTCTTGGATTTCGGAGTAGGCTGGGGCCGAATTCTTAGACTATTCGTAAAAGACGTTGACTCAGCACACCTCTATGGAGTCGACGTCGACCGGTCTATTCTTGATGAAGCGACTTCGCTCGGGGTAGCCGGAACACTCGTGCAAGTAGACCCCATGGGTACGCTCCCGTTTCCCGACACTTTCTTCGACGTTGCTTATGGATTTTCAGTTTTTTCGCACCTTTCATCTTCATCTGCACGTCACTGGCTCACTGAGTTGATGCGGAGCGTTCGTCCCGGTGGGCTTCTCTTACTCACAACAATGACTGATCGTTTCCTGAACCTCTGCCTAGCCTGCAGTCGTAAGGACGACCGCGAACGAAACCGTTACGAGCAGATCTACGCCGCACTTTTCCACGATCCGGCGAGTGCTATGGAATGCTACGCGTCAGGCCAGCATGTGTTCTCAAGCGTTGGCGGCCACGCAGACGTACTTACGCCCGATAATTACGGATGGGCTGCTATGCCACGCAGGTTTCTCGAAGATGTCCTGGGGGATAATGTGTCGCATATTGACTTCATAGATGACCCGTTGGTGTGTGAGCAGGGAATATTCCTAATTCGCAAGTCTCGATAACACAGTCGCGCTGATCGATTGCAGCTAGCGACGGCTCGAAGAACAGCAGGCGCACCGTACACCGTTACCACCACAGCCCGCGTACACGACGACTGAGGCCTACGATACTCGCGAGTCAACACATATGAGCAGCACTGAAAACGCGGTTTTCGCCTGTTATGGCCACTGTAGTACCTGCGACATGGACACGCGTTTCGTAGCCTATCGAGATTGGTTCCGGGATTTTTTCGTGTGCACCCACTGCGGTAGTGTGCCGCGAGAACGGGCACTAATGCTCGTGATCGACCGCTGGTTCCCAGAGTGGCGGGGAGCGATCGTTCACGAGTCGTCGCCTGCGGTCCGCGGTGCCAGCGCTAAACTTGCCCGCGAATGCCCCGGTTACATAGCCAGCCAGTTTTTTCCCGACCATAGCGGCGAGATGGACGTCGGCGGCACGAGAAACGAGAACCTTGAGAGACTCACGTTCGGCGACAGCAGTGTCGATTTGCACGTCACGCAGGACGTCTTCGAACACGTCCTCGATCCCGATCAGGCGTTCCGAGAAATTGCGCGGACGCTCCGCCCGGGTGGCATGCACATTTTTACGGTGCCGATCACCACCAAGGAAAAACCTAGTCGTGTCCGGGCAAGAATCATCAACGGCGCTATCCATCATCTCTTGCCCGAGCAATACCATGGCAACCCAGTGGGCGACGGCCGGGCGCTCGTGACCGTCGACTGGGGCTACGACATCTGTGAACGAATTTTCTTAGCAAGCGGCCTGTTTACGCACATCGTGCATCTGGACGACTTGGAACACGGCGTACGGGCTGAGCATATCGAGGTCTTGGTGACGACGAAGCCAGCCCAGCATGCGCACGCAAGGATTCCGAACAGCGACACCACTGCTACCGGATTTTGCCGATGACCTTTAGATTCCTACAAACAAACGCGGATATCGCGATCGCAGCTCGTGCTTGCGGATCGTTCGTGTTGCTTATCACCCTCTTGTCCCGTCGCCTCGCGGACATTACGCACCCTACCGTATGGTGTGAAGATGGCACTCTTGTTATCCCTGGATTCATGCTCGACGGTTGGCGCAGTCTAGCCGTGCCTGTCAACGGATACTATCTGTTAAGCTCTAAGCTGCTATCGGGCATCTCACTACTGTTCGGCCTTGACTTCTATCCTTTCGCTAGCAGCGTATTGGCCCTTGTGTTCTCCTGGGCCTGCCTGATGAATGTCTGGCTGGCACCAACGCTCTTGCGGCACCGGTTTTTGTGTGCCTTATGTTGCGCTTTTATTCCCACGGACCCCGAGTGCTTCGGAACTCCGCTCTACTCGTTCTGGTGGGCGGGCCTGCTGCTCCTGTTATTGGTGCTGTGGCAACCGGACCGCAGCCACTGTGCCTATCGCATCGCTCTAACCCTGTTCGCCGGGCTATCCTCGCCGCTGATCATCGCCGTGACCCCTTTTCTTTGGCTACGTTCACTCATTTACCGCAAAAACACACGCGACGTAGTTATCGCTTTGACTGCGACAATAGTCGCAGTGGTCCAGGGATTCGTCCTATTCGCACAGGCTCGAACACAAGCCCCGCCTCTTGACGACATCACGAACTATGCAATACCGAGGTTTCTCGGCGGCTTCGTGGTTTGGCCGACTTTTGGACTAGGCCTGTTCTACACCTCGTTACAGTGGCTCGCCTCGCTTGTTATAGTCGCTGCGATTGCACACTCCGCTAGCAGGCTAGGCGCTGCGTTCGCCTGCCTGCTATGCCTCTATGCCGCAACAGTTTGCCTTTCGATCGCACGAGTTTCGCCAATGCATCTGCACCCCGTCTGGGCGGGACCCCGCTATTTTTTTTATCCGTTCATCACTCTTTACTGGTCGCTGCTGTACATACTGGCGGATTCACCCGGCCTCCGCCGCATACCGATTGCAATAATTATTATTCTCGGGGCACTCAATGCCACTTTCTCATGGACACGCCCCCACGTTGACTTACAGTGGGATGCTCATCTTTCATCCGCCCGCTTTTTCACATCCTACGCTATGCCCGTAACAACCACTGGTCGCGCCACCGATTGCTGGTGGAGCGAGCAGTTTAATGGGCGGATTATCCCCTGGGGACAATGGAGTCCGGCCGGCATCAGCTCGCAGACGTTTCCCTATACGAGAGTGGGCGGGGGAGCCGCTGCTTACGGATCAAATCAGAAGAATAGGCAGGTGGCGAGACTCACACGCACCATACCAGGCGGCGGCGATGGCCAGAGTTCGCAATTGAGCGACGTAGAATTGAATGGCAGTTTCGTTACCTCCGATGAAGATACGGGCGTAATCGAGATAAGGATGAAGCGAGACGAACAGATACTATTTAGAACGGGGCCATCGGACGGCCCACTCGACTGGGGTTCAATCCGCATAATAGGTTGCGAGAATCTGTTCCTTGATACGATGCCGCGTGGAATGACCAACTGGTCAATTCTTGAATTCTCACACACTCAGTTGCCGTCAGAGTTTACGGTACAGTTCATCGATAACGGAACGCAGGCCGGAAACTGGCTGGCTGTTGGCGTGGC
Source organism: Planctomycetaceae bacterium (assembly GCA_947449135.1). GTDB lineage: Bacteria > Planctomycetota > Planctomycetia > Pirellulales > UBA1268 > CAMCQY01. Next base: position 11,028 of record CANFQO010000045.1, on the reverse strand, counting down.
CAGCCAGGTGGCAGAGATGGCCACCGAAGAACAAATGCCTTAAGAGTCATGAGTATCGCACAGGGCAGGGGACTCAATAAGTAGGCTGTTGCTAGGAACCGGCACGAATCTGGCAGTAAAGAGGCCTTGGCGACTGGTCGGGCTGCGTGAAAACAGCGATCACGGTCAGAAAGCGTTCACGCTTGTCTTGTGGGGTAAAAGTTCGCCTCCACTTCGGCCCAGTAAGGGCAAGATTCGTAGATTCGACGGACGTGTGAGTTGATCGTCTGTCTCGCCAGTGGGTCGCTCAAGCGAGTCTTATTGCGGACGCTTGAAAAGTCGCATTCGGGAATACGGTTCACATCTATGAATTCCCCGAACGCTGCGCGAAAGTCATCTCGGAAATTATCGACCCGGATGATCCGGACGACACCGCTATTGAGAAGATCGGGAGGCAGGTATTTCCTCATGTAATCGTCCGCAAACCCAATCGCCCCCGTGTGCTCAAGAAAACGCCCCTCGGTCAGTCGATCAATCCGGTGAGGGAGCGCGGGCGATCGCTGCACCTCGAACATATGCCGGCTGTAAAGCCAGTCGGGCAGGCGTCGCAATCCACAAATCACGGTTTTGCCAGCAGCGGAGAAGCCTGGCCGCCGGCTTTCCCTTTCCGCGACACTATCATGCCAGACGGGTTCGACGAGTCGCAGCCGCACCATCAGCGGCGAGACAAAATCGCAAACAATCGACCGATCGCAACGGAAGTGAGACCGGAAGATGCGTTCGACCGCAGAGCCCGCCATTTTCGGAAAGTGCAGCCAGACGAATTGGTCGGAGTAGATCACGGCAACACACTGGCAAAGAACGGAGAGATAGTCCAACAGGATTACAAATCAGCTTCGTAACGGCTACCGTCGCCCCCTCAGTGATCGGGAGCGCGCCTTGTGCGGATGACAACGGCATTGTTGCTTTACGTCACGGGGATGCGTATCCGACTGCCCGCGTCTGCTCTTCGAACGTGGTCTTCACCATCACTATCACGTCCCCTAGTCGAATCAACGATGTGTCAACTTTCCAGGCCGTGTACTTGGCGACGAGTTCAGCCCTGGTGGCGTGGTCAACAACGAGTGTGTTCCAGCCTTGATTTTTTGGGCACAGCGGTCGGTACGACGGGCCGATTTCGATGCCCCGCATGCTGCGAGTCAGTCCGTTATGGAAAAAGGCTGTGCGACTCACAGCGTCTCCTTGCAAAGGCGGGCCGGCGGATTCGCCGCAACGCCGTGGCTTAACTCCAGAATTAGGTTGCATTCCCGTTCGAGGAGACCGCGGGAGTGCGACGCCAGCACAAGTATTCCGGCATTCGAGACAACTCGCCGCAACCGCGCCTCTGCGTTCTGCTGAAACGACGCATCCCCAACGGAGATCCACTCATCCATGAGTAAAATGTCAGTGCGGACGGCGGTCGTGATCGCGAAGGCCAGTCGCATCATCATCCCAGTCGAGTAGGTTCGCACTGGCATGGAGAGGTAGTTGCCCAGGCCGCTAAATTCGACAATATCGGGTGTGATTCGACGAATCGCAGAGCGATCCATGCCGAGGATGAGTCCGCGGATAACGATATTTTCATAGCCGGTCGCATCCAATTCGATGCCAAGCATCGGGTTCACGAGGCTCGATACCGAACCATTCCGATGGTACGTGCCGCGGCTTGGCGGGTACACGCCCGCGAGGGTCTGCAAAAGCGTTGATTTTCCCGCACCGTTATGGCCGACGACGCCCAGTCTGTCGCCCTCGCGCAGATCCAGGCAGATGTCGCGAAGCGCCTGAACGACGGTGATTCCCGCATCACGTCCGATCCTTCCACCGGTCGCCGCTGCAGCAAGTGTCGTTTTCAACGACCCAGCACGCGACCCGAAGACCGGGTAGTCGACCGACACATTGTTAAGTCGTAGACGTACCATCGCAGTCCCTTAAAGCCAGTACACGATTTGCCGACGTCGAAACGTGTAGAGAAGGGCAGCGATAGCCACGTTCAGGCATGTCAGATCAAGCAGAAACCAACACGTGCCCGTCGTCGGATATCCACCAAGCAGTGGCAGACGGACAACGTCGAGCATCTGCGCCAGCGGATTGTAGAGGATGAATTTAGCCCTCTCCGGCAGCTTGTCTGGAAACCAGAACACCGGCGTGAGGAACATCAGCAGTTGGAGAACGCTGGCAACGATAGGACCGACGTCGCGAAATCGTGCACACATGATGCCGAGCGTGATGCTTGCGGCATGAAGATTGATCAGAACAACGATAAATCCCGGCACGAAGAGCAGCATTTGCCACGAAGGGGTGATGCCCGCCCAGAAGGCTATGGGGATAAAGAGAATGATGTGATGAGCAAGGTTTATCACCTGCCTGGCAAGAACCCGCCAGACAAACGCGCTGCGAGGAAACTCGCTCTGCTTGAGGTACGGCGCCGAGGCGATGAAGACGTTGCAGCCGTCAGTGATGCTGGCTGTGAAGAAGTTCCAGAAGATGATTCCCAAGGCGAGATGCGGGTAGAACCGTTGCAAGGGAACATTAAAAAGCACGGAATACAGCGGCCCCATGCCCAAAAGCATGGCTCCCATGCTCAAAGTGATCCACAGCGGGCCGAGCATCGAACGCCGATACTTGAGCGTGACGTCGTACCACGCGAGCGTCAGCCAGAGGGCGACATTTCGGGTGCCAGCCCACCAATCCCGCCATGCTTCGGCCACCATGCTCTGGGGCGGCATGTCGCCCTCGTCGACCCTGGCCACGGTGCGGTGTGGCACGGAGGCAGCCGGTTCGGGTTCGGTCAGATGGGCTGTGGGAGTCATCGAAACCTAACCGCCGGACGGGCGGCGCTGGCGGCCGCCCGGAAAAACCACAAAAAACGCTTAGTTTGACGGTACTTACGAACCCGGCAGGGGTCAAGGAAACCCACTTAAAACTATTCCCATAGGGCCTGGGCGAGTGCCCGTCATGGCCCAACCTCAAATGACGGCTTTTTCCGGGGTGTCCATGCGTTCGCAGCGTCACTAGGGCTCGCCACAACCGTTCTCGACCGCACTCCCAGCTTCGCGGGTTGACTCCCTCTCTCAGAGTCGAAACATGGTACGGCACGCAGACCCACGGACGTCCGCCAAATGTTTGCGACGATTGCAGCGGTTCCTGGTCTTCGGCACGACTGCGGCCAGATGTTGAGACCGGCTGGGCAGTTAAGAAGGGGCAGACACTTTCGTTTTCTGAAAAATTTGCCCGCGCGCCAATCGCTAAGTAGCCTCGGGGAGAATTCCCGGGGGATGCAGGCCGCCTGCGGGCTGAGCGTTGTATTGCCGTGTTTGTTGAGATCGATGTCGCTTTCGATGAACTGGCTCACGATCGCGGGCCTAGGCCAAAAGGAACAGAGGACATTTCTATGGAAATGCTGCAAGATCTAGGTGCCGAATACAGAGAACGCTTTTCCGATCTTGCGCCATACCGGGATGCAGTCTGGAAAATTCTGACCAAGAGCTACTTCCAGCAATTCGTGCCTCTGGATGGCACGGTGCTCGATCTGGGGGCGGGCTGGGGTGAATTTACTCGGAACATCCAAGCCAAACACCGGATCGCGATGGATCTCAATCCCGACATGCCATCTCGCGTCGGGGCCGGAGTGGAGGTGCTCCTTCAGGATTGTTCCAGTCACTGGAACATCGAAGAATCATCGGTTGATGTGGTCTTTACCAGCAATTTCTTCGAGCACCTTCCGGACAAAGATGCCCTCCGGCGGACCCTGCAGGAGACATTCCGCTGCCTGAAGCCAGGGGGCCGCATCATCTGCCTCGGGCCCAATGCCCGATTCGTGGAGGGGGCCTATTGGGATTTCTGGGACCACTTTATCCCACTCACTGAACGATCCCTCACCGAAATCCTTTCGCTGACAGGATTCGCTGTTGAGCAGGCGGTCCCGCGATTTCTCCCTTACTCGATGTCCCAGGGCTTCACGCCGCCGCCGTATCTCATCTCGCTGTATCTTCGGCTTCCGTTGCTTTGGAAGGTATTCGGCAAGCAGTTTCTCGTCATTGCGCGGAAGCCAGAGGACGATTTACGTTGACCTGTGGCATCAGGCGCTTGTGAAGCCACCGCCCCAGCGTCCCTGCCGTAACGGCTCAGAAAACGGAGCGGAGCGGCACACGGCCATGCGAAATCTTGCCGTTGCCCCGTTGGCCATCTGTCTTGCAAAGTAGGCGAATCAACCGCTCCCCTTTGCAAAAAGCCGACTGGAAGCAACCCATGGCCACTCCAACGCCCAGCATCTCTCCCGCCCATCCCATCGCCATCATCATGGCTGCCGGTCGCGGCACGCGGATGGGGGGCGATCTGCCGAAGGTGCTCTTTGAAGCTGCCGGCAAGCCGCTCGTCCGCTGGGTGCTCGACGCCCTCGCCACTGCAGGCGTGACCGACCGGATCGTCGTTGTCGGCTACCGGGCCTCGCTCGTCGAAGAAACGCTCGCCGGACTGCCGGGTGTGTCGTTCGCCCTCCAGAAAGAACAGCGTGGCACGGGCGATGCCGTGGCCGCCGCCGCCTCGCTGATAAAGGAGCGGCTGAGTGAGGGATCGCCCGACGCCCGACGCCCCGTCGTGATCGTCTGCGGTGATTCGCCAATGCTGCGGCCCGAAAGTGTCACCGGCCTGCTCCGCCGGTTTCACGAACTCCAAGCCGACTGCCTGCTGGGTTCGGCGGTGACGACCGATCCCACCGGCCTCGGCCGGATCGTGCGAGACGCCACCGGAGCCTTTGTTGGCATCGTCGAGGAGAAGGACGCCACGCCCGAGCAACGCTGCATCCGCGAGGTGAACATGAGCACGTATGTGTTCGAGGCCAGAGCCCTGTTGCACGCCCTCTCGCAGCTCAACAACGCCAACGCCGCCGGCGAATACTACATCACCGACTGCCCCGGCATGCTGCTGGCCGAAGGCCGCACCGTCGACGCGATCGCCTGCCTCGACCAGAGCGAGACGCTCTCAGTGAACACCCCGGAACAACTCGCCGCCGTCGCTGCGGCACTCGTCCGGCGGTAAGTCGTACAGCGGCTTGAAGAACCCACCGCCCCCGGTCACAGTGACGTTCCCGGCCCCCACGTTCGCCCCCCTGCCCGCAGGCTCATTCATGAACGATCTCAAAATCTTCGGCGGCCCCGCCAATATGCCGCTCACGCAGGACATCTGCCGCTACCTGAACCTGCCAATGGGCAAGATCTCGATGGGGCGGTTTCCTGATGGCGAGATCTCCTGCAAGATCGACGAAGACGTCCGCGGCCGCGACGTCTTCATCGTGCAGCCCACCTGCCCGCCGGTGAACGAAAACCTGATGGAGCTGCTCGTCATGATCGACAGCTTCAAGCGGGCCAGTTCCTACCGCCTCACGGCCGTGATCCCCTACTTCGGCTACGCCCGCCAAGACCGCAAGGACTCCGGCCGCGTGCCGATCACCGCCAAGCTCGTCGCCAACCTGATCACGCGGGCAGGTGCCGACCGGGTGCTGGCCATGGACCTGCATGCCGCTCAGATCCAGGGCTTTTTCGATGTGCCCGTGGACCATCTCTATGCAGCCCCCGTGCTCAATAACCATCTTCAGTCGCTCGATCTGCCGCACGACGAACTGGTGGTGGTGAGCGCCGATGCGGGGGGCATCAAGCGGGCCGTGGGCCACGCCAATCACCTCGGCGCACCGCTGGCGATCGTCGACAAGCGACGGCTGAGTGCCGACACGACCAAGAGCACGAATGTCATCGGCGCCGACGTGTCGGGAAAGATCGCGCTGATGTTCGACGACATGATCAGCACGGCAGGGTCGATCTGCTCGGCGGCCGAGGTGGTGCACCGGCACGGGGCCAAGGCCATCTACGCCGCAGCCACCCATGGCCTGCTCGTCGGCCCCGCCATCGAGCGGCTCAAGGCGGCCCCCTTCGCCGGGATCATCATCACCGATTCCATCCCGCTGCCGCCCGAGAAATCACTGCCCAACATCACGGTCCTGTCGGTCGCCAGCCTGCTCGGGCAGGCCATCAAGCGGATCCACCGCAATGAGTCGGTCAGCATGATGTTTCAGTGAGCTGTTTTAGAGACCTGTTTCAGTGATTTTGGACCGGCCACGGGCCTCGCCAGAGGGGGCGGCTGTTTTGGGTGGGGAATCGGCGGTTCGGCTGAAAAAAGACAGGGAAACGGCTGCCGTTTCTCGACAAATCGCTCTGAATGCGGAGAAGAGTGAACTCGTCTTGCGGAACCGCCCGGGCATGGCAAAATGGCTCCCTTCCCAAGAGGAGTCCCCATGAGCGATTCTGTAGAAGTCAAGCTCCGTAAAGAGACCGGCACCCGCGCGAGCCGAAAGCTCCGCCGCGAAGGGCTCGTGCCCGCCGTGCTCTACGGTCACGGTGAGAAGTGCGTCGATCTCGTTGCCACCCGCGATGCCGTCCAGGCAGCGGTCCGGCACGGCAGCCGTATTGTCGAACTGAAGGGCGCCGTGAAGACGGGTGCCCTGATCCGCGAACTGCAGTGGGACACGTTCGGCGTCGAGCCGGTCCACGTCGATTTCCTGCGTGTCAGTGCCACCGACCGCGTGAAGGTGAAGGTTCCGGTCGACCTCAAGGGCGAGTGCCCTGGCCAGCGGAACGGCGGCGTGGTCAGCCTGATCCTGCACGAGATCGAACTGGAATGCCGGGCCGACGCGGTTCCCGAGAAGATCCATGCTGCAGTCGGCAAGCTCCAACTTGGCGGCACGATCAAGGTGCACGATCTGGAACTGCCGGCCGGGGCAAAAGCCCTTGTCGATGGCGATGACGCTGTCGTCACCTGCACGGTCCCCGTCGAAAAGGGCGAGGAAGCGGCTGCTGGTGGCGCCGAGCCCGAACTGATCGGCCGCAAGCCGACAGAGGAAGGAGAGGCCGAAGCGGAGAAGTCCTGAGGACACGCGGTGTGAACCGCGGTCGATGCTTCCCGGCAACCACACGTGAAACTCTTGGTTGGCCTAGGCAACCCGGGACGAGGCTACGAGGGCACTCGCCACAACGTCGGCTTCGACGTGCTGGAGATCCTCTCCCGGCGGGCCGGCTCTCCTGTCCGGCGGTCCCGGTTTCAGGGCGACACGGTTCAGACCACGCTCAGGGGCTGCCCGGTGCTCTTGCTCTGGCCGCTGACGTGGATGAATCTCAGTGGAACGAGCGTGCTGGCCGCTCGTGACTTTTACAAAATCGATGATGGCGACATTCTGGTGATCTGCGATGATTTTCAACTTCCCACCGACACGATCAGGCTGCGTTCCAGCGGCTCGGCCGGCGGTCAAAACGGCCTCTCCGACGTGCTGTCCCGACTGGGCGGCACGGCGGTTCCCCGTCTGCGGGTGGGCGTCGGCCCCATGCCTGCCGGCTGGAAATCAGCCGATTTTGTGCTGGGAAAGTTTGCAAAGTCGGAGCGAGAGGCCATCGACTGCCTGCTCGAACGGGCGGCCGACGCGGCGGAAGAGTGGGCAGCACTGGGCATCCAGGCGGCCATGAACAGATACAACTGAGGCCAAACGGCACCACCGGTGACCAGAGCCGGTACAGTCGCTTGGCTGACCCTGACCGAGTACGATTCAAAGACAATCAACACAAGTAACCAGTCCCCCGACAGCCCACGACCCTTGGAGCGGAAACAACATGCAGGTTTATGAGGGAATGTTCATTCTCGATCCGTCGAAGTACTCCCGCGATCCCGCGGCTTCGGCGCAGCAGGTAGCCGACATCATCACGCAAAACGGTGGCACGATTCTGGCTGCCCGGCTGTGGGATGAACGGAAGCTCGCCTATCCGATCAAGGGCCACAAGAAGGGCGTCTACTGGCTCACCTACTTCCGGATGGAAGGCGGCGGCCTGACTGCCCTCGAGCGGCAGTGCGAGATCACCGACGACATCATCCGGAAACTGGTGCTGCGGGTCGATCCGCGGATTGCCGACGCGCTCGTTCAGCACGCATTAGCGGGCGATACGGTGGCACGACGTCCGGCAGCCCCGGTGGGGCCTGCAGCCACCGATACCGTGGTCGCGGAGGCTGTTGACGGGGAATAGCAGCTCGTTGTCCGCAGTTGTGGGCCGACGCAAGCCCTCGGCATAGCGTCGCCGGCCAACCGCGGATGCTTGCAAGGACATCAGCAAAGGGCTATCCTTCGGCGAGTGTTGTACAACTGTTCAGTCATCGAGAACACCACCGCGAAGGAGGCATGAGTCATGGCGAGCTTTAACAAAGTGATCCTGCTGGGCAACGTCACCCGCGACCCCGAACTCCGCTACATCGCAAACGGAACTGCGGTCACCGACATCGGGCTGGCCGTCAACGATCGCCGCAAAACGGCCACGGGCGAATGGGTGGAGGAAACCACCTTCGTGGATGTCACGCTCTGGGGCCGGACCGCCGAGATCGCGGGCGAATATGTGACGAAGGGCTCCCCCCTCCTGATCGACGGTCGGCTCAAGCTCGACACCTGGGAGAAGGACGGCAAGAAGAATTCCAAGCTCCGCGTCGTCTGCGATCGGATGCAGTTGCTCGGTGGCCGCTCGGGAGAGGGCCGCTCCGGCGATGCCCCCCGCAGCAAGGCCCGGCCGGCGTCTGCTGGCCGCAGTGCCCCGGCCCAGGCAGGTGGCGATGAATTCGATCAGGGCGGCGGCTATGATATCGGCGGTCCGAGCGAATCCTCGAGCTACCAGTCAGGCGGCGGTGGTGGCGACGACGATATCCCGTTCTGAGGTCGTAGCCCACCCTGTGCCGACGTAGGCTGCTGGCCCACTCCCTGAAACCGTTCACAAGCCCCGTTCCAACCAAACAACCAACGCCCCATCTGACAGGAGTTCTGTGATGCCCGTCCGTGATATTCCGACGATCCGTGTGCCCGCCACCTCGCGGCTTCCGAAGGGAAAGCGGGGCGGCATCGAACTGCTGCTCGTTCACAACGTGGAGCACCTTGGCAAGCAGGGCGAGGTGGTCGAGGTGAAGCGCGGCTTTGCGTACAACTACCTCATTCCGCAGGGCCTGGCGACCGTTGCCACCGAGCACCACAAGCGGATGGTCGAGAAGCACCGCGCCAAGCTCGATGAGATCGCCCGCGAGCGGCTGGCTGGGCTGCGAAGCGTGCTCGCCGAGCTGGTGCGGACGAGCGTCACCATCGAAGCCAACGCCAACGACGAGGGCCACCTCTACGGCTCCGTGGGCTCAACCGAAATCTCCCGCTCGCTCAAGCAGCAGGATCTGATGGTGACCGCCGATCAGATCATTCTGCAGGGGCCGCTCAAGGAAGTCGGCCTCTACACCGTCCGCGTCCGCCTTGCTTCAGAGGTGGAGGGCGATCTGAAGGTCTGGGTGGTGCCGTCGAGCAGCGAAAGCGCCGCGAAGTAGTTCACGTTTCTCCTGCAGCCGGCCCGGCCGGGCAGGAGTTGCCGTGAGAGCTGTCGGTCGCACGACGCCTGCTGGCGTGCGACCGCTCGTTTCATCTGCTGTCATTCGTGCCAGGGCTGGCGTCCGTTCACATACAGGGAGGCTGTCAGATGGCTGCTTCGCGAGACGGCGCGTCGCGGGATTCGTCCCGCCGGGAATTTTCTGACAAGCAATCGAACGGGCAGCGGTCGCCTGATCGGCGGCGAAAAAGGGGCGACGACGCTGCTGGTGGGGCCGCGGTTTCGGTCGTTGAGTCGCGGGAGCGTCCGGCCAACGTCGATGCCGAAAGGGCTGTGCTCGGCAGCATCCTGCTCAAGCCCGACGTCTGCGACGACATCGCCCTGCTTGTCAGGCCTGATGACTTTGCCGACGAGGCGCATCAGGTGCTCTATCGGCACCTGCTCGAACTGCATGACTCGGGCAAGCGAATCGACACGACGATCGTGCTGGAGCGGCTCCGCACGCAGGGCGACCTCGAACGCATCGGCGGGGCCCCAGCGATCGTCGACATTCTCGAGTCTGTGCCGCATGCCGCTCATGCCGCCCACTACGCCCAGATCGTTCGCGACAAGGCGATGCTCCGATCTCTGATCGACGCGAGCACCGACATCCTTCGCGACGCCTACGACGCCTCCGACGAGCCACGCGAACTGGTGGCCCGGGCCGAAGCAAAGATCTTCCAGATCCTCGAGCACCGCAGTTCGGCGGAAGCAAAGCCGATCGAGGAGGTGCTGGAGGAGGTGATGATCCGCATGGATGCGCGGATGAAGCACGAGCATGCCATGGGCGGCGTGGAGACCGGCTTCACCGACCTCGACTCGCTCTGCGGAGGGCTGCACAACTCGGAGCTGATCATCCTGGCCGCCCGCCCCAGTATGGGAAAAACCGCCTTCGCGATGAACATCGCCGAGCACGTCGCCATTGGTGCCAAGCAGCCGGCGCTGTTTGTGAGCCTCGAAATGGCCTGCCTCGAACTGGCCGATCGTCTGCTCTGCTCCGCGGCGCAGGTGAACGGCCATCGGCTTCGCAACGGCACGATCTCACAGGAAGACCGGCGGCGGCTGGTGCAGAAGTCGGCCGAGATCAGCTCCTCTCCGCTCTACATCGATGACACGCCCGGGCGAACGCTTACCGAGATCGCCGCAGTGGCCCGCCGGCTCAAGCGAAAGCAGGGCCTGTCGCTGATCGTCATCGACTATCTCCAGCTCATCGAGCCGGATAATCCGCGTGACCCGCGACAGGAGCAGGTGGCGAAGATCGCCCGCCGACTCAAGACGATGTCGCGTGAACTCGACATTCCGGTGCTCTGCCTCGCACAGCTCAACCGGCAGGCGGAAGTGTCACGGGACAACCGGCCGCGGCTTAATCATCTCCGCGAATCTGGCGCCATCGAGCAGGACGCGGACGTGGTGATGTTCGTGCACCGCGAGGAGTATTACCAGACGACCGACGAAGACCGGGAGCGAGTGAAGGGGCAGGCGGAAATCATCATTGCCAAGCAGCGCAACGGCCCCATTGGCGACGTCAAACTGCTCTGGCAGCACGACTTCACCCGGTTCGTGAACCTCGAACACAGGCCCTACGACGAGT
>CANFQO010000044.1 GCA_947449135.1 Planctomycetaceae bacterium | reverse complement strand
GCTCACCTTCGCGTCGATCGCCTCGAGGCAACTCATCAGGATCGCGGTGGCGCACATGCCGTCGGCGTCGTAGTCGCCGTAGACCACGATGGGCCGGCCGGCCCGCGCCGCCGCCAGCAGCCGGTCAGCCGCCGCTGGGATGCCCGGCAGCAGGTCGGGATCGCGGAGGTCGGCCATCGTGCCGCCGAGAAACGAGCGAACGGCCGGAGCATCGATGAGACCCCGTGTAGCAAGGAGCCGGGCCGCGATGGCGGAGACCCCGGCCGACCGTTCGATCGACTCCACCAAGCCGCGGTCGTGCGGCAGAATTCGCCAGCATTTCGGCACGGCTCGACTCCCTTCGGAAATTGTTCCGTCGGAGTATACGGGAAACCCTCGCCGGCGCTTCCGCGGCGAGGAAGTGGTGTCCGGTTGGGGTGTCGCGGTGTTTTCGCGTTCTGGTCGTGCGTCGGGTGGCGTGGTCGTCCATCGGAAAGTCTTGACAGTCCGTACACTGGTCATGTACAGTGGTCTTTATGAAGATCACAGCCTCGCTTTTTAAGGCCCAATGTCTGCGGCTGCTCGATCAGGTCAGTCGCACCGGTGAAGAACTTGTCATCCTCAAGCGGGGTCGACCGGTGGCGAGAGTCGTTCCTGCGCGCGAGGAAAAACCGTGGGTTGCGCTCCGCGGCAGGGGTGAGTTCAGGGGCGATCCGTTTGCGAGCGTTGTCGATGAGTCAGACATCGAAGCACTGCAATGACGAGGCATTGGGATGACGAAGCCGCCTCTTCTCGATACGCATGTCTGGGTCTGGTGGATGATCGGGGATCCTCGGCTCTCGAAGCGTGAGCGGGAGGCGTTGGACGACCTGCCGAGCGGCAGTCGGCCCAGGCTCTGCGACATCAGTCTCTGGGAAGTGGCATTGCTCGTGCAGTTGGGGCGGATGCGGCTCGACGATGATCTGGAGGAATGGCTTCGGATTGCGGCCTCGCCGGCCGCGGTCGAACTGCACCCGATCACTCCTGCGGTGGTGGCGGAAATGACGCGGCTTCCATCGACGTTTCATCAGGATCCGGCCGATCGACTGATAGTGGCCACGGCGAGGGCATCAGGCATCCCTCTGGCCACGCATGATGCCCGTATCCGCCGATCGCGGCTCACGGTGCTCTGGTCGGTCTGACGGGGTGAAATCCCGGGCAGACCGTGGACAAGCCACGCCACGAACCGTAAAACCTCGCTCACTGGCGGACCATTCCGCGTAGTGCCCCTCGGTTCCAGCCCGCTGCTTGTCGTGGCGTCCCCGGAGCATATTCCCATGTCGATCGCCGATGTCGTCCTCCCGAAGATGCCCGTCAAGCCGAAGCGAGACACCGTGTCGAAGGACACGGTGCTCTGCGAACACTGCACCGCCAAGTGCTGCCGCTATTTCGCGCTGCCGCTCGAGACGCCGACCACGCGGGAGGAGTTTGAATACATCCGCTGGTTCCTCCTCCACGATCACGCCACCGTGTTCACCGAGGATGGCGACTGGTATGTCTGCGTGCACACGGTCTGCAAGCACCTGCAGGACGACCACCGCTGCGGCATCTACGAGACGCGGCCGCAGATCTGCCGGGAATACACGACCAAGGACTGCGAATACGAAGACGACTGGGTCTACGACCAGTATTTTGAGACGGCCGAGCAGGTCGAGGAATACATGGACGCGGTGCTCGGCCCGGGCGGCATGGAGATCGGCGACGGACGCAAGAAGAAGAATCGCAGCAAGTCGATCCGCAGCAAGAAACCGGCGCTGCTGCCGGTGCTGGCGTAAAGAAGGTTGACCGCGTGACCGAATCCCGCAGCCTCATCGAACCCCGTACGCTCAAGGGCTTCCGCGACCACCTGCCCGCGCAGGCAATGGCCCGCGAAAACATTCTCGACATTGCCCGCCGTGTCTACCGTTCCTACGGCTTCACGCCGATCGACACGCCGGCGCTCGAATACCTCGAGATCCTCACCGGCAAGGGGAGCGAGGAGACCGACAAGCAGCTCTACCGATTCAAGGATCACGGCGGCCGCGACGTGGGCTTGAGGTTCGACCTCACCGTGCCCTTCGCCCGGTTCTGCGCCCAGCACATCGGGGTGCTCGGCACGCCCTTCAAGCGGTATCACATGGCGCCGGTGTGGCGGGGGGAAAACACGCAGCGCGGCCGGTATCGTGAGTTCATGCAGTGCGACTTCGACACGATCGGCACCACCAGCCCCGTGGCCGACCTGGAGACGGTGCTCGTCGTCCATGATCTGCTCGCCGCGATCGGCATCGGCGGCTTCACGATCCGCGTCAACGACCGCCGCGTGCTCTCCGGGATCCTGCAGGAATGCGGCGTGGCAGACCGCGCCACCGATGTGCTGCGGTCACTCGACAAGCTCGGCAAGGCGACACCCGAGGCGGTGGCGGCGGAACTCGAGTCGCATGGCGTGTCGGCTGGCGTGCGGACGAAGCTGCTCGGCATGGCGCAGCTCGCCGGTGATCCAGCGTCGGTCTTGTCGGCGCTCGACGGGCTTGTTGGCTCTTCCGAGACCGGCCGCACTGGGGTCGCCGCCCTGCGGAGCCTCCTCGATGGCGTGCAGCAGGCGGGAGTGCCGGAGGGACGGGTCGTGATCGATCCGTCGATCGCCCGAGGACTCGATTACTACACGGGCATCGTGCTGGAGAGTTTTCTCGACGACCTGCCGGCGCTTGGCAGCATCTGCTCCGGTGGCCGCTACGACAATCTCGCCGGGCTCTACACGAAGCAGTCGCTGCCGGGCGTGGGGGCGTCGCTGGGGATCGACCGGCTGCTCGCTGGACTGGAGGAACTCGGCCGGCTTGCTCTGACGGAGACACCGGCCGAGGTGTTTCTTGTGCACTTCGACGAGGCTCATCTGGCCGACTACATCCGAATCGCGGCCCAGCTGCGGGCCGACGGCATGGCGGTGGAGTTTTACCCCGAGGCAAAGCGGGTGGGAAACCAGCTGAAGATGGCGGCGAAGAAGGGATTCCGCGTGGCCCTCGTGATCGGGAGCGATGAGTTTGCCGGCGGCACCGCGCAACTCAAGAATCTCGCCGCTCAAGTCTCTAGCACGATCGATTGGCACGGCGATATCCACGTCTTGTCCGACGCCGTCCACTCGCAGCTCGAAGCGATCAAGGCGGGGGGCTAGGTCCCAGCCGCTTCTCAATCACGGCGATTGCCTGAACCACGGCTTCGGCGCTGGCCGGACGGTCGGCCGGATCGTGGGCGATGAGTTGCATCACGAGCGCAGACACGTCCGCTGGCACCTCGGGAGCCACGCTCCGAAGTGACGGCGGCAGGCCTCGAGCAATGGAGGCCAGCATGGCCATCATCGATGTGCCCGTGAAGGGCAGCCGATCGGCGAGGAGTTCGTAGAGGACCACGCCCAACCCGAAGAGGTCAGCCCGTTCATCGACGGAATGGTTGTCGATCCGTTCGGGGGCCATGTAGGCCGGCGTGCCTATCACGGCGTCATCCATGGTGGCATTTGCTGCCGAGTGGTCGGTGTCGAGATCGAGAACGAGGCCAAAATCGATGAGTTTCACCTGACGTGACGGACCCTCAAGGATGATGTTCTCGGGCTTGATGTCGCGGTGGATGAGGCCACGGTGATGCGCCGCCGAGAGGCCCTCGGCGATTTCACGTCCGATCCGCAGGACCTCCGGCAGCGGCACGCGGCCCACCCGTGCACGGTAGGCTCCGAGCGTGTCGCCATGCAGACACTGCATGACGATGAAGGGCAGGCCAACCTGGTCGCCTGCCTGCCGGTGCTCACCAACCTGATAGATGGTGACCACATGCGGATGTTCGATGGCAGCGGTCGCGCGGCTCTCGCGGAGAAATCGTCGCCGGGCCACCGAATCAGATGCCCGCGTCGAGTGCATCACCTTGAGGGCGACCCGACGCTTGAGGCGTTCGTCTTCCGCGAGATAGACCTGACCCATGGCGCCGCGACCGATCGTCGCGAGCACCCTATAACCGCCGATCGTCGTGGGCGACGGGTTCTGCGTTACGAAGGCCGCTGCCGGCACCTCTGCCACGAGATCGTCCAAGCTTGGCGAGAAGACGACGGTTTCCGTGAGCGGAGATCGCGGCTCGTGGGTGTCGGTGGCGATCTGCTCAATCACGAACGAGCAGAACGGATCCCCACGCAGGAGACAGCTTGGCTCTTCAATCCTGATTGTTTCGCCGTAGTGTGCCGCGATGCCCCGCATCAGCCCGCTGGCCAGCGGGCACAGTCGGCGTGCCGAGTTGTAGACCAGATGCAGTTCATTGGGGCTCTGTCGCACCGTCTCCAGCACCGGTGGGGCGGCACCGGGGGTCGTCGTGCGGATCATCGCGTGGATGATTGCCTCGGTATGCTCGATCAGGTCGAGCGTGCGCCACTCGGGATCGACGACTTGGCCTGCCACTTTCACCAGATGGGGTGCGAGAAACCGCCCGAACTCCTCGAGGATCGTGGGGAGCGGCCTGCCGGTCGTCTCGGCAATCGTCGACAGGATGGCGACCGCATCCGCATCGGGATAGGTGCCCGACGGCAGGAACTTGCTCGCGGTCGTCGTCACGCTCGACCGGATGCCCTGCCAGGAGGTGCTGCCGGCCGCCGCAACATCGGCGAACTTCTGGAGATAGAAGAAAATGAGGCCGTGCACGTGATTGCTGAATCCACCTGAAACCGAAGGAAGATCAGTCAGTAGAGCCGCACACCCGGTCCCTGTATAGCAGCAGTCCGTGTGCCGCGTGGTAGAGGCAGCCGCACTCCACATCCACGTCAGCCGTCTGTTCAAGCATGGTCACCAGCCGGTCGGCCGCTCGCGTCACCCAGGGCTCAGACAGCTGCTCATCGTCGAGCGACAGGCTGAGTACCTCGAAGATGTGGCCGGTCGCTGAGAGCCTGGCAAATACGTCGGCCGATGTACCGGGCCGCTCAAAGGAATGGATGGAGAAACTACCGTCGGCCTGCTGGAAGCGGCGGGCCCGGTCGACGCACTCGTCGATCACATCCGCCGCCGCCGCCCACCCGCCGGCAAGCTGATCTCGAGTGCGGCCGGTGACGGCACGATGTTTCTGGAGCGCGGCCACCAGTCCGTAGAGGCGGTGGGCGCCGCCGCAGGCGCTCGTGAGGAGATCGGCATCGGCCTCCATCTGCACTACCTTCTCCGTGGTCCACTTCGTGCCGTCGCCGGCTGTCCAGGCGGCACCGGGGGGCAGGTAGGCGGAGAGTGCCATCAGCGTCCAGGTCGCCTCCTGGCCGGGACGGATGTCGGTCTGCGCCTGCACGAGCAGATCGTTGATCGTGAACGCCTTGTTCCCGACCACGAGCTTCGTGTCGCGTGGGAGTCCCTGACGTCCGCATTGCGAGAGGTAGCCTAGCCACTGATCCGGATGGCCCTGTCCCGTCCCGCTGCCCTCTTCCACCACAGCCACCACCCCTGGTGATCCTGCACGCAGAACCCAGCCAGTCAGCCGGCCGCCGTCGAGCAGGTACTCGAGCGCGGCCGACTCCGTGCCGTCGTGTCGGAGCGGGAACTCGCTTCCAAATGCCAGAATGCCATGCACCACCTGCCAGGCCCCGTGCACCGACGCATCCAGCCGGCGACCGTCCCGGGCATGGGCCAGCGCCGCGTCGATCCGCCGGCAGAGCGCACGGCGGTCGATCGGCACGGCCGTGGCGGCGGACGTTTCACCACCGGGAATCGTGCCTGCTGCACGCTGACCGCAGCCGGACAACAGGCAGCCCATGAGCCCTGCAAGAGTCAGCAGCACGAGCGGCTGGGCTGTTTGCAGACGAGTTCGAACATGGGGCCGGGGGACTGCGTAAAGAGAGTTCATGGACAATACGAACGAGTGGGGTCGGGTGGGGTGGGTGCGGGCCGCCGGCCTGCGCTGCTGCTAGAATACTTCCGCGATGATCGCTCGCGGCACCACGCGTCCAATTTTCAGGAGCTGCCAAGAAAACATGCCGTTCTTCTATTTCGATCCGATGTACATGCTCGCAATTGCCCCGGCCATGCTGCTGGCGATGTGGGCCCAGTGGCGGGTGCATGCCTCGTTTGCGGCGGCTTCCCAGGAGCCGGCTCCGCTTTCGGGGGCGGCGGCGGCCCGCCACATCCTCGACTCCGCCGGTGCCACCGACGTGGAGATCGAGTCGGTTCCCGGCCAACTCACCGACCACTACGATCCGCAGACGAAGGTGCTTCGCCTCTCGGAGAATGTCTACGGCAGCCGATCGCTGGCGGCCGTCGGCATCGCCGCCCACGAGGCGGGCCACGCCCTGCAGGACCATCAGGGCTATTCCATGATGTCGCTCCGCAATGCTGCGGTCGGCGTGGCGAACTTCGGCAGCGGCTTCGGGCTGATCGTGTTCATGATCGGCTTGGCGATGGCGCTCAAGCCGGTGGCCTGGCTGGGGATCGCACTCTTTGGCGCCACGGTCTTCTTCCAGCTCGTGAACCTTCCTGTCGAGATTGACGCCAGCAATCGTGCGAAGGCCCAGCTGGTGGGCCTCGGCATCGTGCCGACTGCTTCCATGTCGTCGGTCAACAGCGTGCTCAACGCGGCCGCCTGGACCTACGTGGCCGCCACGCTCCAGAGCGTGCTGACCCTGCTCTACTACGCCAGCTACCTCACCGGCGGCAGCAGCAGCGATTCCGACCAGTGAGCTTCCCGGTGGCAGCCGTTCTTCGCTGCTGACCCGGAGTCCCCCGGCTTCCGCCGGGGGCTTTTATTCATATGGCACATTACCGTTGGTGGTCAAAGTACCCACGAATAAAAGCCCGGAGCGGAAGCGATGGGACACCGGGTCGTTGGGCTTTTCCCGGTTTGGCATCGCACGCGGGATGGTGTTCATACCCGGAGTCCCCCGGCTTCCGCCGGGGGCTTTTATTCATATGGCACATTACCGTTGGTGGTCAAAGCACCCACGAATAAAAGCCCGGAGCGGAAGCGATGGGACACCGGGTCGTTGGGCTTTTTGGGTTCGGATTCGTGGACATGCGGCCAGCCATGCATGCCATCAGGCACGGTCCAGCAGCCTACTGATTCAGTGAATAGAGCAGCACGTTGAGGGCGATCTTCTCGGCGTCTTCCCGGCTGTAGCCGGTGCACTCCAGCGAGTTTTGTTTTTCCAGCGCGCAGGAGAGATCGTACGGGGAGAAGATCAAGGCCCATCGATCGCCCATTCGTACGCCCTCCAGCTTCGGCGGCATCTGGCGTTTTCGAACGTTCATCGGACCGTCGCCACCGGCCGGTTCGCGGAGCGTCACTTCGCGGATGTCGTAGCCACCGTAGGTGGCCGCGGTGTAGATCGGGTCGTCGAGCGGAATCTCCTCGAGCTTGTGGGCAGGAAGCATCACGGCAATCTCTGCACGGAAGGCTGCCGTGAACGGTGGTGAGGCGCAGACACTGTCCGCCAGCAGCGTGCCACCTCGCTCCAGAAACTGCCGCAGACGCTCCCGCCGCGTTCCGTCGAAGGCGAAGCCCTGCCGGCCATGCATGAAGACCAGGTGGTACTTGAAGAGCGCTGGATCGGCGGGGTCGATCTGGCTGGGTGTGTCGTCGACGCGAATGCCCAGCTCGCGAGCCGCCGCACGAAGGATGTTGGCAAGCGCCGCCGGTGCCGCATCGCACATCCCGGAGTGCTTGAGCTTCGCGATGGCCATCTGGCCTCTCACCAACGCGTCGGGCTCCGTGGGCGAATCGGGAGCGAGAGCGAACAGTTCATCCTTGCGCTTCAATTCCCTGTTGGTGGCGTACGCGATGACGTTCGTGCCGATGGCCAACGCCGCATCCACCTCGCGACGGGTGCTTTCCGGCAGGCTCCGGCTCGACGCGCCACCGATCTCCCAGAGGCATGACAGGCTCGGCATCGCGGCCTCATTCGTCGGCACATCCGTCGGAGGCGCATAGATGAGGCAGGTGCGACAGCCGTAGTCGACTCCCATCAAGGGACGGTGCAACTCGGGCGGGACGATCTCTTCCGCATGCCACGCCGGATGTTCAGGGGGCAAAAGGTGCAGTTGATATTCCGGTTCGGGAAAGATTTCGCCGACGAGTTGCCGCAGCCGGCGGTCGAATTCGCCGCTCGCCGGACAGCATGCCTCGGCAAACACGAAGCCGCCCTCGTCGATGTAGCGACGCAGGCGGCCGCCTGCGTCGGGGCCGAGGTTGAAGGCATCGCGGCCCGACAGCCAGAACACGGGCGCCTGGAGAAGGTCTTCGAGCGACGCGGCCGACGTGTCGACGACGTGCCACGATAGTCCGGCCGGGTGATCGTCACGCCAGCGTGCCTCGACGTGTTCCACGAGGTGCGCGATGTCGTGACCGTGGCGGTTCCAATCGTCGTCGGGCCCGTGACGGCTCTTGGCCACGAGCACCGGCCGCCGGCCCTTGGCGAGAAACAGCAGCGCGAAGCTGGTGGCTACGGTCGGATCCTCGACCCGTCCGCCGCGGAAGGCCCCCGTCAGGCCGTCCTGCGAAGCGACGAACATCTTTGCCCCTTCCAGGTACCAATCCGATTCGCCGATGAACCGCCGCGCCGTGAAACGGCCCACCCGTTCGAGCCCGTAGAGATAGTAGTAGAGCCAGGTCTGCCCACCCGTGCCGGGGTTTTCCACGACGGAAAACCGTCGCCCGAGCCATTGGAGGCCGCGCTCGAGCACCTTCGGCGAAGCCCCGCCGCCGCAGCAGGAGACACGATCGGCAGCGGCCCGCGCATCGGGCGTGCCGATGTGCTCGGAGGTGATCCAGATGCTGGCGATGCCGGCACAGGTCATGCTGCCCGAGCCGGCGGCATTGCCGATGGTATAGCCCCACGAGCCGTCTGGGTTGGCGCAGGCAGCCCAGTATTGCTGCGCCCGCACCCACACGTCCCGCCGTACGCGGATGCCGGCCCGGTCGGCTTCGTGCAATGCCAGCAGGGCAAACTGAGCGTTGGAGTTGTCGCCCGTTCCCCTGTTGGTGCCGTAGGACCAGGAGCCCGTCGCCGGCCCCTGCGACACCTGTGCCTTCTCCAGCCAGTCGACGTTGCGCTCGAGGATGGCACGGTCGGCGTCGGGCGAGAGCATCGCCAGCACGAGCGTCTGTAGAGAGACTGAATAGGTCTCGTCGGGCTTCTGGCGACGCAGCCAGTCGAGCCCCCGCTGCATGGCGACGTGACTACGATCGACGCCCGCATTGGCCAGGGCCAACATCACGAGGGACGTGGCGCCCACCCGGGTCTCCTCCGTACGCATCGAGCATTCCCAAGATCCATTCGCCTCCTGCTCGCGGATCAGCCAGTCGCGGGCCTTTTCGATGGCCCGCTGGATCTTGTCGGGCGAAACCGGAGCCGGTTCCCGGCCGGCTGCTCCCGTATGCACCACGGCCAGGCCGAGCACGACGGCGAGCAGGCAGCGGTAAACGGCGATGGAATATCGCGTCTGGGAGTGCATGCAAGCCCCTGCCGTCCGGTCGGAAGTCTCGTTCGTGCTGATGCGAGGGAGGCGGAACAGGTTCACGGACAACCACTCCCGAGCGACTCTCCTGATGGTACTGGTTTTTCGCGACGGGCAGGAATGGATGGCCTGAAAGTGGCTGTCGCCATCAGGCGGGAGGCCGTTCGTTTGCCGGTTTTGGGTCTGGGGCCGATACTTGA
The DNA here is from genome assembly GCA_947449135.1 of Planctomycetaceae bacterium. Classification (GTDB taxonomy): domain Bacteria; phylum Planctomycetota; class Planctomycetia; order Pirellulales; family UBA1268; genus CAMCQY01. Next base: position 15,999 of record CANFQO010000044.1, on the reverse strand, counting down.
GTTTGCGGCCCGCAATCAGCGGGCCGGTTCACACCGGAGAGATCGCACGAGTGTCCACCGCCGCCCGCCCCAAGACGCTCGACGAAATCCTGCAGGAGTTTTCCCAGCATCGGAAGCTGATGCAGGAGGAACTGCAGAAGGTGATCGTCGGCCAGAACGAAGTGATCGAGCAGTTGTTCGCCGCCATCTTCACCCGCGGGCACTGCCTGCTGGAGGGCGTGCCCGGATTGGCCAAGACGCTGATGGTCTCGACTTTGGCGAGAATTCTCGACGTCGGTTTCAAGCGGGTCCAATTCACGCCCGACCTGATGCCCTCCGACATCACCGGCACCAATGTGCTGGAGGAGGACGAGGCTGGCCGACGGCGGTTTCGGTTCGTCGAGGGACCGATCTTCACCAACATCCTGCTGGCCGACGAGATCAACCGCACCCCGCCGAAAACGCAGGCGGCGCTCCTGCAGGCGATGCAGGAACGAGAGGTCTCCGTCGGCCAGGAAACCTACGCGCTGCCCGATCCCTTCTTCACGATCGCCACACAGAATCCGATCGAGCAGGAGGGCACCTATCCTTTGCCAGAAGCGCAGCTCGACCGATTTATGTTCAACATCAAAGTCGGGTATCCCACGGCAAGCGAAGAGGAGCAGATCCTGATGGCGACCACGCGGGCTGAAAAGCCCGAGGTGCGGAAGGTGCTGTCGGGTCGGGCGATCGTCAATATCCAGAAGCTCGTGGGCAGCGTGGCGGTGAGCGAATACGTGGTGAAGTATGTGGCCCGGCTCGTGCGTGCCACGCGGCCCAAGGATGCGCTGGCGCCGGCCTACGTGACGGAGTTGGTCGATTGGGGGGCGGGGCCGCGTGCCGGGCAGTTCCTCATTCAGGGCGGCAAGGCAATGGCTGCCATGGATGGACGGTTTAGCGTGTCGCTGGATGACATCCGGCGGATCGCCGTGCCGGTGCTGCGGCACCGCGTCGCCACCAACTTCCAGGCTCAGGCCGACGGGCTCAACAGCGAGTCGATCATCGAGCGGTTGATCCGCGAGATTCCGGAGCCAGAGATCCCGAAACTGGTGAAGTAGGTTACGGAGTCGGTGCCGGGAAGGGGAGTAGGGCGATGGTACGGGCGGTCGAGGAATATCTGAAGCCAGAGGTCGTGCGACAGATCGCGCGTCTCGATCTCCGCGCCCAGTTCATCGTGCGGGGTTTTCTGCAGGGGCTCCACGCCAGTCCCTACCAAGGGTTCTCCGTTGAGTTCAGCGAACACCGCAAATACACCGCCGGCGACGACCCCAAGGACATCGATTGGCTGGTCTACGCGAAGACCGACAAGCATTACGTCAAGAAGTTCGAGGCAGAGACCAATATCACTGGCTATCTCGTCGTCGATGCCAGCGCCTCGATGGCCTACACCTACCGGCAGGAGCTCACGAAACTCGACTATTCGATCTCATTGGCAGCGGCCCTCTGCTGGCTGATGATCCACCAACAGGATCCCTGCGGCCTGATGGTTTTCGACGAGAAGCTCCATGCCAGCCTTCCAGCCCGCTCGAAGCGGTCGCAGATCGCACAGGTGTTGTCGGTGCTCGCGAAGGTGAAGCCCTCCGGGAAGACTGACATCGCCCGCAGCCTCGTGCAGGTGGCTGCGATGCTCCGCCACCGCTCGCTCGTGATGGTGTTCAGCGACCTGCTGGCGGATCCAGAGCCAGTTCGCGATGCCCTCCTGCGGCTGCGTCATCGCGGGCACGACGTGATCCTTTTCCACGTGCTCGACGAGGCCGAGGTTCGCTTTCCGTTCGAAGGGATGGTGGAGTTCACGGAGCCCGAGTCGCTCGACCGGCTGGTGGTGGATGCCGACGCGGCCCGGAAGCAGTATGTCGCGGGCGTCGAGTCGTTCCGGGAGGACTATCGCAAGACCTGCTTTCATGCCGGCATCGATTACGTGCCCCTCGATACAAGCATGCAGTTCGACCGCGCGTTGCTGGGGTATCTCTCCAGTCGCCGCAACAGGTTCTGACGTCATGCGAAACACGACATCGTGTCGTTTTCGCTTGGCGGGCATCCGCCCGCTGGCGTAGGCCTCGCATCCTGCGAGGCAACCGGAAGCGACGCATGCCCTGATGCGAACACGGTTAGACTACAGATCATGGGATTGTCGTTTCTGACACCGATGCTGCTGGGTGGCATGGCGCTGGTCGCCGTGCCGCTGGTGCTCCATCTCATCATGCGGCGAAAGCCGGTGAAGCGAGAGTTCCCGGCGCTCCGTTTCCTGAGGCAGAAGGCGGTTGCCAACCGCCGACGGCTTCGGCTCAGCCACCTGTTTCTGCTCCTGCTCCGGATGGCCGCGCTGTCCCTCTTGGCACTCGCGTTGGCCCGGCCCGTGCTCCGCGGCGCCGGCTGGCTCGCCGACGGCGAGGGCCCGGTGGCGGCGGCGTTTGTCTTCGACACCGCGCCGCGGATGCTCCTTCGGCAAGGGAACCGCACCCGGCTGGAGCAGGCCACCGCCATGGCCAAGGTGCTCATCCAGAAGTTGCCTCCCGAGAGCAAGCTGGCTGTGTTCGACACAGCGGGGGGGGCGGCGGTGTTTTCCCCGACGGTCACGACGGCGGCCGCCCGCATTGAGCGGCTCACCGCTGCCACGCCTGTGGCATCACTTTCCCAATCGCTCGCATCTGCTGTCCGGCTGTTGGAGGGTTCCGGAATGCCGCGTCGCGAGATCTATCTCTTCACAGACTGCTCACGTGGCGGTTGGGACAATGCGCCGCCGTTGGACCTTGCCGCATTGCATTCCGACACGACCCTGCTCGTCGTCGACGTAGGGGCGACGTCTCCTCGCAACTTTGCGATCGACGGCGTCGAACTTTCCAGTGACAGGATTCCAGCCGGTGCGACGCTCGGACTCACGGTGGCGACCAGCCGCGTCGGCACCGATGGCAGCCGGTCGCTGTCGGTGGAGATGGTCGGAGCTGACGGTCGTTTGACGGGGCGGGCCGTGAAGCCGGGCGCGTGGAAGGAGGGGTCGGGCGGTCAGGTTGACTTCGAGATTGCGGGACTCGAGCCGGGTATCCGGCAGGGCCGCGTTGTGATCGATGGCACCGACGATCTCGAGGCCGACAATAGCCGGAGCTTCACGGTCGAAGTGGGTTCCCCGGCCCGCGTGCTCGTCGCAGGCCCTGCCCCCGCATCACGCACGGGGCTCTTTGTGTCGCAGGCGATCGCACCTGTGGCGCTGGCGAAAGCCGGCAAGGCGGCCTTCGAAGTGACGTTCATCGACGTCGCCGATTTGGCGACGCTTGCCTGGGATGACTACCGCGGGATCGTGCTTGTCGATCCGCCGCCACTGCCGCCGGCAACCTGGGATCTGCTCGGCCAGTGGGTGTCGGCAGGCCACGGACTGGTTGTGTGGCTCGGACCGTCTGCTGCTGATGCCGGTCGGTTCAATAGCGGAGCCTCGGAGCGGGTGCTCGGCGGCGGGATCGTGAGGGTCTGGCGGGCGGCGGGCGGCGACAATTTTCTCGCTCCCGCGGCCCTCGATCACCCGATGCTCGCCGCCTTCCGGCGGGTTGGTGATGCCGTCCCCTGGCAGGATTTTCCGGTGTCCCGCCATTGGGAATTCGAGCCGACTCCGGTCGGCCCGACTGCCGACGTCGCCGATCCAACGGCGCAGGTGGTGGCGGCCTATCGCAACGGACTGCCCGCGGTGGTCGAGCACCAATTCGGCCAGGGGATGGTGGTGACGGTCACCACGCCGGTATCGCAGGCCGCCAATGATCCGGAGTCATGGAACACCCTGGCCACCGGTTTCGAACCCTGGCCGTTCGTCATGCTTGCCAACGAAACACTCCTGCGGGCGATCGACACCAGCGACGACCTGAATATCGTGGCCGGCCGGCCCGCCAGCCTCCACGTCTCGCGCCGCGATGTGCCAGCGGCCTTCGTCAAGCCGCCGAGTGGGGACGAGTTTCCCGTCGCCGTGGATCAGGCCCGTGGCGTGATGAGCGTTACAGCCACGCAGATGCCCGGCAACTATTCCGTTCGTGCTGGCGGGGCGGCCGGGGGCATGGCGACGGGGTTCAGTGCGAACCTCGACCCGTCGGCCACCGATTTCACCCGGCTCACTCCCGAGAGTCTGGCTGCAGTGTGGGGAGCAGGCCAAAAACTCGCGAGGACGGAGGACGAACTTGTTCGTGACGTCAATCTTGAGCGGGTCGGCGCCGAACTCTTTGGCTGGGTCATCCTGCTCGCGGCTGCTGTGATGGCTGCCGACTGGATCGTGGCCAACCGGTTTTATGCGCCTCGCGAGGAGCACGGCAGCGACGCCAGTCCGGCGACTGAGTTTGCAGAGGCGGCCAAGGAGGCAGCGGCCGCTGGTCCAAAGGCAGGGGGCGGTACAACGCGGCCGCGCTCACTGCGGGGCCGGGAAGCCACGGAGCCGCCGCCTCTCCCGGACGCGGTCGAGCAGGAGGCTGGAGCATGATCATCGCTGCGACAACAGTGCAGCGGGTGTCGGTGCACTTCGACCCTGTTGGTTCATGGGTCCTGGTCGCCTTGGTCGCGGCAGTGCTGACGGCCGTGCTGCTGGCGGTGCCTCCCGACCGCTCCCGGGTGTCCCGTGGCCGCGTGCTGTGGCTCGTGCTTTTGCGGCTCGGCAGTTTTCTCGCGCTTGTCCTCTGCATGGTGCGGCCGACGTTCGTCTCGACCCGGCAGGCACGGCAACAGGGCACCGTGGTGGTATTGGCCGATGCTTCGAAGAGCATGACCGTGGCGGACGGGTCCAATGGCCGTACGCGTTGGGATGAATTGATCGCGGCGCTTTCCGCCGCGCGGCCGGCGGCCGAAACCCTCGTGGAGAGTGGCGATTTTGACATCGCCACCTACGCATTCGATCGCGAACTCCAAGCCGTTGCCCCGGTGGGCGGGAATCCTTTTCCATTCACGAACTGGAAGGCCGGTAAGACCTCGGACCAGACGGCAATTGGTGCGGCGATGAGCGAGGCCACTCGAACCGGTGCTGGTCGGCAGTTGGCCGGCGTCATCGTGCTCAGTGACGGCGCGCAGCACGCCTATCCGCCCCGTGACGAGCCACCGCAGACGGCAGCTCGTTCCATCGGCGACGCCGGCGTGCCGCTCTGGAGCGTCACGTTTGGTCAGCCGCTCGGGGCCGGGCAGGGGCGTGATGCGGCGGTCGTGAATCTGTCGGTGGGCGAGACGGTCTACCTCAAGAATCAACTGGAGGTCGCCGGCCGTGTGCGGCTCGAGGGCCTCACAGGCCGCGATGCGGTCGTGAAGCTCATGGCCGAGAACGACACCGGCGTCATGGAGGAGGTGGCCCGCACGACCGTGAAGGGAGGTGCGGATGTTGAGGAGGCGATCCGGCTCGCATGGACTCCGCAGAGTCTGGGCGAGCGGAAGGTGTCACTCGTCGTCGACCGGCAGGAAGGAGAGGTGGTGACCACGAACAACGAACTCTCCACGTTCGTGGAGGTGGTGGACGGCGGATTACGGGTGCTCTATCTCGAGGGAAGCCTACGAGTCGAGCAGCGGTTTCTGCGGCGCGTGCTCTCGGCCAGCCCGGACATGCAGGTCGACTTCCAGTGGATCGATGCGGGCCGTCGCGACGCGTGGCCGATCGATCTCAGCCGGCAACTGGCGGGCGACTACAACGTCTTCTTGATCGGTGACCTCGATTCCGCGGCGGTCCGCCGTGAGGACCTGCAGAAGATTCTCCGTGCGGTGCAGGCGGGTGCGGGCATCGGTTTGCTCGGCGGCTTTCATGCCTTCGAGGCAGGTGGCTGGGGCAGTTCCGTACTCGCGCCAGCGTTGCCCTTTGAGCCCGACCCGCTTGGGCGTCAGCCGTTCGATGCGCCGATGCGTGAGAGTCTCCATCTCAAGGGCCCGCTCCAGATGGTGCCTGACGAGCGGTTTGGCGGCGTGTCGATCCTGCGGCAGGGGCAAAGCGAGCAGGAATCTCGAGAGGTCTGGCAGTCACTGCCGCCGCTCGAGGGCGCGAACGACCTCGGCCGACTCGTGCCCGCGGCCAAGCCACTGGCAGTGACACCTGATGGTCGACCGCTGCTCGTGGGCCGAGAATACGGTGACGGACGTGTTCTTGCCTTCGCGGGCGATTCCACATGGCGATGGGCGATGCAGGGGGCGGTGGACCAGCACCGGCGGTTCTGGCGGCAGTTGGTGCTCTGGCTCGCCAAGCAGGACGATTCCGAACAGGACTCGCTCTGGATTCGCTTGGCACAGCGGCGGATTTCTCCCGGCGCACCGCTCGCGTTTGATGCCGGCCTGTCGAAGCCTGATGGCACCGCTGTGACCGACGTAGCCGTCGAGGCGGTCGTCGTGTCACCCACCGGCCAACAACGGCCCGTCCGCATCGCGCGGCGAGGTGAAACGTTCGCGGGCACGGCGGCCGACTTCACCGACCCAGGTGATTGGAAACTGATCGTGAAGATGGTTCGACCGGGGGAGCAGACGGTGCGTCAACGGGGCGCACGATTTACGGTGGTGCAGCAGGATCTGGAACTCGCCAACCCGCGGGCCAACCCTCTGCTCATGCGACAGTTGGCCGAGGCGACCGGTGGCGGGGTGCGACTGCCTGAAGAACTTCCGGGGATCTTCGAGGAGATTGCCCGGAAGCCGGCGGCATTCGAGACCGAGGCCGAATGGTCGTACGCGGTCTGGGACAAGTGGCCGATGTTCCTCCTGCTCGCGGCCTTCCTGTGCACCGAGTGGTTTTTCCGGAAGCGGTTTGGGCTGGTGTGAAGGCTCCGAATTCGCCTTCTGGCGCCGACGGCCGTTTGCTACGTTCCCCCACCTTCGTAGCCTGCCCAACAGGGAACTCGGACGTGATCAAGCGACGGCCCATTCGCAACAAGCTGCTGCTCGGCGGCATGCTCGTCGGCATCATGGTGGCGGTGCTGTCGGCCAGCAGCTTTTTGGGAGTCTATTCCTACCGGCGGCTGGTTCGGTCGCTGAGCTGCCGTGCGGCCGAGTTGCCCTGTGCCAGCCGACTCAATGCCAGCGTCGGCAGTCTGCAGTTGGCACACGCCCGCGCTCTCTCGGGCGAGGCGGAGTTCGGTATGGTTGAGGCTCTCCCGCCTCCTGCGGCGGTGGCCGACGACGACGACGAAGAGGAGGAAGAGCCCGTCTTCGCAGACTCGTTTATCGGTCAGATTGCCCGCACCCGCTGGTCGCTTGATCGCTACTGTGAGGAACTGTCGGGGGGAGAGCTCGACGACATGCCGTTTCCCTTCGGCGACCGCAGTCGCGAGCGGGAAACCGCTGCCGCAATCGCAAGCTGTCTCGACACGATCGACACCATCGTCAGCCCGGCGCCGCCGGAAGCGGTCGCTGCCACGGAGGATGAGAACAGCGTGCCCTGGCAGCGGGGTAGGCTGCTGGCGAGCGGTCCGCACCTCGATCAGTTGGCGTCACTCTCCGCCGCGCTCCCGACGTTTCTGCAGGAGCGGCTCCACGACCTCTCGCACGAGGTCCGCAGCGGCTACCGCACGCTGATCGTCACCACCTGGGCCTCGGCCACCGCCGCCGCGGCGCTGTTGGCGGCACTTGGCATGCTCAGTTACCGCTGGGTGTTTCGGCCGTTGCGACTCCTTGGCCACGGTTCGCGCCGGGTGGCAGCGGGGGATTTCGCCTTTCGACTCAAGCTCGACTCCCGCGATGAGATGGCAGAACTGGCCGCTGCGCTCAACGACATGACGGAGCGGTTCGAGGAGATCCGCGACGATCTCGACCGGCAGGTGCAGTTCCGCACCCGGGAGGTGATCCGCAGCGAACAGCTGGCGAGCGTCGGCTTTCTGGCGGCCGGCGTCGCCCATGAGATCAACAATCCGCTGGCATCGATCGCCATGTGTGCCGAGTCGCTGGAGAGCCGTCTGGAGGGGCTGTCGCCCGACGACGCTGATGCGCAGATCGTGAAGCGTTATCTGGAGCTGATCCAGAACGAGGCCTTTCGCTGCAAGGGTATCACCGAGAAGCTCCTCGACTTTTCGCGGCTCGGCGAGGTGCGTCGGCAGGCGACCGCGATGGCCGCGCTCGTCGCCGATGTGGCCGACATGTTGCGGCATGTCGGCCGTTTCGCCGGTCGGTCGATCGAGATCGACGAGGGGCCAGACCTGCTCGTGATGGTCAATCCGCAGGAGATCAAACAGGTCGTTCTCAACCTGCTCGTCAATGCTCTCGACTCGATCGATGCGGCAGGACACGTACGGGTAGGCGTGAGGCGGAGCGGTCACGAGGCACTGCTCACGATTACGGATGATGGCTGTGGCATGACGGACGAGGTGCTCGAGCACCTCTTCGAGCCGTTCTTTACCCGTCGTCGTTCGGGGCAGGGGACTGGGCTGGGGCTGTCGATCGTGCACCGTATCGTCGCCGACCATGGTGGCAGAATCGAGGCTGCGAGCACGGGTGCCGGACAGGGATCCACCTTCCGAGTCACGCTGCCGCTGGCATCCGTGGGAGACCCCGTCGCGTCGCCGGGGATCGCCTCCGAGTGCGATCAGCATGGACGCGCCGCATAACGCACCCGTCTGAAGGGACACAATGAAGCAACACGTCAAGCCGATGCGGATCCTCTTCGCCGACGACGAGACCTCGATCCAGGAGTTGATGCGGATCGAGCTGCCGCGGCTCGGTCATGAGGCCACGGTCTGCCCCGATGGCCGTACGGCGCTGGCCGCGCTCGACCGCACCTCCTACGACTGCGTGATCGTCGACCTCGACATGCCGGGCGTGGGCGGGCTGGAGGTGATCGCGCGGGTGCGTGAGACCTCGGCGGACACCGAGACTGTGATCATCACCGGCAAGTCATCGCTGGAGAGCGCCGTGACTGCGGTCCGGCAGGGGGTCTTCGACTACCTGACCAAACCCTGCAAACTGGCAGATATTCAGGCCGTTTTGGAGCGGGTGCGGAAGAAGCGAGAACTGACAAGCCGATTGCGGGCGTTGGAGCGCCGAGTCCGCCGGGCGGAGGGCACGAGTCAGTTGGTAGGGGCGTCGTCCGGCCTGGAGCGGGTGCGGCGGCTCGTGGCTCGCGTTGGTGCGAGTGACTCGAACGTGCTCGTGCGAGGCGAGACGGGCACGGGCAAGGAGTTGGTGGCTCGGGGCATCCACGAGGGCAGTCCGCGTGCCGCAGGGCCGCTCGTGGCGGTCAACTGTGGTGCACTGCCAGAGCATCTCGTAGAGAGTGAACTGTTCGGCCATCGCAAGGGGGCGTTCACTGGAGCCGACGAGCATCGTGCTGGCCTGTTTGAGGTCGCCGACGGCGGCACGCTGTTCCTGGACGAGATCGGCGAACTCCCCAAGCCGCTGCAGTCGCGGTTGCTCCGGGCGCTCGAGAGCGGCGAGATCCGCCGGGTGGGAGACAACCAGCCGATCACGGTCAACGTGCGGGTCGTGTGCGCCACCCACCGATCGCTGGAGGAGATGGTGGCCGCCGGTGAGTTTCGGGAGGATCTGCTCTTCCGGATCAACACCTTCGAGATTGCCATTCCGCCGTTACGTGAGAGGATCGAAGACCTGCCGGAACTCGTCGACTATTTCGTTCGTAAGGCAAGGCCGCAGACGCCGCCAGACGCGGTGGTCGCCGTGCCGGAAGTTCTCGAGACCCTTGCCCGCCATCCCTGGCCGGGAAACATCCGCGAGCTCGCCAACGTGATCGAGCACGCCCTGGTGCTCTGCGACGAATTGCCGCTCTCGTTGGAACATCTGCCGGCGCGGTTGGGGGCTATTGCGTCTCGGGCTGCTTCCGTCACGAAGTCTGGCGACGGAGCCGCGGCGGAGATTGTCACGAACTCTGCCGTGGCACCGACCGCGCCACCCGCACAGTCCCGCAAGCCTGAGAGCCTCCGCGATCTGGAGATGCGGGCCATTCTCGAGGGCCTCGAACGCAACCGTGGCAACAAGGCCCGGACGGCTGAGGAACTCGGAATCAGCCTCAAGACGCTCTACAACAAACTGCATCAACTGCAGGAATCGGCACCGGTGGCGTGATCTCGTTACCCCGTCTCGTTACCCCGTCTTGCGGACCACGCCAACGAGCACGCCCAGAACCCTCGCGTTCTTCACATAAATTGGCTTCATCGTGGGGTTGGCAGGCTGCAGTCGGATGCGATCGCGCTCCGGAAACCAGTGCTTCAGCGTGGCTTCGCCGTCCTCGGTCTGGGCAACGACGATATCCCCGGAATGGGCCGTCTGCTTCTTTTGGATGACGACCCAGTCGCCATCGGCAATCTGGGCGTCGATCATGGAATCACCCATGACCTTGAGTACGAAGTGATTGTCTCGCTTAAAGAGCGTTTCGAAGTCAATCCGCTCGCTCTGCTCTTCGGCCGGACGCAGCGTGCCGGCTGCCACCCAGCCCGCCAGCGGCAGACCACGCACATGGGCCGGCTCAGCCACCAGTTCGATTGCCCGTGACATATTCTTGCCGCGGGTGATCAGGCCCTTGCGCTCAAGCGCTTTCAGGTGGCATACCACGCCGTTGGGCGAGCGAATCTTAAAGGCCGAGCCGATTTCGCGAACGGTCGGGCCATAGCCGCGGGAGTGAATCTTGTCGCGTACGAAGGCGTAGATCTCCATCTGTCGCTCGGTGGGCGCATCCTCGCCTTCCGTGACGGTGGTGTCGGCTGATCGGCTCAGCAGGCCATTCTGAAGTGCGGCCACGCTCCGCAGGGCCGCGGCGGAGGCGGGTGGCCGCTTTCCGGCCGACTTTGCGGTGGAGGTGCCAGCGACGGAACGAGAGGAGCGAGACTTCTTATTGGCGGGGGTTTTAGACATGCGTGTCGAGCGGAGTCGCTTTCCTGAGGAGAGAAACGAGTGGCATGAAACGAGGGGCCTGAAAAATGGCACCGAAACACTGCGGCAACAGTAGGGACGGCGTATCGCGGTGGTGTATGATCGGCTGTCGCGGTCGGAACGAGCCGACGGCGGAATCGATCGTCCAAGATTGCTGGACGCAAGTATCTTACTATACGGCCGTTCATTTTCAAGTCCTTTTCGGAGTTGACAACACATGCGACATCTTTTCGAGCGGCCAATCCCCCGCCAGCCCGCGGTCGAGACGGCTGTTTTCCGCAGAAACGGCATGGTGTCCGTCATCCTCGCTCTGGCAGCACTGTCTCCGTCTGTTGTCATGGGGCAAGCGGCTACGGCCGAGCCGCCAGCGGCAGTCGATGCCGCTCCAGTCGCTGAGAAAGATGCCAAGTCTGTCGGCAAGCCGACAAAGAAGAAGTCGGCGTTGATCGCTCACATCACCCTGGCGGGTTCCCTGGCCGACGGCGTTGGCCAGGGGGGCTTGTTGGCCGATGTGTCGCCCCATCTCCACCGCATCATTGAGCGGCTCGACAAGGCGGCCACCGACCCGCGGGTGAAGGGCGTTGTCCTGACGATCGAGTCGCCGGCCATCGGGCGGGGACGCGCCGAGGAACTGCGGGCGGCCATCGGTCGGATCCGCAAGGCCGGGAAGCCGGTGGCGGCCCATCTGATCGGCGGGGATCCGGTGCACTACATGGTGGCTGCGGCGTGCGACACGGTGGCAATGCCGCCCGCGGCCACACTCGAGATCACCGGCGTGCGGACGGAGGTGACCTTCTTCAAGGCGATGCTCGATCAGATCGGCGTCGATGCCGAAATCCTGCAGGTCGGCGAGTTCAAGGGGGCGGGCGAGCCGCTGACGCGGACAAGCATGAGCCCGCAGCTGAGGGCCCAGTACGAGCAGTTCGTGGGCGATCTGTACGAGCAGCTCGTCGAGGGCATCGCCACCGACCGGAAGCTGCCGGTGGACGAGGTCCGCTCGCTGATCGACACCGGTGTGTTTACACCTGAGGCGGCGGTCGAGGCGAAACTGATCGATGCCGTGGCGTACGAAGACGAGTTGATCAGCGGCCTAGCTGGCCGACTGAAGATCGATGAGCCGAAGGTCGCCCACGACTATGCCGAGCAGAAGCTCGACAACGACTTTTCAGGCATCGGCGGGCTCGTCAAGCTCGTCGAACTGCTTTCGGGGCAGAAACAGGCCGCGGCTGCCGGCAAGGACAAGCAGATCGCCATCATCTATCTGACGGGTGAGATCAAGGAGGGGAAGGGAAAGGATGAACTGCTCGGCGGCGGCTCGGCAGGCTCCGAGAGCGTCATCAAAGCAATTCGCGATGCGGCAAAGGACGACAAAGTGGCCGCGATCGTGCTGCGGATCGACTCTCCCGGAGGCTCGGCGCTGGCCAGTGACCTGATCTGGCGGGAGGCGGAACGCACCAACAAGCCGGTGGTGGCAAGCCTCTCCGACACCGCCGCCAGCGGTGGTTACTACGTGGCGGTGGCGGCCGACAAGATCGTGGCGGCTCCCGGCTCGCTCACCGGATCGATCGGCGTTGTCGGCGGCAAGATCGCCGTCGGCAAGGCTCTGGAAAAATACGGCGTGCACACCGACGTCGTGGCCAAGGGCCGCAATGCCGGCTGGCTTTCGATGCAGACGCCATTCACCGATCACGAGCGGGAGGTGTTTCTGGCCACGATGAAGGATGTTTACCGTCTGTTCACGTCGAAGGTCGCCTCCGGGCGGAAGATGGACATGGAAAAGCTGGCTACGCTTGCCGAGGGGCGTGTCTTCACCGGTCGAATGGCCAGGGAACTTGGGCTTGTGGACCGCTTGGGAACACTGGAAGACGCCGTCGACGAGGCAAAGAAATTGGCGGGCATCGGCGAGGACGAGGCGATCGAGCGGGTGTTGCTGCCAGAACCGCGGGGCCTCTTCGACGATCTCTTTGGGATGGCCGGCGAGGTCGCCCCAGTGGCGAGGCTCGCGTCTGCGGGGGGCAGGGGAGTCGTTGCCCGTGATGCCCTAGTGCGGGCGGCAATTCTCGCCCGGCTGGCCGGCCTTCCCGGGCTTGAAGGCCTGGCGGCCGAGGCAGAGACCCTGATCCAGCTTTCGTCAGGCCGGCCTCTGATGATGCTGCCGATGCGGGTGCAGGTGCGGTAGCTTTCTACTGTTGATGGCGGTTGAAACGGGCAGCAGTTCAACCGCGCGCCGAAAGAAGGTCTCGAACGCCGATTGGACAAACCCGTCAGCACACTGTCTGCCGGACATGATTCCGGTATTTCAAGGGCGGCATACCGACCAGTTCGCTGAACAACCGCGTAAAGTGGCTCTGAGACGAGAAACCGAGACTGAAGGCAATTTGTGGCAGAGGCATCGAATCGTCCCGGAGCATGGCCATCGCTGCCGCGAGCCTTCGTCGATTCATAAACCGACCGAGGCTCATCCCCATCGAGCGGTGAAACTTTCTCGCAAAATGGCTTGGCGAACACCCAACAATCGCGGACGTGTCCGCCAAGCAGAAAGGGCTGGAAAGGTGTGAATCGACGTATTCAGTGATCTGTTTCATGACTGGTGCCGAAAAGACACTGGTGTCGTTCTGCCAGTCCGGCTTTTTCCCCCCCAGGCGTTGCGAGAGCCGCAACAAAAGTTGGCGAGCCACGATCTCGTAGCCAATGTCGTGGCGTAATCCTGAGCCGACCAAGTCGAATAACTGAATCATGTGTTTTCGTAATACGGAATCGTCAGAAGCCACGAAGCCTGTACATCCGATCGGCAGAATCTCGTCATAGAAATCGACACAGGTACCAAGACCACGTGTCGGTATCTGCAGGACATAACGGGTTGATATCGCTGGGCCTGACGAATAGCAGCGGACATGGCCGTCACCGTCAGCGGGGAAGAAGGAAATCTGGTCGACGCTATGTCGGTATGCCAGTTCTTGTCCCCTGTGCGTCCAACGAATGCGTGCGTTCCCTGTGTCGCCAAGCACAAGCGTGTGGCTCGTTGCCCGTGCTTCAACAACGCGGGTCGTGTTTGCAGGCATGACACACCTGTACCCAAACCACGAATGATGCTGATACGGCGGGACGCAATACGTTGCCATGAGGAATTCAGGTGTGTGTGGCTTCGTTGAACGTCAAAATCAATCTCCCCGCACGACCAAATCGAGGGGATGTTTGGTGGGAGGGGGGGGGGGGCGGGTCGTGGCATATTACCACGCGGGCCCTCTCAAACAATGGTGGTAAGCAGCGAGAAGACCGGACGAAACACTGGTTCATCGCCCGTTCATCGGGGCATCGGGTCATGGCGATTCAGATGAATCGTCTGCACCGTCGGGGCTGTAAAGGCAGGAAGACGCGATGCACGTCACCGTAGGATTGCGGGTTGCGGTGAGTGGCTTCGGGCTGCGGCCCATTCTCGTGGCCAGCAGCATTCTTGGAAAGACTGGCAACGGGTCAGACCCCATGCGAAAGCACCTGATCGTGGTCGCTTCGTGAAAAAAGATCATGTGGTGAAAGAAATGACCGCATGCAGACCTGGCTTGGTTAGGAACCTGATCGTGTGTGCGTTTCATGTGTCTCCCTCGGCCAACGGGTGCCTTGTGCATGGTTGTCAGGTGAAAGACGTGGAGCGAACTCTCATGTTCACTAGACCTACGGATTTCCAGCAATCTCCCTTCCTGCCGATCAAACGATTCTTCAGATTAACACGATTCTTCAGAATAAAGCAGTCTGCTATTGCGGTGGCTTGCTGTTGCTCGGCATCGCGATGGCATTGTTCGTCGCACAACCCGTGCACGCGCAGACGACGTGGGGCTCGGGTGGCACCGGCGGCACCGGCACGTGGAACACGTCGAACCTCAACTGGTTCAACGGCACGTCCGACATTGCGTGGCCCACGTCTGGTACAGCCACCTTCGCTGACACGGCCGGCACGGTGACGATCTCCGGCAGCGTTGCCGCCGGTGGCCTGGACTTTCTGACCACGGGCTACGCCGTCACAGGCGGCACGCTCGGCATGGTTACGTCATCCGGCACAACCTCGCCAACGATCTTTCTCGGCACGGGCGTCACGGCCACGATCGGCTCGTTGGTGACCGGCCCCAGCGGCTTCACGCTTTCCGGGGGTGGCGGGCTGACACTCACGGGCACGTCTGCGGCCGCCAATACGGTTGTCCTCGATATGACAACCAACGTTAATGCCGGAACGCTTGCGATCCTCGCCACCGGCACGGGCGATCTCCGTGTCGGCTCGACCGGCACCGGCAGGCTCAACGTCAACGGCGGCAGTGTCATCAGTTCGAACGGCATTCTCGGCTACAACGGCAGCGCGATAGGGGCTGCCACGGTCTCGGGCGGCACCTGGGCCAACAGCAACTCCCTCATCGTCGGCGTCGGTGGCAGCGGTTCGCTCACCGTGAACGGCGGCCTTGTCACCAACTCGTCGGGCTTTCTCGGCTACAACGACGGCGTCGGCACCGTCACCGTATCGAGCGGTACCTGGGCCAATCGCAACGTCCTCACCATCGGCTCCGGCGGTTCCGGTTCGCTCACCGTGAACGGTGGTGTCGTCACGAATTCGAACGGCGTCATCGGCGATGACGACACGAGCGTGGGCACCGTCACTGTTTCGAGCGGCAACTGGTCCAACAGCGGCTCCCTCTTCGTCGGCAATAACGGCAGCGGCACGCTCAATGTGAGTGGCGGCAGCGTCACCAACACCTACGGTTACATCGGCAACCTGGCTGGGAGCGTCGGCACCGTCACGGTAACGAGTGGCACCTGGACCAACAGCGACTCTCTCTACGTCGGCTCAAGTGGCATGGGCACGCTTACGATGACCGGCGGCCTCGTGTCGGTCGGTGGCTGGCTCAACAAGGGCACCTCCGGCACGATCAATCTCAATGCCGGCGGCACCCTCCAGATCGGCACCGGCGGCTCGACGGGCGGGCTTGGCGTTTCCACGCTTGCCGATAACGGCACGCTCATCTTCAACCGCTCAAACGGCTCGACCTATTCGGGCATCATCAGCGGCACGGGCGTGGTCAAGAAGCTCGGTGCCGGCACGCTTACGCTCGCAGGAGCCAACAGCTACACCGGTGGTACGACGATCAACGATGGCGGGATCATCCTGGGCAGCGCCTACGGCGTGGGCACTGCCGG
>CANFQO010000043.1 GCA_947449135.1 Planctomycetaceae bacterium | reverse complement strand
ACACCAGCGGTTCGACCGGCACGCCCAAGGGGGTGATGCTGTCACACACCAACCTGCTGCACAATTCCCTGCGGATCATGCAGGCCTTTGAGATCACCCGCTCGCAGACGGGCGTGTTTTGGCTGCCGAGCTTCCACGACATGGGGCTCATCGGCGGGATCCTGGTGCCGCTCTATGGCGCTCGCTTCAACGTGCTGATGTCGCCGGTGGCCTTCCTGCAAAAGCCACTGCGCTGGCTGCAGGCGATTTCCAAATACCGCGCCACGATCAGTGGTGGTCCCAACTTCGCCTATGAACTTTGCGTGCGCAAGATCACGCCGGAGCAGCGTCGGGGGCTCGACCTCTCCAGTTGGACGCTCGCCTTCAACGGCGCCGAACCGGTCCGCGCCGAGACCATCGACGCGTTCTGCGAGGCCTTTGCTCCATGCGGCTTCCGCCGCGAGGCGTTCTTTCCCTGCTACGGGCTCGCCGAGAGCACGCTGATGGTGACCGGCGGCATGAAGTTCGAACCCCCGGTGGTTCGTTCGTTCGATGCTTCGTCGATCGAGACCGGTGCCGCCGTGGTGCGGCCTGCCAATGCACCGGCCGTCCGCCGGCTGGTGGGAAGCGGCCGTGAACTCGACGGTCAGGACGTGCTGATCGTCGATCCGCAGTCCTGCGAGGCCCTGCCTCCCGGCCGGGTCGGTGAGATCTGGGTCAGCGGCCCAAGCGTGGCTCAGGGGTACTGGAACCGTGCCGATGCCTCTGCGGAAACATTCGGGGCGATGCTTGCCCAGCCCAACCAGCCTCCGTCGGGAAAGGCGGTCGCGACCTGGCGGCCCAACCCCGGCCCCTATCTCCGCACCGGCGACCTTGGCTTCTTCGACAACGGCGAACTGTTCGTGGCTGGACGGCTCAAGGATCTGATCATCATCCGGGGCCGCAACCATTATCCGCAGGACATCGAGCACGCTGTCGAGGAGGCGAGCCCGCTGGTGCGGGCCGGATCCATCGCCGCCTTCGCCGTCGACGTGGACGGCCGCGAACGCGTGGTCGTGGTCGCAGAGGTCGAACGTGGCAGGCGGGATCCGGCGGAGTTCGCGGCAGCCTTCGAGGCAATCCGCAAGCGGCTGGCGACGGAGCACGAACTCGCCGTCGAGGCACTGGTGCTCGTGCGGCCCAACAGCGTGCCGAAAACATCGAGCGGCAAGATCCAGCGGCATGCCTGCAAGCGGCAGTTTCTCGACGGCACCCTGGATGTGGTGGAGCAGCACATCGGCTGGCTGCAGCCAGCAGCGGCACCCGCGACCGGTTCGGAGCAGCCGCGGCTGGCCCGCCAGCGGCCCGTGGGCGAGGCCTCGCGATCTCAGCGAGAAGACCGCGAACTGCCTCCGGAGATCGTGGAAGCCGTTTTTGAGCATGTCCGGCGGATCGCGAAGGAGCGGGCCGGCCATCTCACGCTCGACACGAACATCGTCGAACTCGGTCTGGATTCGCTCGAGCGGATGGAGATCGTGGCAAGCCTCGAGGAAGCCTTCGGCGCCCGCTTTCCGGAGCAGGTGCTCCCACTGATTGAGACCTGCCGCGAGGTGACCGAAGCGATCCTCGATCACATGCCGATCAAGGACCACATCAAGGATCAGCTGCAGGCCCAGGCCGCAGCAACTCCGACACCAGTCGCGGCCGAGATTCCCGTCGACGCCTACGACATCGCGCAGTTTCCTGAGGTCCGTGCTCTGGAGCAGAACTTCGCGATGGTCCGCGAGCTCGGGCTCGAGAATCCCTACTTCAGCGTGCATGAGGGGCTCACCAACGACCGCACCGTGATCGGTGGCCGGGAGATGATCAGTTGGGCAACCTACAACTACCTCGGCATGTCGGGTGAGCCGGAGGTGGCAGCGGCGGCCAAGGCGGCGATCGATCGCTTCGGCACGAGCGTGTCGGCCAGTCGGCTCGTCTCCGGCGAGAAGACGATCCATCAGGAACTGGAACGTGAAATCGCCCGGTTCGTCGGCACCGAGGATGCGGTGACGTTCGTTGGCGGGCACGCCACGAACGAGACGGTGATCGGCCACGTGGTCGGACCGGGCGACCTCGTGCTGCACGACAGCCTGGCCCACAACAGTCTCCTCCAGGGAGCCGTCCTCTCCGGAGCGCGGCGGCGGCCCTTCCCTCACAACGATTTCGAAGCAGCGGAGAAACTGCTGGCCCAGATGCGCGGCCAATACCGCCGGGTGCTGATCGTGATCGAGGGCATCTACAGCATGGACGGGGATTTCTCCGAACTGCCCAAGTTCATCGCCCTGGCCAAACGGCACCGGGCCCTGCTGATGGTGGACGAAGCCCATTCGATCGGTGTCATGGGGCCGCGCGGCCGCGGCATCGGCGAGCACTTTGGTGTGGACCCTGCCGACGTCGACCTCTGGATGGGTACGCTCTCCAAGGCACTGGGGAGTTGCGGCGGCTACATCGCCGGATCGAAGACGCTGGTCCGTTGGCTGAAGTACACGGTGCCGGGCTTTGTCTATTCGGTCGGCCTGCCCCCGGCCGCGGCCGGGGCGTCGCTCGGGGCCCTGCGGCTTCTGCAGCGGCAGCCGGAGCGGGTGGCCAAGCTCCACGCGAACGCCCGGTTGTTTCTGCAACTGGCCAAGGAGGCGGGGCTCGACACGGGGCCATCTGGCGGCTCCGCCATCGTACCGATCATCCTCGGCAACTCCATGAACAGCCTGCGACTCTCCCGGGCACTCTTCGCCAGAGGGATCAGCGTGCAGCCAATCCTCTATCCGGCGGTCGAGGAAAGGGCGGCCAGACTGCGGTTCTTCATCACGTCGAGCCACACGCCTGATCAGATCCGGCGAACGATCGCGGCCCTGCAGGAGGAACTCGCCAGGATCGACCCGGCGTATTCCCGCAGCATGTCGCAGCGGTCGGTGCCGGTCTCGGTGGCTTGAGGCAGGGCCTTTGCTTCCCATGACGGCAGGTCGCTAGCCGGGCGTGAGCCCAGTCCCATCGCTTCCGCTCCGGGCTTCCATTTTCAGGTGATGGAACCAGTGATCGCGGCCCACCGTTTGAATAAAAGCCCCCAGCGGAAGCCGGGGGACTCCGGGTAAAAACTGGCACCCGGCTGCCATTTCGATTGGGATTCCGTCCGCGGGAACGTTTCCCAAGTTGGTGCCGCGACGGAGCTCACACTCGGTGTCCCATCGCTTCCGCTCCGGGCTTTTACTCCGAGGGGAGGCGACGCGGGGCGGCCAGGATGGCCGAACCCGGCGTGAACCTAGTACCGGACCTCGATGCCAAAGTCGACGCCGTTGGTCAGCACGTATTCCGTGCCACCCTGCACCGGGGCGATGCGGTTGTACTGCGGATTGGGGAGATTGCCCGGCACGCCGGTCGTCTTCACCACCCAGGGGTTTGTCGCGCTGGCCGGCTGGGTCGGGTCTTTCACCTCCGCATACTGCGTTGGCTTATCGGTGACGGTCTTGTAGCCCGTGTTCGTCGACGCCCTCGCGATTCCGGCCATCCACATGCCGGTGTAGCCGGCGTGCAGGCGTATCGCTTCGCTAACGCGGAACTGCGATCCGAACCGCCATTCACCGATCGGTGAGAAGACGAAGCGGTGCTCTGCAGCATTCGTCGCGTTGTTCTGCCCCACCCCGTAGATCTGCAGAAAGAGCGGCGGAGCGTTGATCGTCTGCGGACCGACAAGCGCCCCACCCGCACCAGCGGTGTAGGTCGTCGACGGGCTGAATGTTGCCCGCAGGTAGTCGGCCCCGAGCGTGTTCGGAAAATTGGCACCGCGGTAGAGGTTGTTCTGCCAGTTGAGTCCGGCCGTGAACTTAAGTTCGCTCGAGAACAGCCAGCGGCCCTGCTGCGATTCGAAGAGCAGCGAGAACTCCGGACCGACCATATTGTTGCTGGTGTAGGTCTCCCACGAGGCCGTCTGCATGGCGGTGCCAGCACCGATGCCGGTCAGGGTATCGATGCCGGTGAGCCCCAGGACGTTGCCCGCGGCACCCGATCCAAAGCTCTGACCGACGTTACCGCCACCGATCGTGCTGGTGGTCGAGGCCAGACTGCCACTGGTCGTGCCGCCGGTCGTCGTGCCGCCGGTCGTGCCGCCGGTCGTGCCGCCCGTCGTGCCGCCCGTCGTCGTGCCACCCGTCGTCGTGCCACCACCGCCACCGCCACCGCCACCGAGGTTGAAAGCGTATTGATTGCTCTCGTAGCCGAGCTTGTACCGCTCCGCGAACTGCAGGAACCGCGGCCCCATCCCAAACCGGACCGTTGAACCGCTGCCCCGTTTGCCGAGTTCGCGACGGATGATCGCCGCCACGCCGGCACTCTGAATCTCGGTGCTGTTGCTTTGCGTGAGCTTTTGCGAAATCAGGTGATCCGGGGGCGGACTCGACGATGTGATCGTCGTGGTCACGAGGGCCTGATTGATATTGCCCACACCACCGCCGCCGCCGGAAGCGCCTCCAGACGTCTGCGTCTGCGTGAAGGTTTGCGTGGGCGAGGAGGCGGCAAACTCGCTGTTGGTCTGGAAGCTCTGCGACTGGCCGATGCTGAAGTAGCTGATGTTGACGCCATTGTTGTCGTAGATCCAGCCGCCCTCGTAACGATTGCCCCAGGCCATCCTCGTCCGCATCCAGCTGGTGTTGAGGTCGAGCTGCAGCGGATCGGAGCCAAACGTATAGAGGCCGCCGATGAGGCTCCCGCCTCCCGAGGTGCCCGACGCGAGGATGTTGTCGTTATTGAGCTTAGCCACCGTATATGGCGAGATCGGGCTTGACGGTATCAGATAGTTGCCCGCTTGCGTCTGTGCCACACCGGCCACGCGGGGCGGCGTGATGCCCCAGTAGAGCCTGTCGTAGTTGAAGAAGATCCCCTCGCTCGGCTCGGGGTAGATCTCATACTCCTGCAGGTCCGGCGGCGCGAACAGCTGGAAGTCATAGAAGTCTTGGCTGGGCAGCATCGGCATCCAGTCACCGGCATCGACGGGCATGCCCGCCACGATGCCGTGTGCAACTACGAGGATCAGGGCCGCCAGACGCTTGAACCGCTCGTTCGTGACCATCGCTTGTGTGTCCTGGGGAGCAGGAGCCTGTTTTCCGCCGATGCGGATTGCTCCTTCGATATCGGTCGTGCCGGTCGACCGAGTTGACGAAACTTGGCAGACTCTGCCGAATGAGCGGGATTTCCGTCGCTGAACTGAAAAGAGTGGCAGACAGGGCAGACTCGGGTATGTTGCAGGGACTCCGATGACGCCCCTTCGTGCTGTTTTTCAGCGGAATGGAGAAGAAGCGATGCCGCGTTTGTTCAGGCGATTTCTCTCCGGCTCTACGAATTGGCAGGTCTGCGTGCTTGCGGCGGCTTTCCTGCTTGCCTGGCTTGCCTGGTCGCATCCGGCGACGGCCATTGAGCCGAGATCAGGCCGGGGCGATGCCCCGGCGGAGCAAAAGCCTCGCCAAGCCCAGCCACGACAGCCCCAGCCACGCCCAGAGCACGAGGGATTTCTCCGCATCACCCGCGACCCTGCCCGTAAGCCGATCGCTCTTGAAACAGCGATCGCGACCTATGTGGAAACCCCGGCGGCTGCCGCTGCCGCAGGCCGAGCCGAGCCGCTCGAAGTCGACCTCATTGGCGCCGTGCATCTGGGCAGCCGGCAGTATTACGACACGCTCAACCGGCTCTTCGCGGATTACGACGCCCTGCTCTACGAACTGGTGGCTCCAGACAATGCCCGCGTGCCCAAGCCGGGCCGAAAGCCCTCGGGGGCCATCGGCAACGCCCAACAGGGTCTTACGAAGATGCTCGGGCTCGAATTCCAGCTCGACCAGATCGACTACACGGCGAAGAACTTCGTGCACGCCGACCTGTCGCCCAAGGAATTCGATGCCGCGATGGCCAAGCGTGGCGAATCGTGGTGGTCGATGTTTTCCAGGGTGATGCGGGAGAGCGTGGCCCGCGCCGAACGAGCCGGCAAACAGCCGGCGGCTGACGTGGGCTTCAGCGACATCTTTGGCATTCTGTTCGGCAACAACCGTGAACTCCTGCTGCGGCGTCTGATGGCAGAGCAGTTCACCGACATGGAGGTGCTGACGGCGGCGTTCGGCGGCGAGGAGGGGTCGTCGCTGATCACCGATCGCAATGCGGCCGCGCTCGAGGTACTGACGGAGCAGATCGCCAAGGGACGCCGGAAAATCGGGATCTTCTACGGCGCCGCTCACATGGACGATTTCGACCAGAAACTCCGCCGCGACTTCCAGCTTCAGCCGCGGGAAACGATCTGGTGCGAGGCCTGGGACCTGCGGGACCCCGCCGAGCGCAACTGACCGCCGCTCCCGACGATCGACCAGGGCCGCTCGTCGAGCCCGTTACCCGCGGCCGTCGCTGCGGCCAACCGGTGCCCTGCAGTCTGCCACACGGCAGCCGCAGCACGGCTCCACAACAGCCGCTCCTCCGCGGCTGTGGCCCACGCGTCGGCGACGCGGCGGGTCTCTGTGAGCACCCGGTCGTAGCCGAGCGCTGCCACGGTGTCGCCAACAGGATCGAACTCGAAGGTTCCACCGTACCCATGATCGATGAGAGCCAGCACCAGCGATTCCAAGGGGAGCGTGCCGTGGCCAGCGGGAAGACGTTCCAGTTCGTGGGTCGGCAGGCCGATCCGGTCGGCCACCTGGACGACGGCCGTAGCAGCTGCGAGCCGCGGCAGCAGCCGCGGCAGTTCCGGGTCGTCGCCAAACTGCCAGAGATCGACCGCCATCCGGACGGCCGGATCGGCCAGATCGTCAATGAGATCGAGGGCATCGATCGCCCGCGTCAGAAAGCTGCAGCCCGGAGCAGCCGCCGCATGAACCGGCTTGACTGCCAACGCCACACCCGCACGGCCCGCCAGCGGGGCCAGCGTTTCCAAGGCCTGAATGAGCAGGCGGCGGGCATGTGCCCGGGTGTGTCCGCCGCGACAGCCGCTATGGATCACCAGGACGGGTGCCCCCACCGCGGCAGCAGCGTCAATCGCTTCGGCGGCGTCCCCGATGCTCTCCGAAAACGTGCGGCCATCGCCGCCAGTGAACCCGCCCGCCCACTGGAGGCTCGACACCCGGATGCCGGCTTCGGTCAACATTGAGGCGGCGGCAGCGTGCCCGATGTCCGACAACTTGGCACGCCACAGTGACAGACAATCGAAGCCGTGCCCTGTAAGACTGGCAATCTCCTCGGGGAGTTCGGATCGCGACGTCGTCAACTGACTGATGGCCACATGGAACATGCTTGCATTTTCTCCTGCACACCGTCCGCCCAGACGTAAGGGGCGAAAGTATGAAGCGGTCATGCGCAGACTGTCCAGAGAAGATCAGAGCCGCTCTTTCCGGCCGCAGGAAGTTGCTGTGTCACGTTGCCAGACCAGTGCTGGCGCGCGGTGCGTTTTCAGTCTTGACAACTTTGCAGGCCACCGTTGCGCCAATGACTGAACAGTGATCAGCGTTTGTGATCACTGCGCGTGCGGCAGCAAGTCGAGGCAGACGAGCCGCCCTTGCCCCCGCACGTAGAGATAGCCGTGAGCGATCACCGGCGTTGCCCAGCAGGGAGCCACGAGCAGTTCGAAACTGCTGTCCTGCGCATCACGACGGTTCGTGTTTTGCAAGTCTGTCGCAGGCGTGGTGTTCTCCGTGTCTGTCGCAGACGCGACCAGCCGTGTCCGCGACACCTCCACATATTCGTCTGGCGTGGCTTTCACGAGCACGAGATCGCCAAACTCGCCCAGCACGATCAGGTGGCCATCGGCCGACACCAGGCTCGCTCTGCCGAGGCCCGCCGCACTCCAGCGGATCGCGCCGGTCTTCCAATCAGCACAGACGAGGACTGCGTCACCTGAATTGCGTCCACTGGAGCCGTAGAGATGCCCGTCGTAGAGCACCGGCGTGGCCCAGTGGGACTTGAGGCTTCGAGTGGGGCGGCTGCCGGCGGGGTCTTGGCGGACCGCCTGCAGGCCCGCCTCAGTGACGGACAGAAGCACGCTCCCAGGCCCGTAGGTCTCGGAGAGCAGGATCTCGTTGCCGGCCACGACCGGGCTGGCAGCAACAACGCTGAACAGTTCGCTGGCCCGCCAGCGAAAGTCGGCCCGCACGCCGCCCGTGGCCGGATCGACCACGAGGAACCGGTCTCGCATCCACGCGAGCAGACTGTCACGACCACCGAGCGTGGCCCGCACAGGCGTGCTGTAGCTGGCCAGTTGGTCGCTCGCACGCCATCGTTCCCTGCCCGTGGCGAGGTCGAAAGCGACCAGACCACTGTCGAGCCCCTTCACGAGATCAAGCCGCTCCGGCGATGGGGGCGCGGCACCCGGCCGGCTGCCACCGACCTGCACGACGACGAGTTGCCCGTCTGCGGCATCGACCACCAGCGGCGCGGTCCCCACGCCGAAGAAGTTCCGCACGACGTGGTAGTCCGCGGAGGTGTCGGCCTGCCAGCGGCTGACTCCGTCGGCCAGCCCGCGGCATTCGAGCCGGCCCTCGGGGCCGAACGTGAGCACGGCATCGTCGGCAATCACTGCCGCCGCCCTCGGGCCGCCGTCGTAGCCGAACGTATCGACATAGTCGGTGGGATACCGCTGCTGCCAGAGTTCCTTCCCCGACTCGGCGGCGAGGCAGCGGACGCGAATCTCCTGCCCAACACGGTCACAGATCAGGCACCGCCCCTGTGCCACGGCTGGGCCACAGTAGCCCTCCCCGAGTTCACAGTGCCAGACGATACGCGGGCCGGCGGCAGGCCACGGAACGGCCATGCCGGTCAGACTGCTGCGGCCATTGCCCGATGGCCCAAGAAACTCGCCCCAGTCCTCACCCGGTCGCGTCCAAAGATCGGCAACGGCGGTCGAGGGATTTTCCGGCGACGCTGCGGGCTCTGCTGCCGGCACCGGCCGCGCAACCACGGTGATGCCCACCACAGCGGCAAGGCACAGGAGTTTCGGCTTCCGTTTCGGCATCGGGGGATCCAGTGGTTACAACAGCGATTCTACCCATCTCCTTCCGAGCCAGCCCATGCCCCAGGAAAAGGAAGTCCGTGTCGGTTCGCTGCTGATCCCCGCAGGGGCACTCGAATGGCAGTTTGCGAGGAGCAGCGGCCCGGGTGGCCAGCACGTCAACCGCACCAGCAGCAAGGCACTGCTCCGGTTCGATGCGGTCCATTCGCCGCACCTGCCCGATGACGTGCGGCGGCGGCTGCTCCAGCGTGAGCGGGCCCGTCTCACCAGCGACGGGGCATTACTGATCTCAAGCCAACGGCACCGCGATCAATCGCGGAACGTTGCCGATTGTCTGGAAAAACTGGCGGCCCTCCTGGAACGGGCCCTGATTGTGCCGAAGACCCGCCGGGGCTCGAAAACACCCCGCGCCGCCAAGGCCAAACGGCTCGACACCAAGCGTCGCCGGTCTGAAACGAAGCGGCTCCGCGGCCGGGCTGACGACTGACGGCCGGGGGAGTTGGAGGCTTTGCCGCCCCTGAAGGCCTGGGCCGCTTGACGGAGATCCGATTCGACCCGACCTTGCCGGGGCTGCGATTTTCAGACCGACTTCCCTTCTCCGAACCGCTCCGGAAGGACGCTGGTATAATCGGTCGCAGCGCAGCGGCAATGACGCCGCCCTTTTACGATCGGGAAGGAGTGCTCCCATGGCAGCGGCCCGCGACATCGATACCCTCCTCAAGAACTGGGATTTCCAGCCTGGTGAGGTCAACGCCCGCCTGCTCAAGGCTCGGAACGGACGGGAGGTGCTCCAGATGCGAGTGGACATGGGACTGCTGCAGATGGAAACAGACCTGCGTCCCGACGGTCAGAGGCCGCACGGCGCCGAAACCTACTACGACTATCTCGTCAGCGAAGTGATCCGTGAGGGCGGTTCGTTCCGGCTGTCGAAGGAGCAGTGTGGCGAGGCCGATCGGGAGTTCGTGCAGTACTACCACCGCCGGCTCTGCTGGCTATCGCTGCGAGAATACAGCCGGGCCGCCAAGGATGCAGACCACAGCCTCGCGTTCATGGATTTCGTGCGAGAACATTCTCCCGACGAGGAATGGACAATCTCACACGAACAGTACCGTCCGTTCGTCCTCTTCCACCGAGTGCAGGCCGCATCGCTGGCGGCACTTCAGGATGCGGGGCCCGAGGCCGCGATCGGCGAGATCAATCGCGGGCTGGGTCAGTTTCGTGATCTCTTTGCCCGCTATGACGCCGTCGAACAGTACGACGAGGACGAACTCGTGAAACGGCTGCACGAAATGCGAGAGAGCGTTCGGCAGCGGTACGAGGTGGGCCGCACGCTCGACGAGCAGCTCGCTGAGGCAATCCGGGCGGAAAACTACGAACTGGCGGCCTCGATCCGTGACCAGATGATCCACGACAAGAGCCACGACCAGATTCGTAGCCCTGGCGAGTAGAGCACGGGCGGGCTCCGTGTGTCGGCTCAAGCCGCCGAGGTGACACTCGGAATGGAGCCGTTCAGCAGCACTGAAAAATTTTCAAGCACGCCACTTCACAATGGAGCGGTCGCAGGGGCTTTAGGAGGACTAGGGGGGGCCTCAGTGGGTTTGGGAGGGGGAAGAATTCTCTTTCCGACATTGGCACGCCATATGCGGTGTATGTTTTCAGAGCCGAGACCCTTGCATCTTTTGCCGACGCAGGAGACCGACCCCATGAACGCCACCACCAACACCCCGACCTCTGCCGCCGCGGTTGCCGGATCTGCATCGGGTGCGGCCACGAGGTATGTCGTGAATGTCGGGGACTCGCAGTGCGAGGTCCGTGTCCGCACGATCGTGCTGATTTCCGAGGTGCTGGGTTACGAACAGGAAATGGACGGAAACGTGGCGGATCTCGAGGGGAACAGCCTCGACAGCCACACCATTGCCGACCTGCTCGACTCCCGCTTGATCGCCCCGCCCCGGTGGCATCGTCGCCGACAGCGGCCGGTGAGTTCGCGGGCCATGTTCTACGGCACGACCGGCCAGTAGGGGCCATGGTCTGGTAGCATGATCGCCTCCCTTTGCGAGGCCGTTCATGAACCAACCACTCACCGTGCCAGCCGGACGTGATATCCGGCTGGCGGACTTCGCCCCCGACTTCTCCGAGGGGCTCGACCGCACCGAGGCCGAGGCCGAGACGCGGAAGCACTGCGACAAACTCGATGAACTCGCCTATCGGTTGTTCGCGGAGGCGAAACGGGCGGTCGTCGTCGTGCTGCAGGGCATCGACACCTCCGGCAAAGACGGCACGATCCGCATGATCGCCAGTGGCGTGAGTCCCCAGTGTCTCGATGTGAAGAGCTTCAAGGCCCCCAGCAGCCTGGAACTCTCGCACGATTTCCTCTGGCGGGTGCACGCGGCCGTGCCCGCCCACGGCCGAATCGGTGTCTTCAACCGTTCCCACTACGAGGACGTGCTGGTGGTCCGCGTGCGAAAACTCGTTCCGAAGGATGTCTGGAAGGAACGCTACGCCCAGATCAACGCCTTCGAAAAACTGCTCCGTGACGGCAATGTCACCGTCGTGAAGTGTTTCCTCCACATCAGCAACAAAGAGCAGCGGCAGCGGTTGGAGGACCGTCTCCGAGACCCGAAGAAGCAGTGGAAACTGGGGCCGAGCGACATCGAGGATCGCCGGCTCTGGAACGACTTTCAGAAGGCCTACGACGACGCTCTCACGCAGTGCAACACCGAGCATGCCCCCTGGCACATCGTGCCGGCTGACAAGAAGTGGTATCGCAACCTCGTGGTGGCCAGACTGTTGCGGGCGACGCTCGAGCGACTCGATCCGCAGTTTCCACCGTTCGATTCGAGCCTGCTGTCAAAGCTCGACTGACACCCTACCGTGTCACCGATGCGGGGCTCGAATCGCTCGGCCCCTTCCCGCTCGCCCTGGCCGTCGTCTGACGCTGGCCATGGCGGCCTGAGGCGTCCGTCTTCTTTGCCGGCGATTGTTTTGCAGAGGTGGAGGGGGGCGTGGCCGCGAACGTTGGCCACTTCAAGGCGAACGGCCAGAGGGCGGGCGGCGGGGGCGGCACGGCGGTCACATCGGTCTCGTGATCCACGCGGACGGCGGCCACTGCCATGTTTTCCGTTTCGGGAGCGACCTTCATCGGCATGGGCGCCTTCTCAGGCATCGTCTGACGCGGCACCGCGGTGGCCGCGGCCGTCGACTGCGTGATGAGCGGCAGATTGGCCGCGGCGATCCGCTCCGAGAGCGGCCGGCAGCCGGTGGCTGCAGATGACCGATTCGACTGGGCCACGATCGCGTAGGTCTCCTCAGCCCGGGCATTGAGCGCACAAAAGCTGGCCAGAGCGGTCAGGCAGCCGATCAGGGTGGCTTCTGCCAGGCGTGAGCGGAACATGCTGTTGACCTCATCTGCGAATGGAAACCAAACCGGTCCAGAGGGTGGTATCGGTCGTACCACCCTCCAACCTTGTGACGGTTCCAGACAGGAATGGCGTCCGCTGCCACACACGCTTTGGCAAAGAACCTCCCAATCGCTTACATTCCTTGTCTACGCCCCCCTGTTTCGCCGGGCCTCCCCAGTTTGCCCGACCCCTTTCGAGAGCGGAGCCGTCAGCATGTCCGTTGCAGAAGATACCCCCGCCCAGACCAACCGCTGGCAGACCATGGCGTCCCGCGTGCTCTCCGGCGGCACGATCGACCGTGACGAGGCCCGCGCGATCCTCGAATCCTCCGACGTCGAGCTGCTCGATCTTCTGGCCGCGACCTGGCGGGTGCGGCACCGTCACTTTGGCAACACGGTGCAGCTGTTCTTCCTGATGAACGCCAAGAGCGGCCTCTGCCCGGAGGACTGCAGCTACTGCTCGCAGTCGAAGGTCTCCGACGCGGAGATCCCCCGCTACAACCTCCTCTCCGCGCCCAAGCTGCTGGAGGCCGCCAAGCTCGCCGCTGAGCGACAGTCGAAGACGTTTTGCATTGTGATCTCAGCCCGCGGCCCGTCGGAGCGGGAAATCGACTTCGTCTGCAAGATCGTGCCCGAAATCAAGCAGCAGTACGACCTCAACATTTGCGCCTGCCTGGGTCTTTTGTCGCCGGAGCAGGCCCGACGGCTGGCGGCGGCCGGTGTCGACAAGGTGAACCACAACCTCAACACGAGCGAACGGTTCTACGGCGAGATCTGCTCCACCCACACCTATGGCGATCGCATCTCCACGCTTGCCGCCTGCCGGGCCGCGGGACTGCAGCTCTGCAGCGGAGGCATCATGGGCATGGGAGAAACGCACGATGACCTGATCGACATGGGACTGGAGCTGCGCAGCCTCGGCGTGGAGTCGATCCCGCTCAACTTCCTGAACTCAATCGACGGCACACCTCTGGAGGGCGAGAACAGGGTCAGTCCCCGTGACTGTCTCCGCGGTCTGGCGATGATGCGGATGCTCAACCCGGCGGCGGAGATCCGCATCGCCGGCGGACGGGAGATCCATTTGGGGAGCCTCCAGCCGTTGGGGCTCTATGCGGCCAACTCAATGTTCGTGGGTGACTATCTGACCACGAAGGGGCAGCTGCCTGAGGCCGATTACAAGATGATCGCGGAGATGGGATTCGTCATCACGCGAGGTGCCGAGTCGGCCGAACCAGTCCCGGCGTTGGCCTGACGCTACTCACCGCCCAGGCTCATCAACAGTTCCGACATTTCGCCGGCTGCGTGTGCCTTGCCCTGCCGCCGCGCCTCTTCGATTCCCTCGCGGAGCGTGGCTCGGGCCTCGTCGGTCCGCTGGCGGGCCACGAGGTGCTGGGCGGCCATCTGGAATGCGGGCACATACGGAGGTACGCCCCGGGCCAATGCTTCGAGAATCTCGAGCCCGGCCTCCCATTCCCCGGCGGCTTCCATCTCCAGCGCCAGGCTGTAACGCAGAAACACGTCGTCGGGTTCGTCCCGCAGGAGCGCCTCGATCTTCTCGCGACGGCTGGGCTGATTGGCAGGGCTGGCATGATCTGTCATGGCTTGCTCGCAGGCTGGGTGGGATCGATCCGGGATACGATGCGTTGCTCGCGGCCGTGCGTCACGATGATTGCCCGTTCTGACAGGCAGGTCACGGCACGGGCTCCATCGAGGCGGGCGATGCAGACGGCCTCCACCGACTGCCGGCCATTCCGCATGACGGCGTCAATCCGCCAAAGCCCCTCGGGTGTTGCGGCGGCAGAGCCGTCGCTGCCGACATCGCCGCGGCCGCCCGCGGCTGCCGCCCCGCCGCCCACCACCCAGAGTGTGCCGTCAGCGCGACAGAAGGCGGCATCGCGAATCCGGGGCAGCGACGTGTCGAGGTGCAGCAGTCGCCGCGGATCAGGAGGGAGATAAAACGATACGAAGATTCCGGTGGTCGCCCGGTCTGCGGGATCGGGCGTAAACAGCACAAATTCCTCGGCAGTGCTGATCGTGGCCGCAGACGGCAGCACATCCGCGGGCAGGACGGGACAGGCTCTGGCCGATACTGAGCCGATCCTCGCCCCGGCAATTGGGGCCCGCAGCACCGCGGGGAACGGCGCCGGTAGACCGCAGACGCCCAGCCAGTCGCGGGAGGGACTGACGGCGAGGCATGGCCGACCATCGCCTGCTGGGCTCCCCACCGCGGAGTCGGGAGCAGATGCCGCCGTGCTGGCCAGTGACCTGCCAATTGCCACGGATTGAGCGGGCTTCGCGGGATCGGCGGCCGTGTCGGGCTGGAGACGGTGCGTCTGCAAGGCCCACCCTTCAACCGTGCGAGAGAGCACGGCGAGCATGCTCGTATCGATACAGCCAATCGCCAGAGGGCGGCTCGCTGCGGCCTTTTCATCGCCGGCCGCCAGAGCAATCCATCGCTTCGTGGGCTCGAACGGGTCGATGGCCACGACTTCGCCGCGTGATTCATCGAGGACGTAGAGCGTCTGGCCGTTGGCCGGTGCTGCCAGGTCTCCGGCTGTAGGCATGTCCTGAATGAGGTCGGTGCGCTGCAGTTCCTGGGCTACGGGTGCTGCCGTGGCAATCCGCAAACACCAGAGACTGGAGGCCATTGCCAGCCAGGCGATCGGAGCCCTGGAACACATGGCCATGGCGCTCACGCTCCGGCCGGCACGGCATGGTCCGCCTCCCAGGCGGCTATTTTATCGACATGCTGGAGCGACAGGCCGATATCGTCGAGGCCTTCAAGCAGGCACCGTTTTCGGAACGGGTCGACGCTGAACGAACGGGAAAATCCCGCATCGTCAGTCACCACGCAGGCCGGCAGGTCGACGCGGAGCCGGTAGGGCTGGCCAGAAGCCTCAGCCGTCCTCGCCCTACGGAAGAGTTCGTCGACATCCTCCTCTGCGAGACGGATCGGGAGCATGCCGTTCTGGAAGCAGTTGTTGAAAAAAATGTCCGCAAAGGTCGGTGCGATCACGACCTTGAAGCCGTAATCGGCCAGCGCCCAGGGGGCATGCTCGCGGCTCGAGCCACAGCCGAAGTTGCGCCGCGCCAGAAGCACGCTCGCACCGTTGACCACGGGACGGTTGAGCTCGAACTCCGGATTGAGCGTGCCGTCGGCGAGGAACCGCCAATCGAAGAAGAGAAACTGACCGAAGCCGGTCCGCTCGATCCGCTTGAGGAACTGCTTGGGAATGATCTGGTCCGTGTCGACGTTGGCGCGGTCAAGCGGGGACACGATGCCGGTGTGGGAGACGAATGGTTGCATGGGTTGCGTGCTTGTTGAGTGGCGTTGAACGAGCGAGTGAGAGCCGGTTCAGCGATAGAGCCAGTGTCGGATGTCGGTAAAGTGGCCGGTGACGGCAGCCGCGGCAGCCATTGCCGGTGACACGAGGTGCGTGCGGCCCCCCTTCCCCTGCCGGCCCTCGAAGTTGCGATTGCTCGTCGAGGCGCAGCGTTGGCCGGGCTCGAGGGTGTCGGGGTTCATGCCCAGGCACATGCTGCAGCCGGCCTCCCGCCACTCGAAGCCGGCGTCGCGGAACACACGGTCGAGCCCTTCCTGCTCCGCCTGTCGTTTCACCCGACCGCTGCCCGGCACAACCATGGCGTGGACGGTCGGCGCCACCCGATAGCCACGGACGACGTTCGCCGCGGCTCGGAGATCCTCGATCCGGCTGTTGGTGCAGGATCCGATGAAGACACGGTCGAGCGGGATGTCGACGATCTTCGTTCCTCCCGCGAGGCCCATGTAGTCGAGAGCACGGCTGCCACTGTCGCGTTCGTTGGGGTCCCGGAAGGCCGTGGGGTCGGGAACGGTGGCATCGATGCCCACAACCTGGGCCGGATTCGTGCCCCACGTGACCTGAGGCACGACGTCGCCTCCTTGAAAGATTTCGACGCGATCGAATACCGCACCGGGATCTCCCGGGAAACGCTCCCACTCGGCGACAGCCCGGTCGAAATCCCGCGGAGCGTAGTCGCGGCCCCGCAGGTAGTCGAAGGTGACCTGATCCGGAGCGATCATGCCTGCCCTCGCGCCAGCCTCGATCGACATGTTGCAGACGGTCATCCGCTCCTCCATGCCGAGACGGCGGATGCAGGGGCCGGTGTATTCGATCACATGGCCAGTGCCCCCCTCGGTGGAGAGCCTGCCGATCAGATAAAGGACAAGGTCCTTCGCCGTCACTCCGGCATGCAACTCCCCCTCGACCCGCAACTCCAGCGATTTCGGTTTGGCCTGTCGCAGCGTCTGTGTGGCGAGCACGTGCTCCACCTCGCTGGTGCCGATGCCGAAAGCAAGCGCGCCCATGGCACCGTGCGTGGCGGTGTGGCTGTCGCCGCACACGATCGTCATCCCCGGCTGCGTGATGCCCAATTCCGGGCCGATCACGTGCACGATGCCCTGATCGGCGTCGCCGAGGTCGAAGAGCCGCACGCCGAACTCGCGGCAGTTGTTGCGGAGGGTGTCAATCTGCTGCTTCGAGATCGGATCGGCGATCGGGAGCCTGCGATCGGTCGTGGGGATATTGTGGTCGGGCGTGGCGAACGTCTTTTCAGGCCGCCGAACGCGGCGGCCTGCCAACCGCAGCCCCTCGAATGCCTGCGCGCTGGTCACCTCATGCACGAGGTGCCGGTCGATATAGAGGATCGGCAGTTCGCCGGACGGGGTGCAGACGACGTGAGCGTCCCAGATCTTGTCGAGCAGCGTGCGGGGCGTGGAGGACATTGTGAGAGCGCGATGGTGGCTGAAAGGAGGTGATTGGGAATGCCCCAATGTAGCCCGACAGCCCCAGCCTCGCCACCAGCCGCTATGCAGCGCGTTTCAGGACGGTCTTGGCAGCCAGTTCGTCGACGCGGGCCTTCGGAATCGAGGCCCACACGCCGCCACTGCCCGACTGCGACTCGGCAAAGATGGCCGTCCGGGGGGTAGTGATCCGCTGGATGAAAAACCAGCAGCGTTCCAGGTACCGCGGGTCATTGTCGGCGGCAATCAACACCAAGTCGAAGGCGCCCAGGTGGTTGCAGAGTTTCGACAGCGATGTGTCGATATTGCCTGGCACGAGTTGCACCTTGGCTAGGCCGTGCAGCCGTTGGTGGGCCTGTTTGAGCGTCACACCGGGCGGATCGACAGGTAACCGGCCCTCGAAACGATCGAGCCCCACGTAGCTCCGTTCCACCGCGGGACTGACTGACCGGAGCAGGCTGAGCAGCCGCTCTGTCCGGCCCAGCGTGCCCACGCCAAGTTCGATCATCCGCGTGGGGGGAGTCTTGAGAACATGCCTGTACAGCGGCCGCTCGCGGGCAGGCTGCGAAAACCGTGTCAACCAGAGCCTGCGAAACAGGCCGTACGTCGGCCCCGCATTCGCCCCCAGATTCGACCCCAGATTCGCCATAGCGCACCCCCGCCATTGCCCCGTCGCACCAGCCCGCCGTTGGACCGGCTTGCTCCAGACAAGAACGTCGGCGATGCGGGGCACGAGGCTGAAGCCGGCCAGGGGGTTGCCCTTACACCTTGCCGGCACGCCCGGGCACCGTCACAGGCCTGCTCGGCCTACCGTCCTACCTGCCGCGAATCTTTTTGAGGGCTTTCCCGGCGGCGTCCCGCACCTGCCGAGACGAATCCTCTTCGGAGACAAGCTCCAGGATCGGAATAGCGGACGACGCGGCAGGGCCGATGTCGCCCAGGGTCACGGCGGCTTCAAGGCGGACGATCTCCCGGTCGGCACGAACAGCCTTTCTCAAGGCCGGGATCGCCTGGTCGAGCAGCGACTTGTCGTCAGGGGTGATTTTCAGCATCGACCAGGAGGCGACCGTGGCCAGCACTTCGTCCGGCGACGTGACGAGCGAACGCATCTGTTCGGCAGCCGGCTGCGCCGCCGGACCGATCCGGCCCAGTGCATAGGCCGCGGAATACCGGATGTCGGGCGAGGCATTTGCATCGGTGAGGCTTTTCAAGAGCACGGGTACGGCCGCCGCGGCATCCGGGCCGATCGCCGCGATGGCCACTGCCGCCTCGCCTCGGATCATCGGATCACTGTCATCGAGCGACTTGATCACGTCGTCGACGACCGGTTTCGCCTTCGATCCCAATGCTGCGAGAATCTCCAGCACTCTGCCCCGCAGCACCGGGTCGGAGAGCCTGACACGCAGGGGCTCCAAGGACGTTGCACCAAGCCGGATGAGCGCTGCACCACCGCTGAGCCCCACCGCTGGATCGGGGTCGGACAGCAGGTCGGCAAACTCGTTGGCCAGTTGAAGGCGGACCGATTCGTCAAGCGTCTCGGCCATGTCCGACAGCCCGGAGGCGGCCGCGGTCCTCTCACTGGGCCGCTCGCTGTGGAGCCCTTCGCGGAGCCGCTTAACCGCCTCGTCGACCAGAGATTTGTCCTCGGGATGAATTTTGGCCCGGGCCCAAGCGACGACCTCCGCGAGAAATGGATCGCTGTCGCCGGCGGCTTTTTCGAGCACCGCATCGGCGTCCGTCGAACGCACACTGCCAAGCGCGAATGCCGCCGCAAACCGCAACGACTTGTCTTCGGAATCGAGCGCCTTCGCCATCACGGCTGCAGAAGGTGCAGCCTTCTCACCGATCGCGGCCAGCGCCAGCATCGCCTGCATCTGTTCCTCGATCTCGCCTTCGGCGGCCAGTTGGGACAGCGACTCCACGGCGGGTGCTGACTCGGGGCCGATTTCGGTCAGCGCGAGGGTGGCCCAGTACCGCGACTTGGGGCTCTTGAGCGCCTCGATTAGAAACGGAACCGCTTCCGCATCGAGGTCGGCCAGCGTGTGGAGTGCTGGCATGACGACCGACGGATCAGCGTCGGAGAGCTGACTGCTGAGCAACGACGCCAGTTGCTCGGGCGTAGGGCTCAGGAGGCGAAGCGTCCGCATGGCCGCCCGCCGCACCCGCGGATCGGAATGTGTGGTGGTCTTGGAGAGCGACTCAACCGCGTTGGCATAGAGCTGGGCATCCGCAGCGGGAATGGTGTCACGGCCGTCGTCGGCACGGATCAGGCCGATGGCAGCGGCAGACTGCGTTGCGACGATCGGATCGGCGTCTCCCAGAAGTGTGAGAAGCGTCGGTATGGCCGACAGGGCGTCTTCACCGATTAGGCCGATAGCCCGCGCCGCATGCCAGCGGGTGCGGGGGTCTTCGTCAGCAGTGCACGTGACGAGATCGTCGAGAGCAGCCTTCGACCGCTGACCCAACTCGGCAATGTCGTCAATCACTACGACGCGAGCATTTTTGTCGGGGGCCGCGGCGAGTGCCTTTCGGAGAGCCACAATTGGATCGGCAGGCGTTTCCGCAACGGCCTCAACCGGCTCTTGAACCGGTTTCTGCGCTGACTCCTGGACGTCCGGAGCGGCCGGCTTGGCGGTGGCTTCGACCTCCGCCGGGGCGACGGCCACCGTCTTCGGCGGCTCAGGCTTGGGCTTGGGCGGCGTGGCATTCGAACAGCCAACTATTGCGATCCCACAGAACACCCCGCACCACTGGATCGACGGCACGTGCCTCATCACAAACGGCTCCCAAAAAGAGGACTCCGGCTTCGCATGGAAAGACGAACAAACCGATGTCGTTTCCATCCCGCGATGAGAGTATACTGACGACGGTTTTTCGAACACAGCACTTCTCACGGATCCGCGTGTTCTAGATCCGTTTTTTTCATCTCAGGCCGTCGACGAGGAAGACCATGCTGCGGACCCCACTTTGCCGTTTCAGGACCCGCTTTTCCCGCTCGCTTGCCCTCGCCATCGCCGTTGTCACCGCGGCATTGGCCTGGCCATCGACAAGCCCCGCCCAGTTCGGTGGCGGATTCGGTGGTGGATTCGGTTTCAACCGCGGCGGCTATGCCTCGACCGCGGGGCAGGCTGCCTCCTACGGCTTGTCAGAAGAAATGCGGGCTCAAGGCGCTCAGAATCTTGATAACTCCGCAGCCGCGAAGAACTGGCAGGAGGCCAAGACCCAGGAGATCCAAAACCGCTTGCGGTGGACCGAAACCTACTTCGAGA
This sequence comes from Planctomycetaceae bacterium, assembly GCA_947449135.1. Classification (GTDB taxonomy): domain Bacteria; phylum Planctomycetota; class Planctomycetia; order Pirellulales; family UBA1268; genus CAMCQY01. The sequence goes on along the minus strand of CANFQO010000043.1, from coordinate 5,351 downwards.
TGCGAAAAACGAATCGCGAGGCCCAGGCAGCCGAGGCCGCACCGCACGTCACCCATGAACAGACGATCCGGATGGCCAAGATGGGCATGCCGCCCCGGCTGGGGTCCACGCAACTCGACCCAGTCACCGGTCACATCGAATATCCGATGGCGCTGACGGCCCCACAGTTTTCCTCGTATCGCGATGAACTCAACCGGTTCTTCGCCGACAGGGCGTCGTCTGGTGGCAGCATGCAGTATGAACAGTATCAGCAGATTCAGGGGGCTGTTTCGAAGTTCATTGATGCTCTCAAGGAGAACATCAACAACTTCTCCGCGGGCGACTACGGCCGTGCCCGCACGTTTCTCGACAGCATCGCCAACGAGGCACGATTTCCATCCGGCTGATGCTGGAACTGTTTATGCTGAAGATGGTTATGAGTGTTTCGCCGGCAGGCGGACGCGGCGCAGCAGTGGCACGGTGGCCAGCCGCAAGAGACTCGAGACGGCAAAGACCGTAACGTAGGCCTGGCTGTCCTCCCCCAGCGTTCGCAGCAGCAGACCACCGGCGGCAGCGCCCGCGACCGTGGCAATCGCGAGCCCCAGATTGTAGATCGTGATCACGCCGGTGCGGTCGCGGTGGGGCACCGCGTCGAAGAAGAGCAAAGCCACGGCCAATTCCCAGCAGGCCCAGCAGCCTCCGGCGAGCACCTGAACGGCGACGAGATAGGAAACATTCGCCGAGGGAAGCCAGAGCAGCGACAGCGGAATGACTGACAGCCCGCCCGCCCACAACAGTCCGAGCGACCCGATCCGCGATCCCAGTCGGCCCAGGCTCGGCAAAAAGAGCGCCTTCGAGAGAAAACTCGTTGCCACGACCAGCATGAATCCGTGATAGGAAAAGCCTCGTTCTCGGAGCATGTAGGGCGTGAAATAGGGCGCCGAAAACTGCGCGGTGAAGACGAGGCAGCAGAGATAGGTGACGAGCGGTCCCGACGGGGATGCAGCCATCCGGCGGAGCGTGCCGCCGAGGTCGGGTAGCCAGCCAGAAGACGCGGTGACGGACGATTGCGTTTCTGCGATCTGATCCGGCTCCCGCGGTCGGACAAACTCCCGGCAGCTCACGAGCATCATGGTGGAGACGAGCCGGCAGATCCCGGCGGCGACAAAGAGTCCGGCGAATGCCAGAAGCGTCACTCCCCGGCCCTCGCCCCACTGCAGGATCAGGCCACCCAAAACGAAGCCGACGAACACGCTGAACTGCCCCAGCCGGTTGCGGTTGGCGAAGTACGTGGTCCGCATCCCTTCAGGAATCAGCGTGCCCATCCAGGTGTTCCAGGCCGGAGCGCCGGCCATGCCAGCCGACCAGTAGACACCGGCCGCCACGAGCAACTCCGTCAACGTCGCATGCCCGCGGATCGCCCACCACGCAAACGGTATGAAGCTCAGGGCCTGCACCGTGGTGCAGGCGATGCACCAGCCGCGGTTCGTGCCCAGCCTGGCGACGGCCAGCGGAGTGATCAGCTGGAAGATCGCCCCCGCGAGCACCGGCACGCTGGCGGTCATGCCTGCAGCCACGGGGCCGAGCCCAAGCGCCAGCGCAAAGGCCGGGATATAGGTCTCGCCGCAGCCGACCATCAGGCTGAAGGCCCCCGCGTCAGCGGTCGTTACCCACAGGTCACGGCGCAGGCCTGCCCGGGGCAGGAACGACGCGAAAAACGACCGGCGGGGCGGCGAGGCGGGCAAGGCGGGTGGCTCAGGAGGCGGGAGAAGCGGCGGCCGGCGAATCCATCAGGCTGTTCAAAGAGGCAACCTGTTTATACTTCCTCCGGGCCGCAACGTGTTTGGGCCCGTGTGGCGCACGGCAGGGCTTCGCGCCGCTGCGGTCATGACCGGCGTCATGCACCACCCGATCCGCATTCTCGAGGGCAGAACCATGAAGGCATTGGTGACGGGCGCAACAGGTTTCGTGGGTCCTCGGCTGCTGCGGATGCTCAACGCGCCCGTCGTCCTCTCGCGGAACGCCGACCGCGCCCGGACATCGCTGGGGAATCTGGCCGGCCCGATCTACCGGTGGGATCCCATGCAGGGGCCGCCTCCGCCGCAGGCCTTCGAGGGTGTGGACGTCGTCCTGCACCTTGCCGGAGAATCGGTGGCCGAGGGACGCTGGACTGCGGCGCAAAAAGCGAAGATCCGCGACAGCCGCGTCATTGGCACGCGGCACCTCGTGCAAGGCATTGCCCAGGCCGCGGTCAAGCCGAAGACGTTCGTTTCGGCGTCAGCGGTCGGCTACTACGGCGACCGCGGTGAGGAGGAACTCACCGAAGCATCCCCCCCGGCTCATGATTTTCTGGCCGACGTCTGCGTGGAGTGGGAGCGGGAAGCATTGGCGGCCGAGAAGCACGGCGTGCGTGTCGTTACCGCGAGGACGGGCATCGTGCTCGGTGCCGGCGGCGGGGCGCTCGCCAAGATGCTGACGCCCTTCAAACTTGGCGGCGGTGGCCCGCTCGGCAATGGCCGGCAATGGATGCCGTGGATCCACGTGGCCGATCTGGCGAGACTCTACGTGCATGCCGCAGAGCGGGAGTCGATCCGGGGAGCGATGAACGCCGTCGCGCCCCATCCTGTCCGCAACAGCGAGTTCACGAAGGCATTGGCTCGACAACTTCACCGTCCGGCCTTCCTGCCAGCACCCTACTTCGGCCTCAGGCTGCTCTTTGGTGAATTTGCGAAGGTGCTCTTCGCATCGCAACGGGTGATCCCGCGAGTGGCGCTCGATACGGGATTCGTGTTTCAGTATCCGGAGATCACCGCGGCGTTGCGCGAGATTCTGGCGGACTGACGTCGTCGCACATGAAAACCGTTTTCGTGACTGGGGCGACCGGGTTCATCGGCCGGCACGTGGTCAGCGCACTTCTTGATCGCGGCTGTGAAGTGCGGTGCCTCGTCCGCTCGCCGGCGCGTGCCAGCCATTTGCAAGGGATCGGCGCGCGAATTGTTGTCGGAGTGCTCGAAGATGCGAGCCACTGGCAACCACACCTCGCGGGCTGCGACGCCGTCTTCCACATCGGAGGGCTGGTCGCCGCCTGCAGCCGGCAGGAACTGTTCGCCACCAATGGCGCGGCGGTCGGCAGTCTCGCCGACGCGTGTTCCGCCCTGCCTTCGCCGCCGGCGCTTATCCATCTGTCGTCACTCGCAGCGTCAGGGCCGACACTCGACGCGGGCCGCCTGCGGTCGGAAGCCGATCCGCCGGCGCCCGTGTCACAGTATGGTCATAGCAAGCGGGCTGGCGAACTGGAGCTCGTGCGACGGGCCGGACGACTGCCGGTCACGATCTTGCGTCCTGGCATCGTGTTTGGGCAGCATGACAAAAACCTGGTGCCCATCTACCAGATGATTCACTGGATGCGGCTACACCTGCTGATGGGGTTTCGCAATCCACAGCTCTCTCTCCTGCACGTCTCCGATCTGGTGGACCTTGCGTTGGCGGCGGCGGACCGCGGTGAGCGGATGACGGCGGACGACCCACTGTCGGCACGCGGGATCTACAACGCATGCGATGACCGCGAACACCCCACCTACGCCGACCTGGGACGGCGAGTCGCGGCGACCCTCGGGCGAAGTGTGGTCGTGCTGCCACTACCGCTGACGCTGGCGATACCGACGAGCTATGCCGTGGAACAGTTCTGGAACCTCTGCGGACAAGCCAGCATCGTCTCTCCTGACAAGCTGCGAGAGGCGACGGCGACAAGCTGGGCCGCGTCGGGTGACAGGGCTCGGGAACAGCTCGGATTCGCCCCGCGGGCGGTGCTCGACACGCGGCTTCAGGAAACGGCAGACTGGCTCCGTGCGCAGAAGCAACTCTGAACGCGTTTCACGGTCGGAAACGACCAATGCTTCTCTGACAGGCCGTCCGTCGATAGCGATCCGGTACAATGTCTCCGAGAAATGCCGCGTCTCCGGCAGACAGTTCAAGCACCCAGGCCGCAGCTGATCCCCGCATCCGCTGCGGCTTCGCCCACACGCCCTGCGAGCGTAAGCCCGACTTGCGAGCCGACATCATGAGACTGACAGCACGGCTCGCCAAAGCCCGGCCACACATCATGCAGTACGTGCTGGCAGCGGCGCTCGTGGGCCTCTGCGCCTTGGTCCGACTGCTTCTCGACGATTATTTTGAAAGTAAGTTTTTCCTGACCTCTCCCTTCTATCCCGCTGTCATTTTCATCGCCTACCTGCACGGACTGGGCCCCGCCTTATTCGCAACAGCACTCAGTTGCGTTGCCATTCGAATGATCTTCATGCAGCCCACTGGGCAGCTCTTTGGTCTCGACGACCCGTGGGATTCGATGAAGCTGGCGTTCTTCTCGGCGTATGCCGTGCTCATCGCCTACCTATTCAGCCAATTGCAGGCTTCGAAGAACCGTATTTCCGCCATGGCTTCTGAAGCCATTCAGTCGCGGGACCAACTCTCCCGGGAGCAGGAATTCCTGCGTCGCTTGATTAACCAACAGGAAGCAGAGAAACAGACCCTCTGCAACGATTTCCACGACGGACTCATTCAGCATGTGGTTGGATCCAAGATGCTGCTGGAGGCACAACTTCATGGGACACCCGAAGACGAGTCGATGCACGAGATCATCCAACACTTGAGCAAAGGCATTGCCGACGGCCGGCGGGTCATCCGCGGAATCAGGCCTTCTGTTCTTGATGAACCGGGAATCTCCGGGCCGTTGCATGAATTGGTCGAGCATTTCTCGACAGTCGGATTCCATGTGGATATTGATTGCCAGCCCGATGGCAATGTGCCCGATGTGCCGGACCAAATCCGGACGGCAATCTTCCGCATCTGCCAGGAAGCCCTGACGAATAGCTGGAAACACAGCGGTGGCACGAAGGCTACGGTCTGCATCCAGAAGCAGGGCGACTCGTTGTACGTGGAGATCGACGATGACGGATGCGGACTCGCTGCCTATCCGCAGGTCGCCACCAAGGGATTCGGGCTGAAGGGCATGGACGCCCGCGCAAGGCTGCTGGGAGGCTCGCTCGATGTTGTCAGCCAGGGAAAAGGCACACGCATCCGTGTTCGCCTGCCGCTTTCCATCGAGCACACGGCCTGACGCCCTACGCGACTAAGCCGCATCCCGATTCGATAGCTTTGGCTCGTTTGCCGCCATGCAGGCTTCAAGGATCCGCGACAAGGTATCGACGGCATTTTCGTCGCCGGTCTCGAACTCGTCGATCGCCGCTTTGATTTCATGCAAAGCAAGCACCGCCCGAAGGTTTCCAAGCATGGTAACCAACCCCTTTCAGAGACTGCGTAATCCGCCCGAGCGACCTTGTAGCCCTAAGGGGGGGGTGTCGCAAGGCCGTTTT
>CANFQO010000042.1 GCA_947449135.1 Planctomycetaceae bacterium | reverse complement strand
TGGTGATGGTGGGCGTGGGCAATCTCGGCCAAGCCCTGCTCGGCTACCGGGGCTTCGGCCGTCAGAATTTTTCAATTCTGGCAGCGTTCGATGCTGACCCCGCGAAGGTGGGCCAGACAATCCAGGGCATCCTCATCAGGCCGCTAGAGCAACTGCCGGAGGTGGTGAAGTCCTCAGGGATCAGGCTGGGGCTGATCGTGGTGCCTGCAGAGCATGCTCAGGCCGTGTCCGAACGGCTCGTGGCCGCCGGGATCGAGGGGATCGTGAACTTCGCCCCGGTCACGCTTAGCCTGCCGCCGCAGGTGCAGATCGTGGCGGTCGACCTGGCGATCGAACTGGAGCAGCTCTCCTTCGCAGTCACGAGCAAGCTCGCCAAGGTCGCCGCAGAGTCACCGCCGCCTTCGGCTTAGCGAGTTTGATTGAGCACCGGCTTCGGGGGCGGCAAAAGTATTACGTCCGCCGCTCCAACGAACTGACGTGCGCTCTCGCCAGTTGAGGAGCCGGAGGTCGGTGGAAGCCGAAGCGAGTTAGCGTATCCTCGCTCCGAGTCGGAGGCTTTCGCCAACTTCCGGCGGCTTAGACCGTTAGGCGTATGTCTCATACTGCCTAACAGCCCATCGAGCGTCGGCATCACGGGATGGGCTGCCGAAGGTAGGTGGCTGATGTGCCGCGAATCAGAACTGGAAGATCGCGTCGCAGCCGGCGTAGAACTGGCCGAGCCGGTCGCCGGAGGTGCCGATCCCCTGGCCGAGTCCGCGGCCGTATGGCCGAGCCGTGACGTCGGTATTCGGGCTGAACCAGTCGTATCGCAGTTCGGGTCGGAGCACCCATCTCCGACTGGGCCGGTAGTTCAGCCCCCAGGTCAGATCCCAGAAGTTGCCCGCGAAGCCGCTGGCGTAGTAGCCGGGATTGTTTGCCTGCGCCACGTTGCGAAACGGCACATAGAAGAGATAGCCGTTGTTGTCGCGGAAGTATTCGAGCCGCACGCCGCCGGTCCAGCGGTCGTTGAACTTCCAGAACACCCATTGGGCGAACGAATACCACTGCGCCAGGCCCGGCTGCTGGCCGAGGTTGCCGGCGGGCAGGGCGGAGTTGAACTGCCAGGCGGTATCGCCCTGGATGACGTAGGTCAGCCGGTCGGTGAGCGTGTTGGTGTAGACCGTGCTGACGAGCGTGCGGTTGCCGACGAGCGAGCCGTCTGTCGGCAGATTCCCCAGGGGCGAGAGTTCGTTGCCCGAGGTGCCGATCACGGCCAGGGATTGCTCGCCGTCTTCGCTCTTGAAGACCGCGCCGCCGATGAAGGCCGCCGTGCTTGCGGCGCCGGGATAGGACTGATTGACGATCGCCCACGGCCCCTGCAGCGGCATCGGATCGCTGAAGTTGTTCCAGCCATCGTGGATCCCGGCATAGACGGTGAGCGTGTCGGCGGGCTTCCACGAGCCGATGGCGCCGGTGAGTGTGAACGGCTGATACATCATGGAATAGACGTGCGTGTAGAAGAAGTTGGTGACTGCCGGCACCGTCTCGTAGCCCGTGATGCAGTAGCAGTGCCCCAGGCGGATGGTGATGTCGTTGTAGGCCACGTCGCCGTAGAGCTGCGGCATCGCCAGGCCGTAGTCCTTGGAAAAGGCCCACGAGGCCACGTTCTCAATCGCGTATTCCGGGTAGAGGTGGGCGTCGAGTCCGCGGGCGGTGGTGAACACGTAATCGGTGCCCATCAACAGGTCGACACGCCCGCCCCAGTCCCAGCCGTCGCCGTCGGTCTCGGTCGTGCGTTCGGTGGCGAAGTAGAGCTGGTTTACCTGCCCCTGCCAGCTACGGTCGGCCAGCACCACCGGGCCGTTGAACGGGCTGCCCCAGTTGTTGGCGCCGAGACCGGCCTCGATCCAGCCGAACGTCGAGAAGCCGCGGCGTTCGAGGGCGGGAAAGTCGAGCAACGGGTCAGGCAAGACCGATCCGGGGCCGGGCCGTGCAGAGGACTCGAGGCTGAGCGCGTCGGTCGGTGGCTGGGCAGAGAGGGGCGGCGATGCGATCAGCACGCCTGTCAGCATCATCAGCAGCAGCAGGGCCGCCCCAAGCCGCGAGCGGTACTCAGCCATGCGAGCCTCGGCTCAGCTATCAGGGGCACACCTGATGGAGACATCGTATCCGCACTGTTCGCAGCATGATGCTGGCCGGGGTAACCGACAACGCCGGCCCAATCCCCGGCGGCCGTGCCTTCAGCCCCTTTTACCCGGGTCTGGCAGACACGAGCAGTTGGCCCAGATTCCCGCCTGGGCGGGTTACAGTCGGCCCAACGGTTGTGCTAAAAAGACTTTTACTGCCCGATGGTGTAACGGTAGCACAAGGGATTTTGGTTCCCTTTGTCTAGGTTCGAATCCTAGTCGGGCAATTTCGCCGCGCGTTCGAGTGCCGCGACTGTGAATGCCAGCGGATAGAGTTCCTCGTCGTACCAGAGCTTCGCAAAGTAGAGGCCGATCGGGGCGGCGGGAAAACGCGTGCCCCCAGCCGTGTGCTCCAAGAGCCAGGCCACGCCGGAGCCCACGGCGGCGGTTGCCCGGCCACGAAGCCCGGCATCCCGGGATTCAGCAGCCACGCGGGCCAGCGCCTCGACTGTGAGTGCCGTCTCCTCGATCGATGGTTTCAGCCCCGGGCCGCCTCCCACACCGCCATCGGCTCCCATCGAGGCCAAGAGCCACTCGGTACCCCGCGGATCAAGCGTGGCCAGCACCACCCGCGCCGTGCCATACGTCGGGTTGGCCTGGTCCGCATGATGTTCATTGCCAAACCAGAGCGGGCACCACGAGCCGTCGGCCGCCTGCGTGTTTGCCAGATACCGTCGCGCCGGAGCGAGCATGCCTTGCCATGTGCCATGCCCGTCATGTTCTTTGCCGGCACTCGCGGCAGCCGGTGGCGACCAGCACTCTGCCGCCCGCAGGGCATGGGCGGTGATGTCGGGGCAGGACGTATCGAACGGCAGACGTCCCCAGCCTCGGCAGAACGTCGGCAGCCCACCGTCGCGGTTGGCGAGGTTTGCAAGCCAGTCGAGCCCCGCCGTCGCGGCCCGCCGCACGTCATCGGCGGGATCGCAGGCGTCGGCATCTGCGAGTTGCCTGAGGGCCACCACGGCGCCGCTCGTATCGTCGGCATCGGGCACGCCACCTGGCAGGTCGGTCCACGCCCAGCCGCCGGCTGCGGCACCAGTGTAGGGATGCACGCGATTCCACTGCTGGCCGAGCAGCCACTGGCGGATCGCTTCCCGCTCACTCGGACCGAGATGCTCTCCGAGCCGGCCGCCGGCAGCAAGCGCCGCCACCGACTGTGTCGTCACCCAGGTGGCGAGATTCGTGTCGATCGGCCACGAGCCGTCCGCCCGCTGCGACCGCGTGAGAAATTCGACGCCGCGGCGGGCCACCACATGCTCGGCGAGACCCATCCCGGCGAGGCTCATCGTCACGAATGATGTGAGCGGTGTCGCCTCGAGATAGCCGCCGTTCTCGGGCTGGATGGCGGCGAGCGTGCGGAGCGTGGGCTGCTTCGCAAACATCCGTATCCATGACAGTGGCCCCCACGCCGGCGCAACCGCATGCCTCACCTGACCGATGGCGATGAGTGCGGGGAGGGCATAGCTGACGACCTGCATGTTGACCAGGTGAAAGGCGGCCTGAGGCAGCGCCGCCAGTTCGAACGGCAATTGCGGCACCACCCGCCACGCCTCCGGCTGCCGCGGATCGCCGAACCGGCCGCAGAGCGCGATATGCGTGAGGATCGGCACGCTGAACGTGCGGTCGCGGCCATAGATGGCAGCAAGCGCCGCCGCAATCGCAGCGGGCTCGAGACTGCCGGCTTTCCCATTGATCCAATCCGCAGCCCGCGCGACCGTGGCCTTCAGGTCGGCGTCGGCGGCCTGCCCGTTGGCCAGCGGGCTGAGTATGGCCCAGCACAGAAGCGTCGTGGAAAGATTGCCACGGCTGGCGACCGTGTCGCCCCAACTGCCGTCGGCGAGTTGGGTTTTTGCAAGCCATGCCGCGCCGGCCTCGATCCGCGGTGCATGCGTGTTGGCATCGACGAGCCGCAGGGCATTGATCGCCGTGGCCGTGGAGAGCGCGCTTGATGAGAGTGTCCCCACCCAGTGGCCGGCCGCGTTTCTCCTGCCGAGCAACGCGGCGACGGCCGCACGCCGGGCCGCGTGGATAGAAAATGGGGACGGGACTGATTTTTCAGGAGACTGAGTCAACAGTGGCATCCTCGACAGCAGGGGTGTTTCGTAAAAATCAGTCCCGTCCCCATTTTTTCAGACGCTGCAATGGCCAAGGGCGACGAGACCGTAGAACGTGTATTCCGCGTCGGGCTCGTCGTCGGCCCACGAACCGTGGAAGGCGCCCTCGGCGGTCCAGAGCGTGTCGATGAAGTCGAGCATGCTTTCGCGATGATCGCGCCACGGCACATCGAGGGCATCGAGTGCATGAAGCGAGACCGCGGTCGAGAGCAGGTCCGGAATCGGCGCATCGGGCGCGGCGGTGAAGCCGCCAGCAGGATGCCGACGGGCCAGCAGCCACTCGCTAGCGCCGTGGGGCAACGGCCGGCCGAGGCTGCGGAGCGTGGCGATTGCGGCCGCGGTGGCGGTCGTTGACCCCTCCGGCTGGTCGCCGGCGTTCGACCATCCTCCGTCCGCGGCGCGAAGCGACTGCACGCACGCGGCGATGGCCTCGGCCTCGGGGCCAGAGTCGGCGAATGGCTGCCTCAGGTCTGCGCAGGCGTTGATCGCCAAAAAGCAGCCGTAGGCGGTGCCACGGGCCGCGCCGGCACGGGAGTTGTAGCCGCCATCGGCCGCCCGGTGCCGCGTCACGCCAGCCAGCAGGCCCGCGCGGCGGTCAGCTGGAAAAGCGTCCACCGGTTGCGATGCCCAGGCCCGTGCCAGGCAGCAGCGGTGGACGAAATCGAGCTCGCTGCCATCACCAAAAGTCTCAAGATAGCAGCGGGTCAAAGCCGCCTGTTCGTTGCCTGTTGGCAGGGCATCGATGGCCACGAGCGCATCGAGGGCGAACGACGTGTAGTAGAGATCCTGTCGGCCGCCGCGGTTGCAGTAGCCGCCGCCCGGCGCCGCGAGTGACTGGAGGAACGACACTACAAGATCTGCGGCCTCGCCGAGCGTCCGCCGGGCGAGGCGGGCCACCTGCAGCATCTGGAGCCGCTGGCTCATGCCGTTGCAGCCGTGTGCTCGGTGGCCGCCTGAGTTTCAGCGTGGTTCTCACGAGAGACCTTGGCTTCCTGCTCGCGGCAGTAGCCCTCGAAGGTCAGTTCGTTAAACATCTTTGCCAGCACCCGCCGCAACAGTCCCTTCAGTGTGGCATCAGAGAGGCCTTCGAGCGCCCGCACTGCCTGCTCCTTGTAGCTCTCAAGCAGGAGCGCCGCCCGCTCGTCGGCCTTGGCCGCGCGGATCGCCTCCCGCAGCCGGTCGGGGGTGGCCGCCGGATGGGGTTTTCCAGAGGTGATTGCGGTGAGCATCTCGCGGTCATCGCCTCGGGCCCGTTCCGCCGCGATCGCGAGCACCACGCTCGGCCGCGACTCGACGTTGCTGACGAGACCGGCGTCGTCGAGCATGTCCTCGAGGTCGTCCTTGATCTGGTAGGCGATCCCCACCGCTTCGCTGTAGGCCCGCAGGGCATCCGACACCTCGTCGGCACGGCCGGCACCGATCGCCGCCAGTTGCAGGGCCACGTCGAACGCCGGAGATGTCTTGAGCCGGAAGATCTCCAGCACCTGGCGGCTGGCCAACTGCGACGGGCTGCGGCTCCAGGCGAGTTCGGCGCCCTGACCCTGGCAGAGCAGACGCTGTGATCCCGCCGCCTCGCGGACAGCGGCGCGGATGCGATCGGCATCGAGGCCCGACTCCGCCAGCAATCGATAGCCCTCGCCGATCAACAGATCGCCCACATTGAGCGCGATCGGCACGCCGTGCGCCCCGCAGAGCGTGGGCTCGCCATACCGTTCGAGATCACCATCCTCGATGTCGTCGTGGACAAGCGAAGCCTTGTGAAAGCATTCCACCGCCACGGCGATCCGCTGGATCACTTCGATGCCGGTTTCGTCAGGATTCGTGCCCGGCTGTTCTGTCGCAGCACCGGCGTCGGCACGCAACGCCTCGAACACGGCCGCGGCGAGGAAGGGGCGCCAGCGGCGGCCGCCCACGGCCAGCCACTCCCGGCCGATCTGTTCGGCATGGCCCACTGGTGGCCCCATCAGCCGATCGAGTGCCGGCTGTTCGAACCAGGTCTTCACCGTGTCATGCAGTCCGCCAAGATCGAGCCGCCGCGACCGGTCGGCTGCCTCCAAGTGGATGTAGTCCCAGACCCAGTCGACGTCGACGGTCGTGTCGATGCAGTCATCCTGGAGTAGCGGCACGGCCACCGCCGGAATCGCCGCCGCCTGCACGTGTGGAAATGTCTTTTCGAGCACCGGCATGCAGCTCACGCCGACGATCGCCTCGATCGTGCCGGTCTGCACCATCGCCATCACCAACGCCGAGCCCTCGGCCACGAGCACCGCGTAGCCCAGCCGCTCGGCCTCCGCCTGGAAATCCTGGATCGAGCAGAGACCGCACTGCTTGCAGAGCAGGCCGAACTCATCGAACGGCGCCGGGCAACGGTTCTCCACCCGCAGGCACTTGGGCATGAGCAGAAGCCGACGCTCGAAGGGAACCGCGGCCAGCGCATCCCGCCACGACTCGTTGTTGACCGTGACGACCGCATAATCGAGATACGTCTCCGCAAGGCCCGCCTCGGTAAGTGCCGCGAAGGCCCGCCGACGCAGTTCCTCCAGGCCCAGCGGCGGCACGGCCCGGTCCTGGCTCATCCCACGCCGAATGGCGTCACGGAGGGCGTCGCGATCGGCCTTGGTCGGGGGAATCCCGGCCTGCGGCGGCCGCGACCGGATCACCGCCGGCGGCACCGGCGGCGGCAGGATCGCAAGCGCAATCGTGGCTGGGTCTACGGTGGACATCGCGGGCACCTCTCCTGGGGAAGCCACAGTATGCCGTTCTGCGCCGACTTCGTCAGGCCGACCCACCTGAAGCCGCCTCTTTTGCGGCCGCGGCTCGGGCTGCCGCCGCCTCAACCCGCCGCTGAATTTCCTCGGGCGAGGGGAGGGCATCGAGCACCTCGCGGGGGATCTGTGCGGCGTCGGCGAGCTTTGTGAGGCACCGTCGCCGCTCGGCCAGCGCTTGGTCGGCGCTCCGCTCCTTGGAAAACCGCGACTTGGCGTCGGCGCTCCGCTCCCGCAGTTTCGCGTAGATGTCACCGCCCAGGAGCGCGGAGATGTCGACCTTCATCTTCTCGCGGTGGACGTCGGCATCGGCCACCGGGCCGCCGTCGATCGGGCCTGCGTGATACTTCGGAAACATGATCGCCACCTCGGGGCAGACCCGAGAGCAGGCCGGGCAGTTGACCTTACAGTTCGATGGGTTCTCCACGCGGAGGGTCTGATCGCCCGCCACGCCGTAGACGTCGAACAGGCAGAAGCTCAGGCACTGCATGCAGTTGGTGCACCTCGCCGTGTCGATCACCGGAAACCAGGGCTTCCAGGTGTCGACGGTGTTGGCGACTGGGCCGTTGGCGGCAGCGGCAGCATCTGGTGGCCGGTTCATCCGCCGCGTGCCGCGGGCCTCCTCGACAACCGCGATCGTCTCCCCGACCGACAGGCCCGTGACGTCGCGAACGGCCACCTCGCACTGTCCGCTCGCATCGGCCACCGCAGGCGGTCCCTCTGGAAAACAACCGATCACGATCATCGCGCCGCCGGCCAACTGATCGGCCGCGCCCGTGCCGGCCCGCGTGACGGCATACCCGCGGTCGAGAAGCGACGCGAAGATGCCGGCTCGATCGCCGCTCGGCAGTGGAGTGGCGCCCGCCCCTTCGTAGACGACCACCCGGGGCGGCAGGAGCGGGGTGGCAATCATGAGGCACTTCCTTCGGGAGCAGCGAGCATACCGGCCAGCACTGTCTCGGCGGTGTCGGTGCGCATGTTGAGGATCTCCACGCCCTGCTGCGGCAGCGGCGCATCGGCGAGCACGAAGAGCCCCTGCACGGCCCGGGGCCAGCAGGCGGCGATCCGCAACGGGCCGGTGCCGCGGGCGAGTTCCGCCAGATGAGGATCGCGGCGGGCGGCCATCTCGCAGAGATCGGGCACCATCTCGAAGCCGCGGCCTGCGTCCGCCAGCCCGGCGAGCACGGCATCCTTCACCGCGGGCGGCACGACCTGTGCGTAGGCACAGCGGCAGTAGAGGATGCGGACGGCGTCGGCAGCCACCGCGGTGGGCGTTGTATTCGGGGTATTCGACTCGCTCATCGCTGGACGCTTCCCGTGGCCGGATAGGTGCCGAAATCGTTGAACCAATAGTGCTTGGCAAAACGGTACATCCAATGTTGCTCCGGGATCTCGCGGCCGGGAAGATCCTGACTCGACCGCGGTGTCATCGCCAGCAGTTCCTGCCGGGCGGTGCCCCGCTGGGTCGTGTCGTGGGCCCCGTGGCGGTCGGCGATCTCGAGGATGAGCCGCGGGTTTTCGAGCACCACGCAGCCTCGGCTGTGTGCCGCGGCTGCGTCGCGCATGTCTTTCAAGAACGCCGACTGTGTCACCTGCTCGTAGAACGAACCGGTGCCAACCTGCTCCACCGCCAACTGGATGATCGGACAGGGTTCGATGCCGCCCGACGGGCCAACGTGGTGCGTGAGCCCGATCGCCATCGGACAGAGCGCCTTCCCCGTGTCGTCGTAGTAGGCGTCGACGATCGCAATCGGTAGCCGGGCCCGCTGTTCCACCACGAACCGGCGCACGCGTACCAGTTGGTCGGGTGTGAGTGCCAGTTCCGGCGATGCCTCCGGCCCGACCGGGCGATACCCGTGATACCACGCATAGTGCACGCCCATGTCGACGAGACGCCTGAGCCACTCCTCGGTGAGCAGCGTGTCGATGTTGGAGCGGCAGAGGCTCGTGGCCACGCCGGTGATCAGCCTCGCCTCAAGACAGATTTCGAGACCGCGGAGCGACCGATCGAGCACCTGGCGGCTGCCGCGGCGGATGTCGCTCGTCGCCGCATCCCCCTCGATGCTGATCAGTGGCGTGGCGTTGCCAATCGCCTGTAGGCGACGGGCGATCTCGGGCGTGATCAACTGGCCGTTGGTGAAGATCTGGAAGTAGCAGTCGGGGTGGGCGGCCAGCAGGTCGAGGAGACGCGGGTGGAGGAACGGCTCGCCCCCGAGGAGTCCGAAGAACACGTTGCCATGGGCCTTCGCATCACGGACGATTGCGTCGAGTTCCTCGAATGGCACCATCGTCCGCGGCGCCTGCACGTCGACCCAGCAGCCCTGACACTTCAGGTTGCAGGAGTTGATGACGGAGAGATGCAGGAACGGCGGGAAGACGATGCCCTTCCGTCGCCGGGCCTTGAACTTCTCGACAGCGATCAGGCCCTTCACGCCAAAATTCCAGCCAAACTTCCAGAGGCAGTTGGGTGCCACGGAAGACAGCATGTGGCCGGCCATCTGGGGCAGGATCATCGTTGGTGACTCTCTGGAAATGTTGATAGTGGGGACGGGACTGATTTTCGCCGCGAAAATCAGTCCCGTCCCCATTTATAGCCGCGAGGGGATGCGGTGCGTTGGGACCGGCCGGCCGGGCCGGAAGTGTTCGAGGTGGAGAATCTCGTGGGGTAGCCCAGCCGCGCAGGCTGATACCGCCGCCCGCAGGGCCTGTTCGAGGTCGGCGGGATCGGCCTCGGCCCGCAGGTTCACCAGCAGCCGGCCGATGTCGACCGGCTCTGCCAGCCGGTGCGAGAGGACCGGGGCATCGGCCGTGCGGACGAGGTTGGCCGCAGCGAGTTCGTAGGGATCGCCCTCGATCGAGAGAGTCCCCTTGAGATGCGCGATCTCGTGGCCGCTCGCCGCGAGGCTGCCGCGGATGTGCGACAGGATCGCCACCAGCAGCTCGTTGCCATCAAAGTCGGCATCGCCGTCGGCGTCGGCCTCGCCGATTTTCACCTCGGCGTTGAGCCAGCCGAGCAGCGATTCGCCGAGGGCATAGCGGTCGTAATCGATCTCGCTGATGGCCGACGCCTGCGAGGTGTCGGCGAGTAGGTGCGCAAACCAGGGATCGAGCCCCGTGCCCTCGCGGGCGGAGCATTCGAGGATAGTCGCTCCTGGATTGACAGCCGCGAGCGCGGCTGTCAATCGCTCTCGCCTCGCCGCGTCTACCAGGTCGCATTTGTTGATGACGATGATCTCCGCCTCTTCCAACTGCTTGCGGTAGATGTAGGCCACGTGCTCGGAGAGCCGGGCGGCAGCCAGGCCAAGCACCCGTTCGGCCCGCAGCGGATCGACCACCACGCTCATCGGCGCCACCACGAACCGTTCGCCGTAGATCTGCTCCAAC
Source organism: Planctomycetaceae bacterium (assembly GCA_947449135.1). GTDB lineage: Bacteria > Planctomycetota > Planctomycetia > Pirellulales > UBA1268 > CAMCQY01. The sequence goes on along the minus strand of CANFQO010000042.1, from coordinate 15,491 downwards.
GGCAGGCTGACCGTCGCCACCAGATCGGTGCAGCTGCCGACCGGCTCGGCGATCAGCACGTCGGGCGCCGTCTCCCGCGCGAGCGACTCGGCCGCCTCGACTAGCGATGTGAAGCGGCAGCAGAAGCAGCCACCCACGATCTCCTCGACGGGCATGCGGTGGGCCGCGGCGAGGGCCGTGTCGACAAGCCCCCCACCCTGATCGTTTGTGATCAGGCCCACGCGGAGCCCGCGGGCGGTGAGCCACTCGGCCAACTGCAGGATTGACGTCGTCTTTCCTGCGCCGAGAAAGCCGCCGACCATGATGTAGCGGGATTTCCCGACGTCGTGCGTTTCTACGGTGGTCATGCATCGTCTCCGGTGTCGGGACCGGCGGCTGGGTCGTGCGCCGCAGCGGCACGGCTGTCGCCGTCACTATAGCGGGAGGCCTGCAGCCGATCGATCTGCTCGGTGAGCAGTGCGACATAGCCATGGACATCGAGATGGCCCGGCGTGGGCGTGCCCTGCACCGCATAGAGCCAACCGGCGCCGTAGGGGTCGGAATGCGTGAGGCATGCCTCGGCGGTGAGGGCGGGATTGGCCGCGGAGAGCGTGCCGTCGACCACGCAAAAGAGATCGCTCACCGCCTTGAAGCCCTCGACGGTACCGAGGCGGTCGCCACCTCCAACCGGCGCTCCCGGCTTCACATCCAGCACCATCTCCACCAGTTCGCCGAGCATCCGCGTGGCAAACTTCGTGAAGCCCACGTGCCACAGTCGCGGCGTGGCGTTGAGAGCGTCGGGAGTTCCCGCCTCGCCGACCGGCCCTCCATCCGCCGGTCGCATCCAGAAATGCGACGGTGCGTAGAGGCAGTCGACGGGGAACCGCGCCGAGAAGTGGGCATGCCGAAAGCGGACGGTTTCCATGCGTCCGATGCTACCCGCATGCCGCGCGGCTTCGCAACGGTCCGAAACCGCCCGGCTCACCGCCGCCGCGTTTGGGAACGCGACCCACCAGGACGCGGCGCGTCGCGCCCACCCCGAAGCCAGTTCAGCAGCTTTGTGATGTCGGCGGGCAGCGGGCTCGAGAAGCGGAGATCCTCACCCGACTCCGGATGCACGAAGCCTAGCTCCGCGGCGTGCAGCATCACCCGCGGGGCCTGCGATGTGTCTTCCACCTTGAAGTGCCGCGGGGCCGAGTAGACCCGCTCGCCGCAGACGGGATGGCCAATTTCGGCAAGATGGATGCGAATCTGGTGGGTGCGGCCGGTTTCGAGTCGGCACTCGACGAGCGTGAAGGCATCGCCGAAATGCTCGACGGGTTGCACGTGCGTGACGGCCCGCTTGCCCTCTTCCGTATCGGACGAGCCGCGGCGGCCGTCGCCACGATCGCGAACGAGATTCGTTTGGATCGTGCCTGCTCCGACCCGGCCCACACAGATGGCCAGATAACGCCGATGTGTGGTGTGGGCCCGGAACTGTTCGGCGAGGATCCGCTCGGCCGGCACCGAGCGGGTGAACACGACGAGCCCGCTCGTCTCGCGATCGATGCGGTGCACGGCCCGCACCGGCGGAACATGACGGTGCTTTTTGCCCCGGGCACCGTGGCGGGCGAGCAGATAGCCGGCGATGGCATCGGGCACCAGTTCGTCGAGCGTCGGCTGCACCTGCCGACGTCGCGTTGGCCAGGAGAGTTCCTCGGTGTGCCGGGTGGTGGTGATGCCGGTCGGCTTGTCGACCACCACGACCTGATCGTCGAGATGAACAACCCGCACATCGTCGGCCTTCGGTGGAGCGGCAGCGGCGGCAGCGAGCACCTTCACGACCTCGCCTTCTTTCAGCCGCCGAGCCACGTCGGTGCAGATGTTGCCGTGGATCATCACGTGCCGCGACCGCACGAGCTTCTGAATCTGCGACCAGCTCGTGGCGTTGGGCTTCGGCCCCGCCTCCTCGCCGGAGCTCTCGCCAGCCAGCTTCGCGCGGAGAAAGGCTGCGAGGGTCTGGCCGCGTTCGGCAGCGGTGACATGATGGACGGCGCCGGCGGTGGGTTTCATGCAATAAATCTACCATGGAGTCCCCCGGCTCCCGCCGGGGGCTTTTATGGAATCTGATCGATCCGTGAGGGGCTGCCCACGTGCTGTGTAAACGCGAAACATGGCATCCTGCCATTTTCGCTTGGCCGCCGTCCGTCGGCTGGTGACAACCCGGCCCTCCGGGCCTGGCGTTGTTCGGTACGCCGTATCCGTGAGGGGCTGCCCACGTCCCATGAGCCGGCGTTGCTGACCAGCGCAGGCTGGATGCCGAAGCGAAGTCAGCATCGAGTGAGCGAAGGGCAGGATGCCCGAAGCGAACGTCCGGCGACGGGGCATGGGCAGCCCCGAACCGTCGCCTGCGAGCGGCAGAGGCGGGCCGCAGAACACTGGCTTGACCGGGGTTTACGCGGTTTTAGACTCTGTGGGGAGGCCTCAGTTCGGCAGCCTCCCCCAGGCCAGCCGTTTTCTCCTTCTCTTAGTGAGGACCTCCTTCCGTGCCCGGCACATGCGTTATCGGTCTGCAGTGGGGCGATGAAGCCAAAGGCAAGCTCGTCGACATCCTGACGGAAGACCACGAGATCGTCGTCCGCTACCAGGGCGGCGCCAACGCCGGCCACACCGTCGTTTCCAACGGCCAGACATGGAAGCTCTCCCTCATTCCCAGCGGCATCCTTCGGGATAACGTCGTCTGTGTGATCACCGGCGGCGTGGCCCTCGACCCCGCCAGCGTGATCAAGGAAATCGACATGCTCGAAGGACGCGGTGTCCGCGTCGAGGGCAAACTGCGGATCAGCGACCGGGCGCATCTGGTATTCCCGTGGCACGTCGCCGAAGACAAGTTGCTCGACGGCAGTCTGTCGGGGGGGGAGGCCATCGGCACGACCGGCCGCGGCATCGGCCCCTGCTACCGCGACAAGGTCGGACGGTCGTTGGCGATCCGCCTCGGCGACCTCTACCGCAAGGAGTTTCGCAGCCGTCTCGAGCACATCGTTGGCATCAAGAACCAGCTTCTTTCCGGATGGCAGTCGAGCGCTGCCAGCAAGCCCGAACTCCTGGACGCCGCAGCGATCCACGCACAATACATGCAGTATGCGGAGCGGCTGAGGCCCTACGTCGCCGACACGACGGCCTACCTGCTCGACGCAATCGAAGGGGGCAGCCGCATGCTCTTCGAGGGAGCCCAGGGCGCGCTGCTCGACATCGACCATGGCACGTTCCCCTTCGTCACCAGCAGTAATTCTTCCGGTGTCGGCGTGGCCAGCGGTTCTGGCGTGCCGGGCCGGTGGATCGAACGAGTGATCGGCGTCGTCAAGGCGTATTCGACGCGGGTCGGCGGTGGACCGATGCCAACCGAGCAGAACAACCAGATCAGCGAGCATCTCCGTGAGCGTGGTCGTGAATATGGCACGGTGACCATGCGGCCACGTCGCTGCGGCTGGTTCGACGCTGTCGCCGCCCGCTATACAGCCCGGCTGTCGGGCGTGGATGAACTGGCTGTGATGCTGCTCGACGTGCCTGCTGGGCTCGACGAGCTCAAGATCTGCACGGCGTATGATGTGGATGGCAAGCAGACGAGCCACTTCCCCAGCCACGTCGACGACCTGAAAAAGGCCAAGCCGGTGTATGAGACGCTGCCCGGCTGGCGTGAGGATCTCACGACCGTCCGCAGTTACGATGCTCTGCCTGTTGCTGCAAAGGCGTATCTTGCCAGGATCGGAGAACTGCTCGGACGCCCGGTCTTGACCGTGTCGGTAGGTCCCGACCGCGAGCAGACGATCTTCTGCGACCGCACCGCTCACGAGCAGAAACCATGGCCTCGTCCCCAGCACCGCACGCCGGCGAACGACTGATGCCCGGTCAGACTGGCACTGCGGCCGATGCATCAGACAAGCCTCCGGCTGAGGCTCCGACTGGGGCTTCGGCATGTGCCGGTCAGACGGCCCCGTTGCCTCGGCACATCGCCATCATTATGGACGGCAACGGTCGCTGGGCCGTGCAGCAGGGGCTGCCCCGGATCGAGGGGCATCGCCGTGGCGTGACCAGCGTGCGGCGGATCACCGAGCACAGCGCGCGGCTGGGCGTGGAGCAACTCACGCTCTACTGCCTCTCCAGCGAGAACTGGCGGCGGCCGGCGCACGAGCTCGACTTTCTGATGCATTTGCTCGAGCAATACATGATCGAGGAGCGTTCGCTCCTGATGCGTGAACGCATCCGCCTGTCGGTGATCGGTCGTCGTGAGGGGCTGCCCTCCTCGACGCTTCGCGAACTCGATCGCACGGTCGAGCTCTGCGCGGGCAACGACGGCCTCCGGCTCTGCCTGGCGATCAACTACGGTTCGCGGGCTGAGATCGTCGCTGCCGCGAGGACGCTGGCGGCCGAGGCCCGCGACGGACTGCTCGATCCTGCGCAGATCGACGAGCAGGCGGTCGCGGCGCGGCTCGACACCGCAGGCATGCCCGACCCCGACCTCCTCATCCGTACGGCGGGCGAGATGCGGATCAGCAACTTCCTACTCTGGCAGATCAGCTACGCGGAACTCTGGGTCACCGACGTATGCTGGCCCGACTTCGCCGAGCCGCATCTCGACGCGGCGATCGCGGCGTTTGCCGGCCGCGATCGCCGCTTCGGAGGCCTGAGCCGATCGTGAACACCGGGCCATCATCGTTGCGCCTGCCCGCCGAATCTCGTCGGCTGGTGGCTGGGACATTTGGGTCCCGTATGCTGTTTGCGGGCCTCATCACGGCCGTCTTCACGGCACTTGCCTGGGCCGACTGGATCGGCCTCGGCGGGGCGCTGCCGGCCTGGTGGCTCCTGCCGGTGGCGATCGTGCTGGCTGTCGGCGGTGTCGACGAATTAGTGCGGCTCTTCGCGGCGCGGGACATCGCGTTGCCGTCGTGGCTTCTGCGGCCGGCCGTGGTGGCGGTGGTACTGTCGGCTGCGGCGGGAGCAGAAGCCTTTGCGGCGGCTTCGTCCACCGCCTCGCCTACGGCCGCGATGGGCTGGCCGGCGGTGACTGTCACCTTCGCGGTGATGCTGCTATTCATCGCGGAGATCGCCACCTATAGAACCCATGGAGGAGCGATCGAGCGGCTCGCCGCCGGGATCTTCACTCTGGTGTTCATCGGGCTGCCGATGGCCTGCATCGTGAGCCTGCGGCTGCTTTGCCGGGACAACCTTGGACCAGAGCAGACGGGCCCCGGGCATCTGGGCATGCTGCCGCTCGTGAGCCTTGTGGCGGTGGCGAAGGCTGGCGACATCGCCGCCTACCTCGGCGGCTCGCTCGTGGGCAGACGCCGGATGGCCCCCACGCTCAGCCCTGGCAAAACCTGGGAGGGGGCGGTCGCGTCGCTGGCGGGGGCGTCTGCTGCGGCATGGATTGTGCTGGAGTTGTTGGCTGGCACGTCATCGGCGAACGGGCCTTGGGGCGGGTGGCTCGTCTTCGGGATCTGTGTGGGGATCGCCGCCATCGTGGGCGATCTGGCTGAGTCGCTGCTGAAGCGGGAGTGCGGCGTGAAGGACTCCGGCCGGTCGCTGGGCGGTATGGGAGGGGTCCTCGACCTCATCGATTCGCTTCTCTTTGCCGCCCCCGTGGCCTGGCTGTTGTGGGTGCTCGGCGGTCGTTGAACGCCGGTTATTTCGCGGGAAACAATCAGGTTTGGGCTGGTCTGCGTCCGCGCAGGTATACTCTGGGCATTGTCCCGCTCCCCCTAAGACCGTTGGCGTGTCATACGCCACGGGCTTCGATGTCCCGCACGTCCATCGCGGTTGTCGATTCGAAGCGGCTTGTTGCCGTCTTTGGGCCGAGAGACCAGCACCTCCGCAGGATCCGCTCGGCCCTCGGGGTCGGCGTGTCGGCCCGTGACGACTCGATTCAGATCGAGGGCGAAGAAGCGGCAGTCCTCAGAGCTGCCGAAATCTTCGAGCAACTCGATCGCATTGCCCGGGAGCATGGGGCCGTCGAGATCGCCGACGTCACCGAACTCCTCTCCGCTGCCACGGGCGCGTCGCAGGCGGTTCCTCGCGATCCGATCGACGTGCACCGCCCAGACAAACAGGTGCAGCCCCGGTCGGTAGGTCAGGCCGCCTACGTGAAGGCGATTCGCGAACACGATGTCGTCGTCTGCAGCGGCCCGGCCGGAAGTGGCAAGACCTTCCTCGCTGTCGCGATGGCGGTATCGGCCCTTCGCACGGAGCAGGTACGCAAAATCGTGCTCGTGCGGCCGGCCGTGGAGGCAGGGGAAAACCTTGGCTACCTGCCCGGTGATCTTCAGGCCAAGATCAATCCCTATCTGCGGCCGCTACTCGATGCCCTTCGGGACATGATGGATTACGAACTGCTCAAACGGCTTCAGGAGCAGGACATCATCGAGATGGTTCCGCTGGCCTACATGCGGGGCCGCACGCTCAACAATGCGTTCATCATTCTCGACGAGGCGCAAAACACCACCGTTGCCCAGATGAAAATGTTTCTCACGCGGCTGGGGGTCGGCTCCAAAATGGTCATCTCTGGCGACACCACACAGATCGATCTGCCGTCGAACCGTCGTAGCGGTCTGGTTGATGCGATGGAGCGGCTGGAGCGAGTGCGGGGCTGCGGTCGTGTGCAGCTTGGTGGAATCGATATCGTTCGCCACCCGCTCGTTCAGCGGATCGTGGAGGCTTACGGCGACTGAATCCACCATGGCCATTCCTCCATCCTCCTACCGTCGCCGCATCAAACGGGGGTCGTCCTTCGAACTGCCCCATGGTTTCTGGGGCGCACTGCTCGAGAATGTTTCGCGGTCGGATGTGTTGCTTCGACTTGCGATCTGCTTTGGGGCTGGGCTGGTATTGCTCATGTTAATGCACGGCTGGACGGAGCCGTTTCCATTTCGCGCGGGGACGGTGCCGCCCCGCGGAATCGTGGCCCGCGTGCCCTTCGAGAAACCCGACGCGGAGCGCACCAGGACGGCACAGGAACGGGCCGCCGCGCAGGTGAGGGTGGTCTACTCGCAGGATAAGGCGCCGATCGACCGGCTTCGCGACGGCCTCAAGAACCGCATTGCCGAGATCGCAGCCGCCGACTCAGTCACAGCGTCATCACGGGCCGCCTGGCTGGAGTTCGCCCCCGAGGCTGAGCCGGTCATTGACGCTCTCGTGGCCACCGCCGAAAAGAAAGCGGTGCGAGAACCGCCGCTGGCACCGGAGCCGCCGGATGCTGCGGTCCAGCGAGATGAGGCTGCCGGGGACGAGCCGGCCGCCGACGACACGCCGATCACCACCGACGACACATCCGCGGCGCCGTCCGGCGACGCCGTCCGCAAACTGGCCGAGCAGCCCGACAAGCGGGTCGTCGAGGCCGGCCAGGCCTTCCAGAGATTTCGGGCCCGAATCGACACGAAGGAACGGCTCCTCGAATGCGAAAAGGCGATCGATCGGAGTTTTGCCGACCTTGAGAGCACCGGTGTGCTTGAGAAGATCCAGCACGGCATCGACGAGGGCAGCCAGACGGAGATCGACGTCCATCCCCTCGGCAATTCAAGCGAGATCTCGCGGGCGCAGGTTGCCGACGTGCTTCTGGGCGAGGCGAAGGTCCGTCTGCGGACGCGGCTCGACGAGGAACTCGGCGAGGGACCGCTGGCCAGCCGTGTCTTCGCGTGGATCGAGCAGCGACTGCAGGGCACGCTCGAGATCGACCGCGACGCGACGGTCAACGCCAAGAAGGAGGCGGTTGAAAAGACTCCCCAACAGTTCGTCCGTTATGCGGCCGGCGACCTGCTGGCGGATGCTGGCGTGCCGATGAATGCCGATAATGTCCAACTCCTCGATCGGGAGCACGAGGAATACGTCCGTCAGCAGGATGCCCGGCAGCGGATTGGCCGGGCGTTGTCGCTGTTCGGTTTGTTCGCGGCGATGTTTGCCCTGTCCGGGTTCTACATCCACTTGCACCACCGTGAGGTGCTCGACGATCTCGGCCATGTGGCCACGCTGGTTGGGCTCTCCGCGGTGACCGTTGTGCTCTGCTTGGTGTCGGCGGGAGAGGCGTGGCGAGCTGAGATCCTGCCGCTGCTCGTTTTCGCCATGACCGTGGCCATCGCGTTTGACGAGGATCTGGCGCTCCTGCTGGCGGCTGAGGTGGCCCTCGTCGTGGTGATCGGCCTCGGTCGCGGCCTGGCCGATTACGTGACTCTCGCTGCTGCCGCTGCCTCAATGGTTTTCTGGATGGGACGGATCCGCAGTCGCAGCAAGCTGATCTACGTTGGCCTCTGGGCCGGCGCCGTGGCGATCGCCACGCAGATCGGGGCGAATCTCCTGGAGGAGCGGCCCTTTGACATGCAGTTGCTCTACGAGGCCGGACGGACCGGCGTCTGGACGCTGCTGGCGGGGTTCCTGATGACGGGACTGCTGCCCTTCATCGAACGCTCCTTCGGTGTGCTCACGGACCTGAGCCTGCTCGAAGTTGGCGACGTGGCCCATCCGCTGCTGCAGGAACTCGTCCGTCGTGCCCCGGGCACCTACAACCACTCCATCAACGTGGCGAGCATCGGAGAGGCCGCGGCCGAGGCGATCGGTGCGCGTGGCCTGCTCGTGCGAGTGGGGGCCTATTTCCATGACTCTGGCAAGATGCTCAAGCCTGCCTACTTCATCGAAAACCAGGGGCAGGAAAATCGGCATGAGTCGCTTGTGCCGGCGATGAGCACGCTGATCATCATCGCCCATGTCAAGGAGGGAGTGGAGCTCGCACGGCAGTACAACCTGCCTCAGCCGATCATCGACATCATCGCCGAGCATCATGGCACGACGCTCGTCGAGTATTTCTACCGACGGGCGACGGAGCTTTCGCAGACCGACCCCAACGGCACCGAGATCGATGAGCAGAACTTCCGCTATCCGGGGCCCAAGCCGAGTTCGCGGGAGTCGGCCGTGTTGATGCTCTCCGATGCCGTCGAGAGTGCCAGCCGTGCCCTCACCGAGCCGACGCCGGCCCGGATCGCCAGCCTTGTCCACGATCTGGCCATGAAGCGACTGCTCGACGGCCAGTTCGACGAATGCGGCTTGACGCTCGAGGAGCTCGAACTCATCGAGAGCAGCCTGGTCAAGAGCCTGACGGCTGTCTACCACGGCCGTGTCAAATATCCCGATCAGAGGACGGCCTAGTGTCCCGACTTCGCGGCCGCCCCTCCCCCAAGCCGCCCCGATCGACCATGGTCGTCGACGTGAGCGACCGGCAGAAACTGCTTCGTGTTTCGGGTCCGGGGCTGGAGCGATTGGTCCGCAAGGCGCTCGCCGCCGAGGGTGTCGAACAGGCCGAGATCGGCATCGTGCTCGTCGATGACCGCCGGATCGCGGCAGTCCATCGCCGTTGGCTGGGGGTCCCTGGCCCGACCGATGTGATCACGTTCGATCTTTCCGCCGGTGCCGCCGGCCCACCGCAGGCGGCCGTATTGACCGGCGACATCGTGGTAAGCACCGAAACAGCCCGCCGCATGGCCTGCGTCGTCGGCTGGACACCGCGGCAGGAATTGGCCTACTACATTGTCCACGGAATCCTGCATCTCACCGGCTATGACGACCACACGGCTGCGGGCCGTCGCTCGATGCGAGCCCGTGAGCGGGCTGTCATGAAGGCCTGCGGACTGCCGGCACCGCCGCGACCGAGGGCCGTAGGCACCACCCCATGAATGCTGCCGAATCCCTTGGAATCGAATCGGCTTTGCTGCTCCTGCTCCTGGCCAGCCTGGCCGCGGTGCAGGCTCGCAGCGTTCGTGGTGCCGAGCGGCATCGCATCCAGGACCTCTGCCGGCGGGCCGGAGTGCCGGCCCATTACGACGAGATCGTGGCGGGCAGTGAGACGATCGCCTTCATCGCGGCATCGGTGGTCGTGATCGCGGCGGTTGTCGCCACCCTGTTGGCGGCCCGAGGTCTGTTCGCCGTCTCGGGAGGTGTCCTGGCGCTCGAGGTGTCTGCCGTCGCTGGTTGGATCGCGATCGTGTGGCTCGTGTTGGTCGTGGTGCCGATGCTGCTGACCAAGTTCGCGGGGCCTTGGATCGTGGTGACGACCTGGCGACTGTGGCGACCCGTCGTCGGTGCGTTGGCGCCGGTCGTTCGTGCGCTCGGTGGTCTGGCCTCGACGCTCGGCCGCTCAGCCGTCGGACAGGGCAGCAATGTCGCAACTCAGGAACGGCCGCAGGACGAACTACGGCTGGTGGTTGAAGAAGCGCACCGTGAAGGCCACATCGAGGGAACGGCCCGCGACATGATCAGGGGCATCATTGGGCTAGACGAGGTCCGAGTGGCGCAGATCATGACACCGCGCACGCAGATGATCGCCATCCCGCTGGCAACCGATTGGGACGAGGCCGTCCGCATGGCTGCGGAGAGCGGCCACACTCGTCTGCCCGTGTGGGATCGCTCCTCGGACGACGTCATCGGCATTCTGCACACACGGGACATGCTCAACAGGCTGGCTGACGGCCTTGCGCCGCGGTCAGACGCCACGACTGCCGAACCTCGCGGCATCCGTCCGCTGCTGCGTCCCCCGTGGTTTGTGCCGGAATCGATGAGCGTGCAGACGCTGCTTCTGGAGTTCCAACGCGGCAAGACGCACATGGCCGTCGTGACCGATGAATTTGGGGGCGTGGCCGGAGTGGTGACGATCGAGGATGCCCTGGAGGAGATTGTCGGCGAGATTGCCGACGAGCACGATGAGGCCTTCTCGGACGGCATCCGGTCGGTGACGTCGGACGTCTGCGAGGTGCTGGCGCATGTTCCCATCGCGCGGCTCAACGAGAGGATGGGGCTGTCGCTGCCAGAAGAGGCCGGGTACGAGACGATCGGCGGCTTCGTCTTCCACCAATGTGGCCGCATTCCTGAGGTGGGTGAAAAGATCAGATCGCACGGGGCCGTGATTGAGGTGCTGGCCGCCACCCGCCGGCGGATTGACCTGATCCGCATCGAGCGGGTCTCGAACGACCGGTCTTCTGCTGAGCGACCCGGGAGCACCGGACACAATGGCGGCTGAGAAGGCACGGGCGATCGTCATCCGAACCTTCCCGTTCGGCGACACGAGTGCCGTGGTCACCCTGTTTACCAGGGAATTCGGCAAGCTGCGGGCTCTGGCAAAGGGGGCGTGGCGGCCCAAGAGTGGATTTGATGCCGCCCTTGACCTGCTTTCGATCTGTCAGGTACTCGTCCTCCGCAAATCCTCCGGTGCGCTGGACCTGGTGACGGAAGCCTGCCTCGAGCATCGCTTTCGGGTTGGCAGGAGCCAGGCGGCATTTCTCGGCGGCATGCATGTGGCTGAACTCCTCGACACGCTCACTGCGGATGGCGATCCGCAGCCGGAATTGTTCGATGTTGCCTGTTCCACCCTGCGAATCCTGTCAGCCTCACGTGTTGCCCATGATCCAGCCCACTCCGCGAACGAACTCTCCGACGGCGTCGTGCGGGCACTCCTTACACACACCGAATTGTCGTTGCTCAGGCTCGTCGGCCACGCGCAGTCGCTCGTGCGGTGCGCCGAATGCCGCGGACCAGTTGCCGCGAGTGGCCGAGTTGCGTTTGGCATGCTCGACGGTGGCGTCCTCTGCGAGGGGTGTCGCCGAGGCAAGCATTCCGTCGTCGCTGTTTCCGCTGATTGCATGGCGGCACTCCGGCTCCTGGCAGCAACCTCTGATGCGTGGAAATCGCTGGGCCTGCCGCCGGCGGTCGACGGCGAGGTGCGTGCCGTCATGAACACAATGCTTTCCCATCTCCTCGGCAGACGGCCGCGGGTTGCTCCGCTGCTCCAGCCACGATCTCGCCCTACCTCGTCCCGCCCTGCCTGATGTGCTGTCCGGTCCGTTCCTTCCACAGTCGTTGCATCGCCATGCCATCAGCCCGCATCCCGATTCGCCGCCCGTCGATCAGCCGCAGTGTCTGCACGGCAGTCATCGCCGGTCTGTTCCTGCAGGGAGGATGCGCCACGATCAAGGCACCGACCTGGCCATGGTCGAAGAATCCTGCGACCGACAAGACGGTTGCAGGTGAATTGGGCGAAGATGGTGACTCGTCGGTGATTTCCTCCGAGTTCAATCCCGTCGAGCAGGATTTCGGCTGGGACTATTTCAAGGGGGAGAACATCAAGAAGCGGTGGAAGAAGGTGCTCGGCCGCGGCCCGAACGAGCCAGTCGCCCGTAAGGCATTGGCCGAGGCCGACGGACTGTTCCGCGACCGCAAATACGCGGAGGCGGCCAAGAAATACAAGGTGGCGATCGACCGGTGGCCCGATTCGGTGATCGAGGAGGACGCGCTCTGGCAACTCGCCGAATGCTGGTTCTTCATGGACCACTACCCGAAGGCAGAGGATTGTTATGACGAGTTGGTCAAAAAATACGCCAACTCGCGGTACCTCGACCGGGTCGCGCAGCGGCAGTTCGTGATCGCCCAATACTGGATCGCGCTCGACGAGAAGCACAATTACATGACAATCGTGCCGAATCTCGCCGATCGCAGTCGGCCGTTGTTCGACACACGCGGTCGGGCGATCAAGGCATACGACCACGTCCGGATCAATGATCCCCGCGGTTCACTGGCTGACGACAGCATCATGGCTCAGGCCAACGCCCACTTCGTCGATCGGCAGTGGCTCGACGCCGATTATTTCTACAGCTTGCTCCGCACGGAGTATCCCGACAGCGATTTTCTACTGCAGGCGCACCTGCTCGGCCTGCAGGCGAAATTGCGGGCCTATCAGGGGCCAGGCTACGAGGGAGGGATCCTCGACGAGGCGGAAATGCTTGCCGACCAGACCATTGTGCAGTTCCCCGACCAGTTGAACGGCGACGAGGCCGAACGCGTGCAGACGACGCGGGCCGCCATCGCGGCGCAACAGGCGACTCGGCACTGGAACCGTGCCGAGTTCTACGCCAAGGGCGAGCACTATACATCGGCACGCATCTATTACTCCCTTCTTGCCCGCGACTATCCCAAGACCATGCTCGCCCAGCAGGCCCGCGACCGGCTCGAGAAATACAACGGGCTGGAGGATGTTTCCGACAACCCGTTTCCGATGCTGACGGCGATGCTTAACCCTGATTCGCTCAAGGAAGCCGAACTCGACGCGATGGCCGAGGCCGACACGATGATTGCCCGTGAGGACAACTCGGGCATTGCACCGCCCCTGCGCTAGAAACTGCGCTGAAACAAAGAGTGTTCATGGCCGCCCGCGTGGTCCATCTCTGTCGGCTTGCCTGCGTCACGCTCGTCTGCGTCGTCGTCGCCTCCGCTGGCTGCGCCGGCTACCGTCTGGGCAACAATACGCTCTACGCGCCGAACGTACGGACGGTCTACGTGCCAATGATCCAGTCGGACAGCTTTCGCACCACGCCGAGCATCGACATCGGCGAGCGGCTCACGGAGGCGGTCTGCAAGGAAATCGAGAAACGCACCCCGTTCAAGGTCGTCGGCGATCCCGCCGCCGACAGCGTGCTCACCGCCCGAGTCGTGGCCGATACGAAACGCATGGTGGTGGAGAGTCCTACCGACCAGTCGCGAATGGTGGAAATGAACTTTCAGGTGCTCGTGACCTGGGCCGACAGGGGTGGTGCGGTGCTCGCCTCGGGTGGTGTGCCGCTCCCCGCGGCCAGTGTCGACGTTGGCCAGGCGTCGATGCTCGTGCCTGAATACGGTCGCTCGGTCGCCAGCACCCAGCAGGAAATGATCACCAAGATGGCCCAGCAGATCGTGGGCCTGATGGAAGAGCCCTGGTAGCGGCGGACGGGCGCGCGCCGCGAGCCGGGGACGTGTGTGTGCCGGTCGGGCTCCCCGAACACGCTCCGCTCGCGGGGCCAGGGAGGTGCTGCCACACCGCAATGGTTCGCCGGCTGCGGCATGCTCGTCGTTGGCGGACTTTGCTACAGGAGGCTCTTGGACGAATTCAAATCGCTCGTGAGTCGCAAAGTTCACCAACTCCTGCGCGTGCCTCCGACCGGCTCCTCAGCATCTATTTACACGCGAAACACGACATCGTGTCGCAATGTCGTGCGGATGCCCGACTGGAGTCAGCGCTTGGCCGTCCTCCGTCGGCTGTTTCTTACCCGGCCCTCCGGGCCTGACCCATTCTGCGCGTGCCTCCGACCGGCTCCTCAGCATCTATTTACACGCGAAACACGACATCGTGTCGCAATGTCGGGCGGATGCCCGACTGGAGTCAGCGCTTGGCCGACGTCCGTCGGCTGGTTCTTACCCGGCCCTCCGGGCCTGACCCATTCTGCGCGTGCCTCCGACCGGCTCCTCAGCATCTGGAGTCGTGGGGCATGGTTTCAACTTCCACATATGTGTTTTCATGGGTTGATGTGCTGGTAGATTGGCAGCACGATGATTCAACCGCGACCCACGCACTGGCAATTGCGAATGACCCGGCTGGCGTTGCCTGATGGGGTTAGTGTGCGCCGGCCGCTCGTGATGGGGATCGTCAACGCCACGCCCGACAGTTTTTCTGACGGTGGCCGGCACGCGGGCGTCGAGGCGGCCGTGGCCCATGGCCTGGCCCTCGTCGCCGAGGGCGCCGATATTCTGGACGTCGGCGGCGAGAGCACACGACCTTATTCGGAGCCCGTGCCCCCCGATGAGGAGCTCCGCCGCGTGGGCGAGGTGGTGCGGCAGTTGGCCGAGCGTGCCGGTGTGCCGGTCTCGATCGACACCTCGAAGGCGACGGTAGCCGCTCGGGCGATCGATCTCGGTGCGGAGATCATCAACGACGTCACGGGACTGGAAGGAGATCCAGAGATGCTCCGCGTCGCCGTGGAGTCGCGTGCCGGCATCTGTGCCATGCACATGCAGGGCACGCCACAGACGATGCAGATCGATCCCCGCTACGACGACGTCGTACGCGACATCCACACCTACCTCGAGCGGCGTCGCGACTCGCTCCTCGCCGCGGGAATCCCGCTGGGCAGGATCTGCCTCGATCCTGGGATCGGATTCGGCAAGACGCATGCCCACAATCTCGAACTCATGGCCCGTGCGGCTGAGTTTCTCGACCTCGGCGTGCCGATCCTCGTTGGCCATTCCCGCAAAGGATTCATCGGCAAGTCGCTTGAGCAGGCCCTGGGCCGGCCTGCCACGCTGGAAGAACGCGACGGCGGCACCGCCGGGAGCGCCTGCGCTCTTGCCGCAGCCGGGGTGCAGATCGTCCGCGTCCACGCCGTGGGCTTCGTCCGCAGCGCGCTGGAACTGTATTGTTGCAGCGTAGTGGGGAACGGAGCATCTCCTGATGCTGAGGAGCCGGACGAAGGCACGCGCAGGAGCCGGTGAATTCTGCGACTCACAAGCGATCTACCAGCGTCCACGAGCCTCCCGTAGCAGAATCCGCCGGCGACGAGCATGCCGCAGTCGGCGAAGATGCTTCACGAAAAACACGACTTCGTGTCGTTTTTTCTTGGCCGACATCCGTCGGCTTTTTCTTACCCGGCCCTCCGGGCCTGGCGCAGAGTGCGATCGCTAAACAGCCACGACTCCAG
>CANFQO010000041.1 GCA_947449135.1 Planctomycetaceae bacterium | reverse complement strand
CGTCGTGTCGCCACAGAGCCCGGGCCGCGGCTGGAATCCCGACTACCTCGCCGCGCTCCTCGATGACATCTGCGCCACCTATCGGGTCGATCCCGAGCGGATCTACCTCACGGGGCTGAGCATGGGAGGCTACGGCACCTGGATGCTGGCGGCCGCGCAGCCCGATCGCTTCGCGGCGATCGTGCCGATCTGCGGCGGCGGAAATCCTGCCGATGCCGACAAGCTGAAGGGGATCCCAATCTGGGTCTTTCATGGAGCCGAGGACAAGACCGTCAAACTAGAAAACTCTACGAAGATGGTCGATGCTCTCAAGGCAGTCGGCTCGGATGTAAAATTCACCATCTACCCCGAAGTCGGGCACGATTCCTGGACGGAGACCTACGCCAACCCGGAACTCTACGACTGGCTTTTCGCGCAGAAGCGTGCGGCCAGACCGTAGCAAATCGCGGGTCTCATCGGTGCTGTTGTTTCTGGCTCCAGTCCGACGCAGACTTGTCCTACCTTCTAGGAGACGATGACCATGTCTTG
The DNA here is from genome assembly GCA_947449135.1 of Planctomycetaceae bacterium. Classification (GTDB taxonomy): domain Bacteria; phylum Planctomycetota; class Planctomycetia; order Pirellulales; family UBA1268; genus CAMCQY01. Next base: position 26,580 of record CANFQO010000041.1, on the reverse strand, counting down.
TGATCACTCAATGGCGGCGAACGACATCCTCCCCCTGCCGGCAGGGCAGCTTTCCAGGCGAGGCTTCGTGGCGGCTGCTGGAGCAGCGGGAGCCGCAGCGAGTGTGCTGGCCGACCCGGTTGCCCGCACAGCCCATGCCGCCGGCAGCGACCGGCTGAAAGTCGGTCTCGTCGGCTGCGGTGGCCGCGGCACCGGCGCCGCGTCGCAGGCGATCTCCGCTGATCCGGGCGTGGTGCTCTGGGCGGTGGCCGATGCCTTCGCAGACCGCGCTCTGGCGGGAGCCAGCCTGCTCGGCCGCACGGTCGAGGAAAAGGCCAAGGACGACGCCTCCTTCAAGACACGGTTTGACTGCCCCCTCGAGCGGCAGTTCGCCGGCCTCGAGAGCTACAAGCAGGCGGTCGACGCCTGCGATGTCGTCCTGCTCACGGCCCCCCCGGCCTTTCGGCCGCTCCATCTCAAGGCTGCTGTCGAGGCGGGCAAGCAGATCTTCTGCGAGAAGCCGATGGCCGTCGATGCCACCGGACTGCGGAGCCTTCGCGACACGGTGAAGGTGGCCACGGAGAAGCATCTCTCACTCGTGTCGGGGTTCTGCTGGCGGTATGCGAGCCGTGAACGCGACGTCTACAAGCGGATCCACGCGGGTGCAATCGGCCCGGTGCGATCGGTCTACACAAACTACAACGCGGCAGGCTTCCGTGGTGAGACTCCTCGCAAGCCCGAGTGGAGCGACATGGAATACTGCCTCCGCAACTGGCCCTACTACACCTGGCTTTCGGGCGACCACATCGTCGAGCAGGCGGTGCACTCGATCGACCGGCTCGCCTGGGCGATGAACGACGAACTGCCGGTGAGCGTGAACTGCACCGCAGGACGCGAGGTCCGTCCCGACGTCCCAGTCGGCAACAACATCTTCGACCACTTCATGGCTGTTTTTGAATACGCCGACGGCCGCCGCGGCTTCCACATGTGCCGCCACTTCCCCGGCGCGGCAAGCGACAACAGCGACTACATCGTCGGCACGACCGGCACCGCCACGGTCAACGGCTTCCAGAACACGCAGCAGACCGTTGTGAACGGCGACACCTGGCAGAGCGAGGCTCCGAAGAACGACATGTACCAGCAGGAACATGACGAACTCTTTGCCAGCATCCGCTCTGGAAATCCGATCAACGACGGCGTGCGGATGACCAACAGCACGGCGATGGCGATCATGGCCCGCATGAGCGGCTACACCGGCCAGCCGGTCACCTGGCAGCAACTCTGGGACTCCAGCGAGAACCTCGCCCCGGCGGACTGGGATCTGGCGGCGGCACCTCCGCCATCCCCGATCGCCGTTCCAGGCAAGACAAAGCTCACCTGATGCTGTCGGTTCCCACTCAGGCAGATCATTCACTCACCCAGGCAGTGCCCCCAATGCAGACAACGCGAGTCAATCGTTCGAGCCGCCTGCCAGCAGCGAAACTTCTCGTGCTGGTGGTCGCCCCCCTGTTCGCAACCGCAGCGTGCGACTCCACGGCCCGCGCCGCCGATGCCGCCGGAGGCTTCACGTCACTCTTCAATGGGAAAGACCTCACCGGCTGGCGAGGCCGGCCGCATCTTGACCCCCGTCAGGACGGTGAGGGAACTCCAGAAGAGCGGGCCAAGCGGCAGGCCGACTGGAATGCCGACCTGGCCTCCCACTGGAAGGTGGAGAATGGCGAGATCGTCAACGACGGCCAAGGCGTCTACCTCACGACGGCCAAGGACTACGGCGATTTCGAACTCGAACTGGAATGGATGCTCCCCGTCGCCTGCGCCGACAGCGGCATCTACCTGCGGGGCAATCCGCAGGTGCAGATATGGGATCCCGACTGTGCGCGGGACAACCAGCACGGCAATCAGAAGGGCTCCGGCGGCCTCTGGAACAATCCTGCCGACTCGCCCGGAAAATTTCCGCTCGTGAAGGCTGATCGTCCGACCGGCGAGTGGAACGCTGCCCGGATTCGAATGCAGGGAGACCGCGTCACGGTGGTCCTCAATGACCAGCTCGTCGTCGACAACCAGCCGCTGGCCAACTTCTTTCAGAACGGCCAGCCGCTTCCGGCCCGCGGACCGATTCAGATCCAGACGCACGGCGCCCCGATGCACGTGCGTAAGCTCTTCATTCGTGAGCTGGGAACGCTGGACGGCTCCGGCCCCGGCTGGCGGGATCTCGGTGCGGAAGACTTCGAACCGGTCAACTGCGCTCCTGCAACTCCCGATGCGCCGGGCACCTGGACCTGGGAAAATGGCGGCCTGCACTGCACGGGCAAGCCGGTCGGCGTGATCCGCACCAAACAGACGCTGACGAATCTCGAACTCTCGCTGGAGTGGCGGCACCTCTCCGCTGGTGGTAATTCTGGCGTGTTCCTGTGGGCGCCGGCGGCGGCCTTGGAAAATCTCCCCAGCGGCAGCCTGCCCCCGGGCGGCATCGAGGTGCAGGTGCTCGATCACGGCTACACCGAACAGTACGAGAAGTCCTCCGGCCAGAAGGCCGACTGGTTCACGACCGACGGCGACGTGTTTCCCGTGGGCAGCTCCACGATGAAACCGTTTCCACCCGTAGCCCCGAACAGCCAACGCAGCTTTCCGACGGCGCGGCACTCACGCGGCACCCCCGAATGGAATCGCTACTACGTGCGGGCGATCGACGGGGAGGTCCGCCTCTGGGTGAACGGCCATGAGGTCTCTGGTGGGACGAACTGCCAACCGGCCACGGGCTTTCTCTGCCTCGAATCGGAAGGGGCACCGGTAGAGTTTCGGCACCTGCGAATCCGTGAACTGCCTGTCGCGGCGAAATAATTCCAGTCGATTGTCCGCCGCATCACTTCCAGCCTTCTCTGTCGAGCCGAGGAGCTTTTCATGACCGCCAGCCCCACCGCCACTCCGTCATCGCCGATCTATCGCGGCCCCCTGCCGCATGTGCACACGGTCGAGCGGATTCCCGTCACCGTCTACGACCAGCCCGGCGACGCCAGCCGGGCAGTGGCCCGCGAAATCGCCGACCTGGTGCAGTCCCGCGCAGCGGCCGGGCAGAAGACGGTGCTGGGCCTCGCCACCGGCAGCACGCCGGTCGCCGTCTATGACGAACTCATCCGGCTGCACCGCGAGGAGGGCGTGTCGTTCAAGACGGTCGTCACCTTCAACCTCGACGAATACTGGCCGATGCAGCCCGACGCGCTTCAGAGCTACCACCGCTTCATGCGGGAGCATCTCTTCGACCACGTCGATATTCCGACCAGCGCGATCCACATCCCCGACGGCCTCTTGCCGCGTGAAAACGTGGCCGAAGCCTGCGCCCGCTACGAAGAGCTGATTCGCGACGCGGGGGGCATCGATCTGCAGCTCCTTGGCATCGGGCGGACCGGCCACGTCGGCTTCAATGAGCCGGGCAGCGCGGTCGAGAGCCGCACCCGGCTCATCACTCTCGACAGCGTGACACGGTCCGACGCCGCCAGCGATTTCTTCGGCGAATGGAACGTCCCCCGCCAGGCGATCACCATGGGCGTGGGCTCGATCCTCGATGCCCGCCGGATCGTGCTGCTCGCTTTCGGCGAACACAAGGCTCCGATCGTGAGGAAAGCAGTCGAGGAACCGCCTTGCAGCCATGTCTCGGCAAGTGCCCTGCAGCAGCACGCCGACGCCAGGTTCGTGCTCGATCGGGCCGCGGCCGCCAGACTCACGCGGTTTGATGCCCCCTGGCTCGTGGGCCCACTCGACTCGCTCGGCCTGGAGTGGACCGCTGCCCTCACGCGGAAGGCGGTCATCTGGCTGGCGCTCCAGCTCGAGAAGCCGATCCTCAAGCTCACGGACGAAGACTACAGCGAGCACGGCCTGCAGGATCTCGTCAGCAACCGCGGCCGGGCCTACGACATCAACATCGAGGTGTTCCGCTCGATGCAAGACACGATCACCGGCTGGCCGGGGGGCAAGCCGGGCCGGTCGCGGCAGGCCGGCGGCGGCAAGCCGGAAGAGTTCCCGAAGCGGGTGGTGATTTTCAGCCCACACCCCGACGACGACGTGATCAGCATGGGGGGCACATTCATCCGGCTCTGCGAGCAGGGGCACGAGGTGCATGTGGCCTATCAGACGAGCGGCAACATCGCCGTCTGGGACGAATCAGCCGACAGGCACGTCGACTTCGTGGAGGAGTTCTGCCGGGCCTTCGGCGTCGGGACAAAGCCCAGCGAGATCGCCGAGAAGATTCGCACCTTTCTCCGCACGAAGCACGCCGGCGAAGTCGATCTGCCAGAACTTCAGGCTGTGAAAGGTCTGATCCGCCGGACGGAAGCCCGCGCCGGGGCCCGCTATTCAGGCGTAAAGCCCGAACACATCCACTTCCTCGATCTGCCTTTCTACGAGACGGGGCGAGTCCGCAAGAAGCCGATCGGCCCGGAGGACATCGCCATCACCTCGAAGCTCCTCGACGAGGTGAAGCCGCACCAGATCTACGCGGCTGGCGACCTTTCCGATCCGCACGGCACGCACCGCGTCTGCCTGCACGCCATCTTCAAGTCGCTCGAGAGCCTCTCCGATCGCGACTGGGCCAGGAACTGCGAACTGTGGCTCTACCGCGGCGCCTGGCAGGAATGGGAACCGCAGGAGATCGACATGGCGGTGCCTCTCTCGCCCGACGAGGTGAAACGCAAGCGGATGGCGATCTTCAAGCACGAGAGCCAGAAAGACCGCGCCCTCTTCCCTGGCCCCAGCGATCCGCGCGAGTTCTGGCAGCGTGCCGAGGATCGTAACCGCGAAACAGCTCGCCTCTACGATCGCCTCGGCCTGCCTGAATATGAGGCGATCGAGGGCTTCGTGCTGCACCGACCCTGACTCTCCCTCTTTTCCATCTGTTGAAGAAACCACAGGAGTCCACTGAACATGGTTCTCTCTCGCTGCCCGATGTGGCACGTCGTCCTTGTTGCCGCCGCTGTCATCACGCTGCAGGCCGTGCCGGCTGCCACCCGCGCCGAGGAACCGGCCGGCGCCTTCACGTCGCTCTTCAATGGCAAGGATCTTTCCGGCTGGCAGGGCGATCTCGCGGGCTACGAGGTGGTGGACGGTGAACTCCGTTGCAAGAAGGGTGCCGGCGGCGGCCTGCTCACCACCAAGGAATTCGCCGACTGCATGCTGGCCTTTGAATTCCGGCTGACGCCGGGCGCCAACAACGGCCTTGCGATCAGGGCGCCCACGACCGGCGATCCGGCCTTCGAAGCGATCGAATTGCAGATCCTCGACGACGGCCATCCGAAGTATGGCGATCTCCAGCCATGGCAGACGCACGGCTCTATTTACGGCGTCGTCGCGGCGGCCCGCGACTGCCTCAAGCCAGCGGGTGAATGGAACACCGAAGAGGTGACCGTCCAGGGCACGAAGGTGAAGGTCGTGGTCAACGGCAAGACGATCGTCGATGCCGACATCGCTCCCTATCGTGACGGCAAGGCCACTCCCGACGGCAGGCCTCATCCCGGCCTTGCCCGCACCCAGGGCCGCATTGGCTTCCTCGGCCACGGCGACGAGGTCCACTTCCGCAACGTCCGGATCCGCGAACTCGCCGCCGCCAAGCTGCCATAACCGACGCAAGCAACGGCGTTTGAGCCCTTTTTTTCTAGGACCGATTGCTCTCGTCCACCGCGACGGCCTCCGGTATTCTCCCCACCGACCAACGCGTCACCGGGAGCCGGAGCATGAGCCTTGCAGATCGACCGCATGAGTTGGGCCGCCGTGCTTTTCTCCGCTCTGGCTTTGCGCCGCTGGCGTTGCCGCTCCTCGCGGCATGCGGCTGCCGCAGCATGCAGTTCGCCCGTGTGATGATGCCGGGCGAGGACGCCATGATCGGCAGCCATCAGGCGGGGCAGGAGACGTTCACTCCGCTGGTGAACGATGCGGTCGCCAAGCTCCTTGCCCGGCACGTCGATGCGGCGGTGCAACAGGTGTCGTATGCCGAGGGAGCCGAGTCGCTGCCGTCACCGACCAGGCGGATCTGCTTCGTGGGTGTCGAGAACAAGAGCGCCGAGGACATCGGAGATTTCAAGGAGCAGATCTACCAGTCGATCGACAGCCGGATCCTCGAATCGACGGTCTTCCAGTCGGTGAATCGCCGGTTCGTCGACGCCGGGCTCCGCGACACCCGCCTGCGACCCGACCAGTTGCTCGTGCCAGAGCACATGCGGACGTTTGCCGGCCACATGGAGCAGCAGGGCCAGCCGATTGACTACCTGCTCTACGCCACGATCTCCTCCGGCACCACCCGCGAGAACCGCGACTACCAGCGGGACTATCTCCTGACGCTGGAACTGGTCGAGGTCGGCACGGGCACCTACGACAAGCAGTCGGCCGAGCTCAGCAAGGGCTACCACCACAGCCGCCTGAGCCGGTGGCGAGCCACAAATCCGCTCACGCCCAAGTGAAGGCACGATCCTCGGCTGGCGGTGTGTGATGCTGCGAACGAGCCTGCTCGTCCCTGTGCTTTTCATCATGGTCGCCTCGACCGGGTGCATGACGCACATGGTCCGCCTGCAGCCTGTGCGGGCTGCATTCCAGCGGGGCGACGTCGCCGAGGCAGACCGACTCATTGCCCTTGAACTCGAACAGCAGGCCAGCGAGGAGGATCTGCTGCTGCTCGATCGGGCGATGGTCACGCTTGCGGATGGCCGACCGGCCGATGCCGAGCGGATGCTGCGCCGGGTTCGCGACAGCTTCGATCATCTCGAGGAGGAGAGCCCGGCCGAGAATGCCTGGAGCATGCTCAGCGACGACGGAGCCAGGGCCTACCACGGCGAAGACTACGAGAAGGTGCTCGTGCGGGCGATGCTGGCGATCTCCAACCTCGTTCAGGATGGCGACGACGCCGAGGCCTACAGCCTGCAGATCGCCGATAAGCAGCGAAGCATCGTGGCAGCCGCCGCCCAGCCCGACGGCACGAACCCGAAGGCCTCCTACCAGCAGGTCGCCCTTGCCCCCTATCTCCGCGGCGTGATCCGCGAGGAAACGCACCGCGACTACGACGATGCTGCCCGCAATTTCCAGATGGTGGTCGACTGGCAGCCCGACTTCGGGCCGGGCAGAGGCCATCTCGCGCGGGCGGTAGGCGGCAGCCACTCCCGCCGCGGTCACGGCGTGGTGCATGTCTTCGCGTTGGTCGGCCACGGCCCCTTCAAGACGGAGGCGGAGGAGATGCCGTCGAGCACGTCACTGCTGATTGCCGATCAGCTCGTGAGCACGCAGTTGGGGACGACGCTGCCCCCCACGATTGCGCCGATCAAGGTGCCGCGGATCGTGGCCGCTCCGGGGGCCGCCGGGACCGTGCAGGTGGCGGTGGGAGACTGGGCCGCAGGGCAGACAGAAACGATCACCGACATCTCGCAGATGGCGGTGGGGCAGTGCGAGGCGATGCGGCCCTATTGCCTGGCACGGGCGGTGGCCCGCCGCACCGCCAAGAAGGGCACGATCTATGGATTCAAACAGGGGCTCGGCATGCGGGAAGGGCTGCCGTCGCTGGCACTCGACGTTGCGGGTGTCGCCTGGGAGGCCTCGGAAAATGCCGACACGCGGTGCTGGAGCCTCCTGCCCGACCGCATCCAGGTGCTGCGGCTGGAGCTGCCCGTCGGTTCACACACGCTCCTGCTCCGCCCCCTCGACCGTCAGGGGCAGCCGCTCGGGCAGCCCGTTCCACAGACCGTCACCGTCGCCGACGGACGCAACAGCTACCTACTCCTGCAGGCCACCGATGCCGGCCTCGTGGGCCGGCCATTGACCAACAGTCCGTAGGAGGCGACGACGCTTGCTGGCACTCAATCAACGTCGAGCGAACCAAACATCTCGATCATCGCCGCGGCCTCACCCGTAGTGATGCGGTCGGTGCGCCGGGTTGCCGGAGCGATACAGGTCGCGAACAGCACCGCCGAGTCGATGCCAGCGAGGCCGCGATACCTACGTGCCACGGCCGGCTCCCGCGACCGGACGGCATCCGCGAGCGACTGAAACTCCGGCTCAGAAAAGGCATACCGTGGAGCACCGTCGACCGGAATCACCTCGCCCCACGGAGGCCGCACGATCTCGACTCGGCCGGCGTCAAGCAGTGGCCGCATCCAACGGTGAAAAAAAGTCAGCATTAAGACGCCGCAATGGATGCCGTCGGCATCGGGGTCCATGAGGAGCAGGACGCGGGCATAGCGGAGCTTCGCCGCGTCGTACGCGGCCCCCCGGCCAGTGCCGAGGCTGGCGGTGAGGGCCGTGAAGAGCGGGTGGGCCGCCAGTTTTCTTTCCGTCGCCTTCGCTGCATTCAGCGGTTTCCCCTGCATGGGAAGCACCGCCTGGGTCGTGGCATCGCGAACCCGCTTCACCGCCAGCGCCGCCGACTCCCCCTCCACCACGAACAGTTCCGGCAGGGCTCCGGATGCGGCTGCTCCATCCGCTCCATGCAGCGTGCAGTCGTCGAGCGGCATCTGCCCCGTGGAAAACGGCCTGGTCATCGGCGGACGTCGTCCACTCGGACAGCCTGCCCGGTTCGGGCCGACTCATAGCAGGCCTCCACGATCGCCACGGCCTTGCGGCCCTCGAGGCCGTCGAGCGCCGGAGCGACGCCGGCCCTGAGGGCCTCAATGAACTCCACGAAGTTGCGGGTGTGGCAGGAATAATTGATCGCCATCGGATCGGCCGCACCGCCCGACGAACTGCTCATACCACCAAACCGCTCACGCGTGGCAGCATCATCGGCCGACTCCTCGCGAAACCGCCATGTGGCGAGTTGCTCCTCCAGAATCTCTGCGGTGCCGTCGCGACCACCGAAGAGAAACCTTCGTAGCTGGCCGGGATAGACGCTCGTGGCGGCGAGTAGCTGGCCGATCGCCCCATCCTTGAATCGCAGGATCGCCACGCAGGTGTCCTCCACCTCCAGCCGCTTGACGTCATGCGACCGCACGGCCGTGAACGCCACGACACTCTCGACCGGATTCTCGGCCGGTGGAAGGCCGGGGATCGAGGCTCCGACGATCCACTGGAGGGCATCGACACCATGGATCGACTGGTTCATGACCGCACCGCCGCCATCGAGCGCCTTGGTGCCCTGCCAGCGGCCCGGGCCATAGTAGGCGTCGTCCCGCCACCAGGGCACGTAACTCGCCGCGACCGCCAGCGGCCCGAAGCGGCCCGAAGCTGCGGCGGCTTGCACCGCCTGCACCACGGGATTGAATCGCTGCGGAAAGATGGCGCCGAGCGTGATGCCGGCCTGGCTCGTCGCAACCAGCATCTGGTCGATCCGTTCGAGCGAGATCTCAAGCGGCTTCTCGCAGATCACGTGCACGCCATGCCTGGCGGCGGTAAGCACGGCATCAAGATGCGCGCCTGATGGCGTGGCCACGGTGACGAAATCGGGCTGTTCCCGCTCGAGCAGCGTGTCGGCATCGGCATACCAATGGCATACGAATTCCTGGGCGAACGCTCTCCCCTTCTCCTCGGTGCGGCAGGTCGCCGCCACCAGTTCAACGCCGGGAATATCGCGCAGGGCCCTCGCGTGCATCCGCGCAATCGCCCCGATGCCGATGATGGCCGCCCGCATGGTTTTCATGATCTTCCCTTCGTTCTCGTTTCGCCCAGCACAGAGATGCCACGGCACGCATCAGGCCACGGAGGCGACAGCATACCCATCCGCGTCACACGGCGGCGATCCGCCGAGTCCGTCCACGACGCCCGCCTCCCGGCCGGGGCTATGTCAGCCGGATTTTTCCGGTCATGATAGAGCCTTCGGGCGAACGGCCGACTGACCTGCTTGTACCGGAGACTCCCCCATGATGGCGTTCAATCCGCGGGCATCGCGTCTCACCGTCGCGGCACGAGGGCTGCTCGTCCTGTTCTGCTGTACCCTGACCGATGCTGGCATGATCGTTGCCGGCGAGCAGCCGACTGGAGCCGCCGAGCCGCATGGGCTCGCACTGCGGCAAGACCGGCACGGCCTCACCATCGAGGTGGCCGGCAGGCCATTCGCTTCCTACGTCATCGACGAGGCCAACAAGCCCTATCTCTGGCCCGTCTTCGGCCCCACCGGCAAGGCGATGACGCGGGCCTACCCGATGCAAGACCTGCCGGAAGAGCCCCATGCCCAGCGGGATCACCCACATCACCGCGGCATCCTCTTCGGTCACGAGAGCATTTCAGATGCCAACACCTGGCACGAACGGGCCACCTTCGAGAAAAACGACAAAGACGAAGAGGCTGCCGAGCGCCGTCGGAAGAGACTGGCCGGCCTGGGCCGCATCGTGCACCGCGAGTTTTCCCTGCTCGCAATCGATGGTGCGCAGGCCATCGTCGAGGAGATCTGCGACCATCTCGACCCGGCAGGCAAGCCGCTCCTTGTGGAACGCCGTAGGCTCACGTTCCGCGCGGAACAGGCGACCCGGTCGATCGACATCGACCAGGAGTTCAGTCTCCAGCCCGGCTCCGCCCCCGTGGTTTTCGGCGACCACAAGGATGCCGGTCTCCTGGTGCGGGTGCCCGCGAGCATGGCGGTTGATTCCAAGCAGGGCGGCAGGATCGTCAACAGTGAAGGTCAGGTCGATGCGGCCGCATGGAGCCAGCCCGCGCGGTGGTGTGACTACCACGGCCCTGTCGCCGGAGAGCAGTTGGGCATCGCCATCCTCAACCATCCGACCAGCTACCGCCATCCGACGCGGTGGCATGTTCGCACCTACGGACTGTTCGCCGCCAACCCCTTTGCCCAGCATGGCTACGACCCCGCCCTGCCCGACGGCACGACCACGCTCGCGGCCGGCGAGGTACTCCGGCTGCATCACCGCTTTCTGCTGCACTCCGGTGACGACCGCGGTGCCGCGATCGACGAAGCATGGCAGCGGTATGCCGGCGAGACGCCAGGCCCTTTCAAGGCAGATCGTTAGGCCGCATCTGGAATATGTCTAGCGGCCCACACCGCCAGTGGCGTTTGCCCCTTGTCCCTCACGAGTTGGCCGCAGTTCGGGGCTGCCCATGCCCCGTCGCCGGACGTTCGCTACGGCCATGCGGCTTTCGCGCCGTCGCCGCCGTCCCGGCGTCGGCTCCGGCTTACGTTCGCCGGGCAAAGCCCGGCTCATGGCGCCGCCTTCGCATCACTCGATGCTGACCGCGCTCCGGCATCCTGCCTGCGCTTGTCAGCAACGCCGGCTCTCGGGCCACGGCCAACCCCTCACGGATTCTTCATTCGAAACCGTCAACTCCAACGTGCTCGGGATAGCAACCGAGACGCACCCTATGCCTTCGACGTCGCGATCAACTGCGACAAGAGCGGCAGCAGTTGCTTCTTCCGGCTGACCACGTTTTTGAGCGAGTAGAGGCTCCGATCAAGGCGAGGATAGTTGATCTCCTCCCACTCCTCGCTCTCGCGCGAGAGCAGCAGCAGCGAACCGTTGCTCACCACGTCGGTGACCAGGAGCGCTGAGAAATCGAGCCGGTGACGGACGGCAAACTCCTCGAGCGCTGCCCGGAGTTCGTCCTTCCGCTCCCAGAAGAGGTCGAATCCTGTTTCCTCGATCTGCGAGATCGAGAACCGCACGCCGTGCTCCGTGAACTCCTTGCAGTCCTCGCCAATGACTTCAGACGGCTTGCTCGACCGCAGCGCCGAGCCGATCTCGAAAAACTCGCGGGCATATTGGTCGAGATCGACGGAGCAGATCGTCCGCAGCCAGGCGAGGACCTCGCGGTCGGTATCGGTGGTCGTCGGTGAACGTAGAAAGAGGGTGTCGGAAATGATTCCGGATGCCATGCAGAGGGCGATGCCCGGCGCCGGCATGATCCCCGCAGCCCGGAATTGCCGCGCCACCAGGGTGCAGGTCGAGCCCACCGGCTCGTTGATGAACCGGATCGGTTGCGTCGACTTCAGACCTCCACCGAGACGGTGGTGGTCGAGCACTTCGACGATCTCCGACTCCTCCGCTCCGCTCACCGCCTGCCCCAGTTCATTGTGGTCCACGAGGACGAGCTTCGGTTTCGGCGGATTGATGAGGTCGGACTTGAATGACAGCCCCACCAGTTCGCCGTCGTCAGACACCACCGGAAATACCGGCTGGGGCGACCGCTCCACGATGCCGCGAGCCTCGACGACGCTCGCCTTGCCAGGAACCGTGACAAAATCCGTGTCCACCACCCGATCGATGAACTGCGACGACTTGATCCGCAGCGCCGTATTCAGCGTGTCGAAAGGACTGAGAATCACCGACACCTTGTGAATCCGTGCAAGTTCCACGAGCCCCGGGGAGAGCGAGAAGCCGCCGGTGATGACCAGCGCCCGCACACCGTGCTCGATCGCCGGTAGATGGATCGTGGGCCGGTCGCCGCAGACCACGATCAGCCGCTCCGCCGGAAACTTGTGCATCCGATCCGTGAAGCCCTCGGCGCTCATCGCGCCCACCATCACGATCAGTTCGTCCCGCTGCTGCGGCTCGAGCACATGCTGAAACCGCCCACCGAGCACGTCGTGAATCTTCTGCAGGCAGGTCGTCACCGTTCGCAACTTCAGCGGATCGCCCTCATCATTGAAGAACAGATCCATGAGGTGGAGGACCGAGAGCACGCCCACCACCCTGCGATGGTCGTCCACGACCGGGATCGCCCGCAGATCGGCCGCCTGCATCCGCTGGTAGGCGTCGTGGAATGAATCGCCGAACGAGGCGGTCACGATCTCGCGGCGGCAGAGATCCTCGGCTGACGGCCGCACATCCATCACGATCCGCGGCGGCGGCAATCCGGCCCGGGTGAGCACATATTCGGTCCGCTTGTTGGGCGGCCCACAACAGGCGGCCACGGCGTCGGGCCGCGTGGTTTGCTGGAGGAGATCGGCGTAGGCGATGGCGGAACAGATGGCATCGGTGTCAGGATTCCGATGCCCAAAGACGAGCGTGCTCATGAAGAAACAATCAGAGGTGCGTGCAGAGATGCGTGGAAGAACCGCGGGGATGAGGAGGATACCACGCGGGGCCGGACCGGAGGCGATCCGGAATGTCAGGCCACTTTTTTCAAGCTGCTTTTCGCGGAGGAACAGCCCAGCACGGCGTACAGCGAATCGCTCAGAGGCGACCTATCGAACAGCCCCATCCGGACGACCTCAAGACCGGCGCGGCCGGCCATGGAGGTGAGCGTCTCGGCCGTGAAATAGTTGACGTGGTCGGGCCAGCGGAAACCGCACCATTTCCGTCCCCTGAGCAGGCGGCTGAGGCAGTTGAAGTTCGGCACCTTGACGATGATGCGGCCATCCGCCGTGAGCCGGTCGCGGCAGCAGCGCAGCAGTGTCAGCGGTTCGATCTCGTGTTCCAGGATGCAGGAGAGCACGATCAGGTGCACACTCGCGGGTTCGAGCATGGCGAGCCCATCGATCCCGGTCGCATGAAGACAGCGGCCACCACGGCGCGACAAAGTCCTCCCCGCGACGGACGCCAGGTGTGTCGAAATCTCGATGCCGATCGGCTCGACACGGGCCGCGATCCCGGCGGGCATTCCGGTGACAACTCGCTCGATCAGCGTGCCCTCCGCGCACCCGATATCCACCAGTCTGATCGGTCCGGCCGCGAACGAGCAGGCGATGCTACGGCCGAGCGTGGCGACCTTGTCACGCTTGAGAACGCGACGCCGAAAGCTTTTGACGCCCTCGCTCAGCGCATGGATGACGGGCTCGGCCCGCTGGCGGCGCCGGCTCTCGGCCTTGTGGGTCACCTCCCACGCAAATGTGTCGCGGAACAGGTGCTGCGCGGGTGGATTCGCCAGATAGACGAATCCCGTATCGGAGCAACGCCGCAGGCTCCAGGGAAACGGCGCATAAGAAAGCGGCTGCGACCGGGATTCATGGTCGAGCAAAGGACATCTCCGCAGCGACGGATGCATGGCACGGCTCCTGCTTGGTTCCCAACGGCGCACCGTGATCGAGCGCCCCCTCCTTGGTGTCGGCACAACGGGCAGGGGCTCCGCAGATTTCCCAGTCGGAACAAGCCACATTTCGGCGACGCTGGCCACAGCCAGACTGCCTCGTCCCCGTCTTCCCCCGGCCCTCACAGGGTCGGGGCGACTGAAGGAAGCAGGCGCGGGCTGAGCAACCCCCAGCCGCTGCCAACAACGACGCCGAATTACTTGTTGTCTTCCGCGGTCGCAGGACTGTTGCCGCCCTGCCACAGGCCGACCCCCACGAGATACCAGCCGTCCGGCGTGGCCTGCATACTCGTACCGTTCACGCCGAAGTAGCGGCTGATCTGCTCGAATTCAGGAAGCGTGCTGCCGTCCACCTTTTGCTTCGTCTGTTCCGCATCCCGAGACGTACCGCCCTCCTGCGCGTCGCCTTCCAACAGCCTCCGTAGCATCGTGCCGGCAAGGCTCTTGCTCTCAGACAGCCGCCCGGCGCGAAGAAGTTCGTAGGCCGGCCGGATCGACTTCTCCGTGCGACCAAACGAACTGAGCGCCCATTCGCCGCCCAGCAGCCGCTTCAGCTCGGCCGCCACGTCCTGATAGCCGGCATCTTCGGCAATCGAAGACATCTGCGGACTGGCCAGCACACGCTCGAGGAAATCCCGATGCGATGCCAGGAAAATGTGTCCGTGGGCGACGGCCACGGACAGGTTCGGCCAGACCGACTCTTTCTCCTGGCGTTCACGCTGCCTCATCCGCCGACGGCTCGCTGCTTCAGCATCACCATCGTCTGCAGCGGGCTTTGTTTCCGCCGCGGCAACGGGTGCGGTGGTCTCCCAGATCTGATGGCCTCCGACATCGACCTGGCGAACGCCCGCTTCGCTGGCCATGCCTTTGGCGATTACCGCCGACGCCGCTTCAGGATTGATCGTCTCGATCGCAATCAGCATCCGCTCGCAATCGGGATCGATGGGCGCCACGTGATCGCTCGCCACGACACACCGGCTTCCGAGATGCCTGATCAGGTCTCCGCGGACATTGATCTGTGGCCCGTCAGGATCCTCCTCGAGGCTGGCGATGACGTCGTCGAAGACCCCCGCCTCGCCGACGATGTCATCCACGAGTGGCTGCATGGAATCGAACGCGTTGGCGATATCCCACTGCAATGACATCCACGACGCCGAACCAGCCGGCACCCAGGGAGCCGGCGTCACCGCAGCCGCATTGGGAAACCGGAGCATCCGGGCCGCCTTTTGAAAACGGTCGGGGCTGTCGAATGGTTGGCCGTTCTGCGGCGGCGCATGGACGAGCGTATTGTGCCTCAGATCGATGTTGCCTTCGCCGAAGAACAGGTATCCACCCACGCCGTTGACGGCGTCAAATCCCTGTCGCCGCATGATGGCAACGTAATCGGGACCTTTCCTGTTCTTCTTCGGCGGATACGTCCGGCGGTCGGCGGCCAGATAGGCCAGCGGATCGACGAACCAGCGGACCGTCGCCGCGGTCGCCGGAACGCCATTGCCGCAGCGGTTCATCACCGTGGCAAAGGCCGGAACCGACTGCAACGACTCTGCACGGCCACCACCGGCTGGCGTGCCGGCGGCAGCCGGCCCGATCAGCGTGGCCAAGTCGCTCACGGCGTCGAGCCGATCACCGAGGATGATCGCCGCTGGTGCCACGGCAATCGCAAACTCCCGCGGTGCGGCGGTGGCCGCTGCGATTGGGCCGCTGCCAGCGGCCACCGGCACCGTAAATGCCTTGATCGCTGGCGGTGAAGCCAGGGGCTTCGCCCCCTTGGCGGCCAGCCGCGCCAACACAGCCTCCACGACCGGCTTGACCCGGTCCTCACGGCCAGATGTGTCGACGAGCGTAACCGTCGACAAGAGGCCGTCAGCCCGTTCCATCACGCCCAAGGCAATCTCGCCCCCGGCGATCTGCTCCAACTCCTCGAGGGTGATCTCGAGTGTCCCACGCAACGGGTCAGCCGACGTTTTTCCCTGCTGCCGGAGCCCATCCAGAAACGTGCTCATGAGCGGATCGTAGACCAGGCCGCCGAGCGCCGACCGCTCGAAACGGTTCCGCAACGCCTGCGGGTCGGCCACGCTCACCCAGACCCGGGTCGAGGCGGGCAGCAAACGCTCGCTCGGCAGAAAAGAAGCCCCCTCGCTCCTGCCTGGAACCAGCGAGACAGCGGCCGTGCCGACGACCATCACGGCGACCATGCCTACGTCGATGGCCTGTCGAATCCAGCCGCTATATAAACCCACGCATCCGCTGCGTTCCGGCATGACTGCCTCCCTGATGAATCAACACTCGAGCCCGCATCCACTGCGAACGCCACTGGTCAGGATACGAAAAACAGCGGCAGACGGCTACGGACGGACGTCACGCCTCGAGGAGGCAGGCATATGCCGACATGCCGGCGCCATAGGCCGTCATGAGCACCCTCTCACCCGGCTTGATGCCGCGATCCATGAGGTGCTTCAGAATGAAAAGGACAGTGGGCGACGACATATTGCCGTAGTCCGCAAGCACTTGGCGGGTCGGGGCCATCTGCTCCTCGGTCAAGCCGAGCGATTCTTCGAGCGCCGCCACCATCCTGTCGCCACCGGGGTGGATAGCCCAGTGCTGGATATCGCCGCGGCTGAGCCCATTGCGGGCCAGCAGGTCGTCGATCAACGGCGGCACCACGGTCCTCACCACCTTGGGGAGTTGCACCGAAAGTTTGTTGTGAAGCGCTCCCTGCTTGTAGACATACCGCACATCCTCCCGGTAGGACGTCTCGATGCGGCCCGCTGAATCGACGATCCGCAAGCCCTCTGGACGGGTCCAGAGCACCGCCGCTGCCGCACCGTCGCCGAAGATCGCGTTGGAGATGAGCAGGCTCATGTCGTTGTCCATCTGGTAGGTGGCGCTGCACACCTCCACTGCAACCGACAGCACGACACCATCCGGGTTCGCATGCAGGCTGTGCGTGGCCAGGTCGATGTTGGGCAGGGCCCCGCCGCAGCCGCTTCCCACCGCGTCGAACACCCGCACGCCCCCGTCGAGTTTCATCGCCTCGAGGAGGTAAGTCGACACGCCCGGGCAGATGTAGCCCGTGCAGGTGTTGACGACGATCTCGCGGATTTCGGACGCCGATGCACCGGCCTGGGCAAGGGCAGCAATCGCCGCCTGCTGCGACAAGGCGGTCGACCAGCGGCCAAACCGGTCCATCCGGCGGTCCGGATCTTCCTGCTTGAGCGAAATGACGTCGAGTTCGTTGTCGAACGAAAGGTATCGCGTGAGGATGCTCGGGTGCGAAAAGACCTTCTCCAGCACGTCCATGCTCCGTTCCGAGAGCACATCGTGATACAGGAGCCGCACCATTTCCATGCACCGCTCCTGCGGAACACGCACCGGTGGGTTGGCTATGCCTACGGACGCAATCCGGACGGCTGGCTTACCACTGGAAGACTGATGCACGCATCTCTCGCTTTCGAAACGACTGGGACTGTTCGTGGATACTGCCAGGACGGTCCACCTGAGGACCGACGCCCGGAGCATCGCGATCCCTTGAGACTACACGACTGTGGGCTCCCGTGAAGCGTCTTGGTGGGTATCCCGGGAAAATCGCCCGAGACATCGCTCCTCCGGCGTGGCCCCTTGACGGCACGCCCGTCGCCGGAACACCATGTCTTCAGGATAGCGTTTGGTCATGAACAGCTCGAGAAACGAGCGAAGACCCAGGAAAGAGCCATGCCGGACACCGGAATTCAGGAACGCGTCGCCAGCACGATCATCGACGTTTTGAAGGTTGACGCTGATTTGGTGGGTAGCGACACGCGAATTCGGGAGGATCTTGGGTCCGATTCCCTCGACTCAGTCACGCTCGTGATGGCACTCGAAGACGAGTTTGGCGGCTCGATCAACGACAACGACGCGAAATCCCTGGCGACCGTCGGCGATGTTGTGAGCTACATCAGCCGCCGTGTCGAGGAAAAATCGCTGGCATGAGTCGCCGGCGGGTCGTTGTCACCGGCATCGGCATGATTTCCCCCCTGGGCACCTCGGCTGGGGAGTGCTGGTCGGCACTTCTCGAGAGCCGGCCTTCCGTCGCTGCGACGCCCGCTTCCTGGCGGCAGTACGCCGAGACAGCATCGACCATCTGGGCCCCCCTGCCCCCCATCGATTGGCCCGCGCACGGTATCAGCCGTATCGAGCAGATGCAGCTCGACACCAGCGGCATGCTGACGCTCGCGGCCTCCACTGAGGCGATCCGTGATGCCGGCATCGCGACGTCCCTCGCCGATCCCAAGAAAAAGACCTTTCATCTCGACGGCCTTGCCCCGGAACGGTGCGGCGTCTTCATGGGTACGGGCGTGGGGGGCATCACGTCGTTCTATGGCAATGCTGTCAACCATGTCATGACTCCCCTCAAGGCCGTGCTGGCCGACCCGACAGCACTGCCACCGATGCCGCCCCGCTTCAATCCATTCGGTGTCCCCGCGATGATGCCCAATGCCGTGTCGGCACTGCCTGGCATCCGCTGGTCGCTCGGCGGCCCAAACCTCACCTTCTCTCAGGCCTGTGCCGCCGGCACCGTGGCGGTTGGGCACGCCTTCCGCGCGATCGCCGCGGGCGATGTCGACGTCGCGCTGTGCGGCGGCGCGGAATATCTCGGCGACCCTTATGGCGGCATTTTCCGCGGCTTCGACATCGCTCGCACGCTCGTCTCGGAGGGCTCCGATCCACAGCGGGCCAACCGTCCCTTCGATCGCGACCGCACTGGCTTTCTCTTCGCCGAGGGCGGGGCCGCGGTGCTGGTCTGCGAGGAGGCAGACGCCGCCCGTCAACGCGGGGCGCGGGCCTACGCCGAGATCGTCGGCTATGCCGAAAATTTCGACGGCTACAGCATCATGTCGATCGAACCTTCCGGCACGCGGATCGTTGCCATGATCGAAGCAGCCGTGCGGGATGCCGGGTGTAAGCCGGCTGACATCGACTACGTCAATACGCACGGCACCGGCACGGCCGTCAACGACGAGATCGAGTCGGCGGTGATCGACCAGATCTTTGGTTCGAAGCCTCTCGTCAACGCCACCAAGTCGCTCACGGGCCACTGCATCGGCGCCAGCGGCGGCATCGAAGCGGCAGTCACCGCCCTGTCGCTCGCGCACCAGACGACCCATGCCTGTCACAACCTCGAGCAGCCGATTCGCGATCTGCGATTCGTCCGAGCGGCCGGCCCCTACCAAATCGACACGGCCATCACCCAGTCGTTCGCCTTCGGCGGGCACAATGCCGCGGTGGTCATGAAGCGAATCGTCTGACCGCGTGCGGATCGCCCCTCGCTATTTGCCGGACGGAAACGTATCGATGTAGACGAGGTCGGCCACGGACCCTTTTTCAGTCCAAAAACGGGCCCGAATGGCGTAGAGACGGCTTCGTTCGACGATACAGGCGAACGGCTCGCGATACCTGACACCGGGATTGAGCTGATAGCGGCCGTGGCGGAAATCCTCGTTGGCCGCAAGCAGGTTCCTTTTGTGCAGCAGCGGCCTCGGGTTGCCGGCGCCTGCCGTCCAGTCAAACCAGGGAATATCACGCTCATCGATTCCCGCCGCAGGCTCATCGACTCGCGTCGAGCGTTCCTCGGCACCATGGTGGAGCGGCTCGAGTTCGACGATCGAAATCTCCAGCCCGAGATCCCGCTCGTCGTCCCCGTGGGGAAACTTCGGCTTGATCGCCACCTTGCCGATGTTTTCCATGAACACATCGACATTGAGCAACACCTGCTCACCCTGCAGCGGATGCACGCTGGGCGACACGGTGACGACCATCGTGGGATCGTGGGTCCGTTCCACCGTGAAATTGGTATACGTCCACCAGGCCGCCACGAGCACAGCCATTCCGCCGAGCACCTTGCTGACCAGATCGGCCCACAACTGGGCCGCTTCAAGTCGGGGGTGGAGATTCCTTCCGGCCACGGTGTTCATCCTTCGGCGCACACGGGCATCCTCGGGGCACGACAGCCGCGACGCACCGCAGAATGCACTACCTCTTCGTCCTTGCCTGCTTCTTGGCTGCTTTCTTTGTGGCTGTCTTCTTGCGGGCCGGCTTAGCGGCGGAGGCTTTCTTCTTCGCCACGGCTCGCTTCGCCTCGGTCCCTCCTCGGGAGGCCGCTTCCTTCTTGGAAAGCGAAATCACCTTCTTCTGCAGCCCGACGAGCATCCGGGATTTGATGGCCTCGGCGACTTCATCGAGAAATTCGTTGGCGGACGCTGCGAGATCGGCGGCCGAGAGCGGCTCCACCTCGTCGATGATGAACAGCGCTAACTCGCCCAACTGCTGCGCGGTCCACAGTGCCTGGTACTCGACGAGCGACAGGTCGTCATGGTCGTCGTCCTCGCTGGAGAGAAATTCAAAACCGACACGGGCCTTCGCGTCCCAGCCGTCGATATGAAACTCGACGCCATATTCGCGAAAGAAGAGGTTTCTCGCGATCGTGTAGCCCCGCGCCCTGAAGACGCGAGTCAGCAGGTCACAGCCCTCGGTTTCGGAGAGGAATTCAGACATAAGGAATACACTTTCTAGAGGCAAAGAAGTCGACCGAACCTGTCCCGGGAGAATACCCGATTGGGAGAAAACGCGGTTGTAGAAACCGCGTGCCGGTCGCTAGACTCCCGACCGGTTTATCTTCCGCCCCCACCCCCTATCGTGAGGAATTACCGCCATGGGAAAAGGCAACCACTCCCAGAAGAACGACAAGAAAAACAAGAAGCCGAAGCAGGAAAAGGCGAAGCCCGCCGGAAAACAGTAGCAACAGCCTGTGGACGGGGCCGGCGCAGTCGAGAACGGCCTGATGGACTGGCCGCAATGCATCCGGCAGTGACACACTGACCGGCATTTACACACGGAATGGTGCCCTCATCGTCCGCGATAGATCAACGGGCTGCCAGGAAAATCGGGCGAACAACGCATGACAAGTCGGGGCATGAAGCGGCGGGCGGTCGTGACGGGGCTGGGTGTTGTGACCCCGCTTGGCAGAGCGATCGAGGTGTTCTGGGACCGGCTCGTCCGTGGAGAGAGCGGCATCGGCCCAGTCACGTTGTTCGATGTATCCGGGTTCCGCGTCCAGTTCGGCGGGCAGGTGCCCTGGGACCCGGAGAAGGAAAACATCGCGAACGCGAAGGAAGTCCGTCGCCTTGATCGGTACGCACAGTTCGCGATCGCCGCTGCCATCGATGCCGTGGCCGATGCGGGCATCGAGTTCCCAAAGGAAGACCCCTACCGCTGCGGCGTGGCGATCGGATCGGGCATTGGCGGGCTCAACGAGTTTGAGTCCCAGCACGAACGGCTCCTGACCAAGGGCGTCGACAAGGTTTCGCCGTTCTTCATTCCAAAGCTGTTGTTGAACATAGCCAGCGGCCATGTCTCGACGATGTTCGGAGCCAAGGGAACCAACATCGCCGCCGCAACGGCCTGCGCCAGCGCCTCCAACTCGATCGGCAGCGCCCTGCGGGCCATTCAATACGGCGATGCCGACGTGATGCTGACGGGCGGGAGCGAGGCGGCGCTCACGCCGATGGGATTGGCCGGTTTTCAGAACATGCGTGCGCTCTCGTTTCGCAGCGAGGCGCCCCAGCAGGCCAGCCGCCCCTTCGATGCCGACCGTGACGGATTCGTGCTCTCCGAGGGCGCTGGAGTGGTGGTGCTGGAAGAACTCGAACATGCGCAGCGGCGCGGAGCCCGCATCTACGGCGAGCTCACGGGCTATGGTGCCAGTGGTGATGCCGGCCACATCACCCAACCAGACGAAGAAGGTTCGGGAGCGTCGCGGGCGATGACGATGGCGCTTCGCGACGCTGGTCTCGCCCCTGACGCGGTCGAATACATCAATGCCCATGGCACGAGTACGCCTCTCGGCGACGCAGCCGAGACCGTCGCCGTGAAGCGGGTCTTCGGCCCCCATGCCAAGCGGCTCGCGCTTTCCAGCACGAAGAGCCAACTCGGCCACACCCTCGGGGCCAGCGGCGGCATCGAGTTGGTGGTGTGTGCTTTGACGCTCAATCGCGGTGTGATCGCCCCCACGATCAATCTCGAGACCCCCGACCCCGTCTGCGACCTCGACTACACGCCCCGGGTGGCCCGGGAGGCGAATATCCGGATCGCGATGTCGAACAATTTCGGCTTCGGAGGCCACAATGCGTCGCTCATCCTGAGCCGGATGGGGTGAAGCCGCTGGCGTTGGTTGCACTCGCGACATGCTTCTGTTCCTTTCCTCTTCCCCTGGAGAAGTCGCCGTGCTTCATCACCATCACCTCCAGGCCAGCCTCAGAGGCCTCGTGGTCGCGAGCTTCTGCACGATCTTTCCGCTCCAGGCCGTGCACGGGCAGTTTCCTTCGTTTGGCCCCACCGCTTCGGTCGGTCAGGCCGTCGCCACCCCCTGGCCGGTACGACCGCCCGCGCGGATCTATGTCACGACGTTCACGATGGAGCCCGGCCTCGAGGAAGAACTGCGGCAGGACGCCGCGGGTGGCATCATTCCGACCGGCCCCGTGCGGCAAATGCTCGCGTCGCGACCGCGGGCAGTCGACTTCGTCACCGGCTACGATCGCAGCCAGCCCATCGGCGTGACCGCCGCAAAAATGCTGACCGACACGCTCAATCGCTCCGGCCTGCCGGCAGTGCCCTGGCCGGGCCCGGGGCTACCGCCGGCCGACGGCTGGCGGCTCAGCGGCCAGATTGTGAGACTCGATCAGGGCAGCACGGTGGCCCGTAACGTCGTGGGGTTTGGTGTCGGCAACAAGACGATCGGCGTTGATGTGATGCTCTCTGATCCAGCCACTGCTGGCGGCACCCCGTTCTTCGTCCTCGACAGCTCGGACAAGGGTCGGATGATGCCGAGCACGCTTGTCATGGGGGCCGTCACCGGCTTCAACCCCTACGTGGTGGTCGGCAGAGCGGTGGCCAGTCAGTCTGGCATCTCCGACGTGACGCAGCAGCAGCGGCTGGCAGATGAAATCACAGGCTCCCTGCTGGCGGCGTTCCAGGCGCACGGTCTCGTGACTGCCCGCTGATGACGTTGCTCTTTCTGGGCGGCAGAGCAGGTCCATCTCGACGAAGGACTACCGTGCACCGGCAGACTTCGGCAGGCCGGTGACCGGCCTGATCGAAAACCGCACCCGTACATCGGGGTGGGTGGTGTAGAGCCGGTGGCGGCTTCCGTCGTGCACCAGCAGCGGACTGCTGGCGGCGGGCACGTCCGGATCCACAGGCAGGATCGGATTGCCGGCGTATTTCTGCCAGTGCAGCAGATCATCGCTGGCGGCGATGCATGTGCACCAGCGTCCTGGCTGGGCGCTGGCATGGTAGTAGACGTAATAGTGGCCGCAGTGCTTCACAATCTGATTGAAGGCGATCTCACGCGAGTCGTACTCGGCCGGACCACACTCCATCACCGGTTCGTCCCGGACATTCGTCCACACCGCAAGATCGGTCGACGTTGCCAGCCAGACTCCCTTGTCCATGCGCTCGTAGAACAGATGCCAGCGGCCATGCTCGCGCCAGAGCACCGGCGTGCCCCGCGGGCCATCGGAGAGCGGCTCCCCCGTCGTCAGCCGGATGTCGAGGGGGCCGTGGCGTTGCCAGTGGACGCGGTCGGCGGAGGTGAGCAACTGGGCGATGTCCTGTTCCCCCTCGGCCACCATCACATAGCGATCCCGGTCCCGCACCACGCACATGTCCTCCACCCAGGCGTCGTTCACCAGCGGGTTGGCCGAACTGCGGGACCAGTTGAGTCCATCGGGGCTCGTGGCATATCCGAGCAGCCGCCGCGAGTTGGTCGGGCGGCTGTAGCCGGTATACCAGAGGTGCCACTGCCCCCCTTCCCGCATGATCCAGCCGCGTTCGCGGAGGTCACGGTCCCAGGCCTGCTCGCCACCGCCAGAAAACAGCGGTACTCGCGAGGCTGGACCAAACTCGACCAGTTCGCTCGGAAACGGGAGCGGGCGGGAGGGCGGATCGGCCGCCTGCACTCCGGCACACGCCCACCAGGCACACACCAGCCACAGGCCGGCACGGGCCGGCAACGCCGCCACTGTCCGGAGCACGCGAACCGAGAGTGATCGAAGCATTCACCCAGCATATCCACCGGTGCGACAGGTCAACGGGAGGCCCCGCCGCCGCGGGTTTTGCCGACATCACACCGGCCCCGGCGTTGGAGTATGCTCAAGCCACACATGACCATCGCCCTCCCAGCCCGACCAGCCGAAGCGCACGCGCTCGAGGTCGCGCGCACGTTGCTCGTCTCGCAAGAGGATGCGGCTGCGAGCCTGCGGGTGGTCTGCACGACAGCGGGCCGAGGGCAGGCTGCGTTTGAACTGGCTGCCGCCCTTCCCTCCGCCGATGTGACCGCCTGGTTTCTCGATCTCTTTCCCCAGACGGCGGCCATCGCGGCCTGGGAGTCGCCGCCGGCCGGACTGCGTGCCGTCTGCGCCGCCGACATACCCTCGGGCCCCTATGATCTCGCGGTCATACCGCTCTCGAAAAATGGCGAGGCGGAGCTCTCTCGCGACATTCTTCAGGCGGCGTTTCAGCAGCTCGCCATCGGCGGTCGGCTGGTGGCGGCGATCGACAATCCGCGGGACAACTGGCTCCGCGAGCAGCTCGCTGAAACAGGCGAGACGGTGCGGGTTCGGCCCGCGGCCGACACGGTGGCCTACATCGTGGAGAAAACCCGCGAGCTGACGAAGGTTCGCGACTTTTCGTGCGAGTTCGTGTTTCGCGACCGCGACCGGCTGCTCAAGGGGGTGACCCGGCCGGGCGTCTTCGCCCACCGGCGAATTGATCCCGCCGCCCGTCATCTGCTCAACGCCGTCGACGTGGCGGCCGACACCCGCGTGGTCGACATCGGCTGTGGCTCGGGCTGCGTGGCAATGGGGCTGGCTGCCCGCGACCCGAGCGTGCACGTGCATGCCTTCGATGCCGCCGCCCGTGCGGTCGAATGCACCCGGCGGGGAGCGGAAATGAACAGCCTCGCCAATCTCAGCGTGGCGATCGAATGCGAGGGCAACGTGCCCGACCCAGGAACCTACGACCTGGCACTGGCAAACCCGCCCTACTACGCCGACTTCCGGATCGCGGAGCTCTTCGTGGAAGCCGCCCGTCGGGCACTGGCCCCAGGGGGCACGCTGCTGATCGTCACGAAGCAGCCAACGTGGTATGTCGAGACTCTCCCAAACTCATGGCGCGACGTCGCCCAGGAAACGGTGAAGACCTACCACCTCATCGAGGCGGTACGGGAATAGAGACCGAATGAGTTTGGTGTAGCACCGGCTTCGGGGGCGGCAAAAGTATTTCGTCCGCCGCTCCGACGGCGGATGGGCTCGTCGCGGGGGCCGCGGCGGCCCAACGCTCCTCGAGCTTCCGCCGACCCCCTCGCCTACCGTCTCCAGGTCTACCAACTCATCGCTTTAGCTACGCGAGATGCGCTCTGACTGCGTGCGGCGGACGCTTCTCCGCAGTCACTGGTTGATGTGTACGACCTTCGCCGGCGGAAACCCGTTGAAGTGCGTGGAGCTGGCGGCGGAGTAGGCCCCGATGTTGTCGCTGTAGAGATATTCCCCCAGTTCGAGATCGGGCAACTGTTCCGTGAGGCTGATCGTGTCGAGTGCGTCGCACGTCGGGCCGAAGACGGCGCAGAGTTGCGTGGTGCCCTTCTTGAAGCTCTTCATGTGATAGGTGCAGTGGTCGAAGATCACGCCCGAGTAGGTGTGGTAGACACCGTCGTTGACGTAGTAGCAGAGCTTGTCGTTGCGAACCGCCTTCCCGATGATCTTCGAGACGGCGGTGCCTGCCGATGCCACCAGGAATCGCCCGGGCTCGGCGAGGATCTCGATCTCTTTCGGGAAAAGTCGGTTGAGTTCGTGATTGATCTTCCGGGCCAGATCGCTGAACTTGGGCACGCTCGCATCATAGGCCGCAGGAAAGCCGCCGCCGATGTCGAGCAGCTTGAGATTGAATCCCCGCGACTTCGCCTCGGCGAAGATGCCGGCGCAGAGGTGAATTGCCTGGATGTAGTTCTCTGGATTGGTGCACTGGCTGCCGACGTGGAAGGAGAGCCCCTCGACGGTGAGACCGTGCTCGTGGGCGTAGGCAATGAGGTCGACTGCCTCGCCGGGGAGCGCGCCAAACTTGCTCGACAGTTCCACCATCGATCCGGTGTTCGGCACCCGCAGTCGCAGGGCGAGGCCGGCATGCGGCGAGTGCTTGGCGATCTTCTTCACTTCCTCATGATTGTCGTAGGTCACCAACGGCTTGTACTGGTCGAGCTCTTCGAGCGTCTCAACCGGCTTGATCGGGTTGGCATAGATGATCTTGTCCCAGATGAACTCCTGTCGCTTCTTCGCCGGCAGCTTGGCGATGTTCTGGTGAACCGTGTGAAATTCCTGCATGCTCGCGACGTCAAAACTGCCACCAAGCTCGTAGAACGTCTTCACGATGGCCGGGTCGCTGTTGACCTTCACGGCGTAGTAGACCTGCACCCGCGGGAAATGCTTGCGAAACAGGGCGTAGTTCTTCCGAAGCTCGTCGTGATCCACGATGAACAGGGGCGTGCCGTGCTTCTTGGCGAGTTGCTGGAGCGTTTTTTGATTCATGGGTCTCGTCTGAAAACGGTTCGCTGCGCAGGATGATCGGAAACGG
>CANFQO010000040.1 GCA_947449135.1 Planctomycetaceae bacterium | reverse complement strand
CTGCCCTATGCAGAACTGCACTGCAGGAGCAATTTCTCGTTTCTCGAAGGCGGTTCGCATCCCGAGGAGTTGGTGCAGAAGGCCCATGCGCTCGGCTACGAGGCGATCGCCATCACCGACCGGGCCACGCTGGCCGGTATCGTGCGGGCGCACGGGGCAGCCAAACAGATCGCTGCCTCATTGCGGGGCGAGAGCAGCGGGCAGGCAGCCATCAACCGGCAGGCAGGCATCAAGCTGATCGTCGGGGCGCATCTGGAGCCGGTGGATGCCATGCCACTGGTCGTATGGGCGACCAATCGCACCGGCTACTCCCATCTCTGTCGGCTCCTGACGCGCGGCTATGCCGCTGGCGCGGCCTCGGCAGGCGATGCGTCGCATGATGGAGGTGCGAATGCGTGCGTGCTCACGCTCGACGACATTGCCGCCCACGCCGAGGGCCTGCTCGCTGGCGTGCCGCTGGCGGCGATCGCGGATGTGGGCATGAGAGATACATGCGGCCAGAACGAGGCCATTGCGGCGGTTGCTCAGTGGCGTGAGGTGTTTGGCGAGCGGCTGGTGGCGTTGGCTGAGGTAGCGCTCGAAGGGGATGACGAGGAACGCCTGCGGTGGTGTGCGACGGTGGGACGTCAGACGCAGGTGCCGCTCGTGGCGGCCGGCGATGTCCGCTACCACGAACGGTTTCGCATGCCCCTCTTCGATGCCCTCACGGCCGTGCGCCACGGCTGTACCGTGGAGGAAGTTCGCGGCCGGCTCCTTTCCAATGGCGAGCGGCATCTGCACGGCCGTCGGAGCATTGCCGAACGGTTTGCCACGCTTCGCGGGGCGATCGAGCAGTCGGTGGAGATCGCGAGGAAGTGCACATTTTCCCTTGCGGAACTGCGGTATGAATATCCCGATGCGACCGTGCCCGTGGGCCGCACGCCATCGGAGCATCTGGCGGACCTGGCCTGGCGGGGAGCGGCGAAACGGTATCCCGGCAGCATTCCCGAGAGGGTGCGGTCGCTCATCGAGCACGAGCTTGCGCTCGTGGCTGAACTCGGCTACGAGGCCTATTTTCTCACCGTTTTCGACATCGTGCGGTTTGCCCGCCGCCGCGGCATCCTCTGTCAGGGGCGGGGCTCGGCGGCCAATTCCGCCATCTGCTACTGCCTCGGCATCACGTCGGTCGATCCGGCACGCATGGACGTTCTCTTCGAGCGGTTCATCAGCCGCGAACGCTGCGAGGCGCCCGATATCGATATCGATTTCGAGCACGAGCGCCGCGAGGAGGTGATCCAGTATGTCTACGAAACCTACGGCCGCAGCCGGGCGGCGATGACGGCCGAGGTGATCTCCTACCGGCTGCGATCGGCCGTGCGTGATATCGCCAAGGCACTTGGGCTCTCGCTCGATCGCGTGGAGAAGATAGCCGGCGTGCTCGACGCAGGAGATGGCGTGGAGGCATTGCCGCAGCGGCTGGCCGAGGCCGGCCTCGATCCCGCCGACGACACCTGCACGCGGCTCATCACACTCGTCGGCCAGCTCGTCGGCTTTCCCCGACACCTGGGGCAACATGTGGGTGGCATGGTGATGACACGTGCTTTCTCCGGCGGAATGCAGGGCGATCTCTGTGATCTCGTGCCGATCCAGCCCGCCGCAATGGATGGTCGTACCGTCATCCAGTGGGACAAAAACGACCTCGATGAACTGGGCATCCTCAAGGTCGATTGCCTGGCACTGGGGATGCTCACCGCGATCCACCGGGCATTCGATCTGGTGGCGGCGACGGGCGGGCCGAAGCTGACGCTGGCCACGGTGCCGTCGGAAGACCCTGCTGTGTACGAAATGATCTCGCGGGCCGACACGGTGGGCGTGTTTCAGATCGAGAGCCGGGCGCAGAGGAGCATGTTGCCCAGGCTCAAGCCTGCCTGTTTCTACGACCTTGTGATCGAGGTGGCGATCGTGCGGCCTGGGCCGATCCAGGGCGACATGGTGCACCCCTATCTCCGCCGCCGCTCGGGCGAGGAGCCGGTGACGTTTCCAAATGATGCCATCCGCGCGGTGCTGGAAAAGACGCTCGGCGTGCCGCTCTTCCAGGAGCAGGCGATGCGGCTGGCCGTGGTGGCGGCCGGCTTCACGCCGGGCGAAGCCGACCAGCTTCGCCGCGCCATGGGCGCCTGGCGTCGGCCGGGGGTGATCGACGAGTTTCACAGGAAGCTTGTCGACGGCATGCGAGCCCGCGGGCTTTCGCAGCAGTTTGCCGAGCAGGTGTTTCAGCAGATCCGTGGCTTCGGCGAATACGGCTTTCCGGAGTCGCATGCAGCGAGCTTCGCGCTGTTGGTCTACGTGTCGGCGTGGCTCAAGCGGCATCATCCGGCCGCCTTCACGGCCGCCCTGCTCGGCAGCCAGCCGATGGGTTTTTACGCGCCGGCGCAGCTGGTGCGCGATGCCAAGGAACATGGCGTGCGGGTGCTGCCGGTCGATGTGAATGCCAGCGGGTGGCAGGCCACGATCGAAGGCAAAAGCGGAAAGCGGAAGGCGGAAAGCGGCGGATCATCCCGGGCAGGGCGGCCCGGGGCGGCCGTGCGTCTGGGGCTGGAGCAGGTGCATGGGCTGGGGGAGGCCGCAGGCCGGAGGATCGAGGCGGCGCGGCGGGCCGGACCTTTCCGACTCCCGCACGAACTGGCCCGGCGGGCGCAGCTCGATCGCGAGTCGCTCCTGCACCTGGCTCGTGCCGGGGCGTTTGAATCCCTGGGGCTCGATCGACGCCGGGCCGTCTGGGAGGCGATGCGGTGCCTCGACCGTCCGGAATGCCAGCCGCTGCTCCAGGGACTTCAGGATGAGGACGACTCGGATGAGGAAGACGATCTCCTGCTGCCTGAGATGACGCGGCAGGAGGAGGTGATTGCCGATTACCGCACTGCGGGCCTCTCTCTCAGGTCGCATCCCCTTCAGTTCGAGCGCGACACGCTTGCGGACCGCGGCATCGTCACCGCCTCCGAGGCTGGCGTTGCTCCGGAAGGCCGCCGCGTGCAGGTGGCTGGCATCGTGCTCACGAGGCAGCGGCCGGCCACGGCCGGGGGGATACTCTTTGTGACGATAGAGGACGAGACCGGCACGGCCAACATCGTGGTGCGGCCCGCTGTTTGGCAGGCAGCCGACCATGCCGCCCGCCGTGCGGCGGTGCTCGTCGTGCACGGAAGGATCCAGCGACGTGGCACGGTCATCCACATCCTGGCAACGGCCCTCGAGCCGCTCGCACTCGTCGCGCTACCGAGAATGTCAAGGGATTTCTGCTAGCGACCAGCTTCACGAAAAACACAACATCCTGCGAATAAGTCAAACGACAGCGCGCCGCCGGGGGCTTTTTATGAACCGGCACGTTCCCCAAACCGGTTGCATCACCCTCAAATAAAAGCCCGGAGCGGAAGCGATGGGACACCGGCTGGTTGGGCTTTGCCGGGTAGGCATGGCACGCGGGGTGGTGGTCACAGCCGGAGTCCCCCGGCTTCCGCCGGGGGCTTTTATGTCATTGGTGCAGGTGGTGCCGACGTGGCGGTGCACCATCAGGAGAGTTCCGACCGGCTCCTCAGCATCATGGCTTCAAGAAAAACACGATGTCTTGTCGACTCGGCAGGACATCAGCCTGCACACTGGACGCGGCCGGAAATTGTCCTACAAAAGCAGCCATGACATCCTCAGCCGTCACGGAAACGAATCTCGGCATCGGACCGCTCTACCGCGGCAAGGTCCGCGATTGCTATCGCCTCGACGATTCGGCGTTTGGCCCTGCGATGCTCATTGTCAGCACCGACCGGATCAGCGCCTTCGACTGGATCCTCCCCACGCCCATTCCCGACAAGGGGAAGGTGCTCACTGCCATCTCGGCCTTTTGGTTTGATTGGCTGGCGTCCGCTCCCCATGGCCAGGCCCATCACCTGCTCACGACCGATGTTGATGCCATGGGCCTGCCGGCCACGGTCGATCGCGAGCTGCTCCGCGGCCGCACGATGCTCGTGCGGCAGGCCGAGGTGATCCCGTTTGAATGCGTCGTCCGCGGCTGGCTGGCCGGCTCCGGGCTGGCCGAATACCGTCGCAACGGCACCGTTTGCGGCGTGCGACTGCCCGCCGGCCTCGGACCGGGCTCGCCGCTGCCCGAGCCGATCTTCACGCCGGCGACCAAGGCCGTGACGGGCCACGACGAGAACGTCTCATTTGACGTGATGGCCGAACGCATCGGCACCCCGCTGGCGGCGACGCTTCGCGAGAAGAGCCTGGAGGTGTTTCAACGCGGCGCTCACTACGCCGCGTCCCGCGGGATCGTGGTTGCCGATACGAAGTTCGAGTGGGGCCGCCTGCCCGACGGCTCCCTGCTCTTGGTCGACGAGGTGCTCACGCCTGATAGTTCCCGGTTTTGGCCGGCGTCTGGCCTCGTCACTGGCCGCGTCCCCGACTCCTTCGACAAGCAGTTCGTGCGGGATTGGCTGGAGTCGAGCGGCTGGGATAAATCGAGCCCCCCCCCTGCCCTACCTGCCGAAGTCGTTGCCAAAACGCGGGAAAAGTACCTTGAAGCCAGCCGGCTGCTCACCGGCCGAATGCCCTGAGCCGACCGCCCTGATCTGCCACCGCCCCGCCCTTTTCGCACAGGTTTCTGGCCTAGGGGGTCGTGCGTGCCGAAATTAGACTTGCTGGTCTCTCCCGACCCACCACCACCTTCAGATTCGTTCCCATGCTGCGCTACTGGACTGCCGGAGAATCGCACGGCCCTGCTCTTGTGGCCCTCGTCGACGGGTTTCCCGCCGGCCTGGCCGTCGACAAGGCGTTGATCGATGCGGAACTCGTGCGCCGCCAGGGCGGCTACGGCCGTGGTGGCCGACAGCGAATCGAGACCGATGCCGTCACATTTCTCTCCGGGCTCTGGCACGGCACCACGCTCGGCAGCCCGCTGGCTCTTGAAGTTGTCAATAAGGACGCCAAGCTCGAACGACTCGAAGACGTCGACCGGCCTCGTCCGGGCCACGCCGATCTCCCCGGCGCCGTCAAGCATCTGGGGAGCGTGCGGGCCGTGCTGGAGCGGGCGAGTGCCCGCGAGACCGCCGCCCGCGTTGCAGCCGGTGCATTAGCCCGCCAGTTGCTTGCCGTCTTCGGTATCGAAGTCGCCGGCTGGGTGACCGAACTCGGCAGCGTTGTGCTCGGTGACCGGCCTGGCACGCTGTCAGAACTGCGGTCTCTGCGGGACTCGAGCGACATCTATTCGCTCCACCCCGAGCGTGATCCGGAAGTGACCGCGCTCATTGATCGCGTCGGCAAGGAGGGAGACACTCTCGGCGGCGTGGTTGAGGTCCGTGTCGACGGCCTGCCGATCGGCCTGGGCACGCACGCCCAGTGGGACCGCAAGCTCGACGGACGGCTCGCACAGGCCGTGATGGCCGTGCAGGCGATCAAGGGTGTCGAGATCGGCATGGGCTTCGAGGCGGCTCGTCGCCGCGGTTCCGAGGTGCATGATCCGATCCACTACGACGCGGCGGCACGGGGCGGTCCGCAGTTGGGCTTCACCCGGCCCACCAACAACGCCGGCGGACTCGAGGCGGGAATGACCAACGGCCAGCCGCTTGTGGTCAGGGCAGCCATGAAGCCCATCAGCACGTTGCGGAAGCCGCTGGAATCGGTGAATCTCCGGACCAAGCAGGTGGAAGAAGCCGCCTATGAACGGAGCGACGTCTGTGCGGTCAGTGCCTGCAGCGTGATCGTGGAAAGTGTCGTGGCCTTTGAGGTAGCAGTGGCCATGGTGGACAAGTTCGGAGGGGATAGCGTCGAGGAGATGCAGGCGCGGTGGCAGCTCTACCACGATCTGGCGCGAAGTCGCTAGCGGGCGGCGGAGTGTGGGGTCGCGAGGCGACCAGAGGACACGGCTTTTCGAACCGATAGGGAACAGGGATGTTCATCGAACGGTCGGCGGCACGGATTCGGCTTGCGCGCACGCTGTTCGTGCTGCTCGGTGTGCTGCCCTGCGCCGGCCTGTGCGGGTGGGCGGCGGTGCGGCATTCCAGCGTTCATCGCGACAGCATTGAACGCCGCTGTGAGCAGGTGATCGGTCTGCCCTTCCGGATTGGCAGCGTCGAGCATGTGCGGCCCAATGCGATGCGGTTGCACGATTGCCGGCTGTCGTCGGCGTCGGGAGCCGTCGTGCTGTCGGCCACGATGATCGAGGTCGAAACCCTGCCCCATGAAATGCGGCTGACGCTCGGAAGGCTCGACTGCACGCCGGCACTGGCCCGCGTGCTGGTCGGTCTGGCTGAGGCGTGGCTCCGGCAGCCGGTGCGATTCCCGGTCGACTGCGTGGTCGACGTGGACGATTTCTCCTGGCGTCTGCGTTCGTCTGTTG
The DNA here is from genome assembly GCA_947449135.1 of Planctomycetaceae bacterium. GTDB lineage: Bacteria > Planctomycetota > Planctomycetia > Pirellulales > UBA1268 > CAMCQY01. The sequence goes on along the minus strand of CANFQO010000040.1, from coordinate 21,464 downwards.
GTCCTGGCGGAACCCATCCACGAGATCCCACGCGGATGGCGTCTCCATCCCACGGGCTGCATGTCGAGTGCGTCGCAGCCAACGGTTCCCGTGCGGTTCGTGTGCGACGGAATGCGGATGGAGCGGCTCCTGACGAACTCCGGGTGGTGGCGGGCTCGCTTGGGGCAGCGACCAGCCCCGCTGATGTCAGGCAGGGGGATTCCGAACCAGAGCCCGATCAGGGCAGCGCACAGCGGCTGGAGGTCAGTGGCAGCTTGTCTGAGCCGCTGCCCATCGCCGTGTTTGAGGCGGTGTGCGGCATCGAGGCGGGGTCGCTGCCCTTGGGCGACGAGGCTACGGTGAGCGGCACGATTGACGCGGTGTTCGATGGCGGGCTTTCGAGCGGTTCCAGTCGGGCGCGGGTTGAGCGGATCGATCTCGCCGCGGCGAGCCTCCATCTACCCCATCGAGTGTCGGGGGAGGCGTTGCTGGCGATCGAGAAACTCGAGTGGAATCGCAGCAGGATCACGGCCTGCGAGTGCCAGGGCTCCGTGTCTCGCGGCCGCGTTGGCCAGCGGTTGCTCGATGCGTGTGTGTCGGTGATTGGCTGTCGTCCAGGACCGGCCTACCGCTCGCTCGCCCGCGAAGAGGTGCGGAGTTTCGATGACGTGGCGGCACTCCTTCGGATTGGTGCCGCCGGCGCCGATCTCCGTGCCACCCCTGGTTGGAATGGCTCCCTCGCCAGGATCCAAGGGCTTTCTATCCTCGATGAGCCGCCCGGAGTGGTGCCGTTGGAGCGGCTGGCATGGCTGCTCGCGCCGCCTGGCGCTCCTGCTGTTCCTGCCTCCAGAGCCACCGCCTGGCTGCTGGGCTGGTTTTCGATCGATGCTCCCGGCGCGGCCGCCATGCTCCCCCGTGTTGCCCCTGCCACACAGTGAATTTTGACCCATTTTTGACATGGTGCGGACGGCAGGCTGACCGCGGAGGCTGGCAAGTCTGGCGAAATACGTCACAGTATCGTCCGCCGGCGGAGTGCCGGCCCTCGCGATCTGCTTTAACGCCTTTGGTCCCGCCATGCGAATCGATGCATGCCAGCCGCGGACGAGTGCGAAGGGTGGACGCGCTCGATTGACCGTGCGGCCTCAGGAAAGGAACCGATGACGCCCGTAACCAGCACAAAGCACCACAAAGCCCACCACGGTAAGTCTGATGGCAAAGCGTCGCGTCACGACGGCACTGCTTCGGAACTCGTTGCAGAAACGGAACTGCATGCTGAGACTGAAGATTTGGATTTTGGGCGTATGGCAGTCCACGATCCCAGGCACGGCGATAGCGGTCCGACTGCTGGCAGCCTCGCCGCAGAACCGCGGCAGGATGGCGTCGGCGCGGTGGCGGGCATTGACTGGCCGGTGATGATCTGGATCGTAGGCGTGCATCTTGCGGCCCTTGCGGCCCCCTTCTTTTTCTCCTGGTCGGGCCTGGCAATCTGTCTGGCCTTGTACTGGGTGACCGGAAGTCTGGGCGTCTGTCTGGGCTATCACCGACTGCTCACGCACGGCAGTTTCTCGACATGGCGGCCGGTGCGACTGTTCTTCGCCTGGCTGGGTGGCGTTTCGGGAGAGGGATCGGCACTCCTCTGGGTGGCCAACCACCGCAAGCATCATGCCTTCAGCGATCAGGACGGCGATCCGCATACGCCTCGTGACGGTGGCCTCTGGGCACATATCCTTTGGATGTTTCCCAGGCGGACCTCGGCCGAGTTGGCGGCCCATATCAGTCGTTGGGCTCCCGACCTCGATCGTGAGCGCGGCCTGCATTTTCTGCAAAACACGTTCCTGCTCTGGCACGTCCTCATTGGCGGGGCGTTGTTGGCGGGCGGCTGGTGGCTCGGCGGGCCGCGGCTGGGCATTTCCTGGCTGTTGTGGGGGCTCGCCCTGCGGATGGTGATCGTGTTCCACGTCACGTGGCTGGTGAATTCCGCCACCCACATGTGGGGCTACCGCAACTACGAGACGACCGACGACTCTCGGAATCTCTGGTGGGTTGGCCTGCTGGCCTTCGGAGAGGGCTGGCACAACAACCATCACGCGTATCAGCGGATGGCGAAGCACGGGCACCGCTGGTGGGAAGTCGACGTGACCTACTGGGGGATCCTGGCACTCGAGAAGCTCGGGTTGGCCTGGAACGTAGTGCACACTCCATATGGGAAAAATAGCCAAGGAAACCTGGCGAAATAGCCGGCAAGAATGGTGGTTTTGGCGGTTGCTGTTGCAATCCCATCTCCTCCCGATACACTTCGCGTAACCAAACCTCATTTCAACAATCAATGCCACCCGTGGACGGGTGGGTTTAGGCTAGATGTCGCTTACAAAAGAACGCAAACACGAGCTCATTGGTGCGTATCGGCGAGGGACTGCCGACACCGGGTCAGCCGAGATTCAGATCGCCCTTCTCACAGGGCGGATTTCGCATCTCACGGACCACTTCAAGAAGCATTCCAAGGACTTTGCGAGTCGTCGCGGTCTGCTCATGATGGTGAGCCGACGACGTCAGCTTCTTGATTATCTCAAGCGAGTCGCGCCGCAGCGGTATCTCGACGTCATTCGGCGGTTGGAGATCCGTAAGTAGGCCTCCTGCCTGTCGCCTGTCGGCGCGTGGCATTGATTGGTGTGGTTTGCCTCTGCTTTTTCGCCGCATGGTCTCCGTGGACCTTCATTGGTTCCGTGGCGTCATCGGTTTGAAGTGGGGGTGGGGCTGCATGAAAGGGGCGACTCCGTGACAGAGACGGCAAGGATCTCCTGACTTCTTGCCGTACCAGCCTCGGTGCAGCGCACACTCAAAGGCATTTTTCGAAGTGCGGCCCGGATCATGAGCCGCTTCAAGACACAATCCAAGACACAGACGAATCCAAGACACTGACGGAAGAGTAGAAAAAGGAAACAAGTATGAAACAGCGTGTTGAACGGCAGATTGGTGAGCAGGTCCTCTTCATCGAGACAGGCTTTCTGGCGAAGCAGGCGGCGGGCAGTGTGCTCGTCGGTTATGGCGAGACGAGAGTCCTTGTGGCGGCTGCTACCGGCGCCCCGCGTCCCGGGATCGATTTCTTCCCGCTGACCTGCGACTACCGTGAGCGGGTTGCCGCTGCCGGCAAGTTTCCAGGTGGCTTCCTCAAGCGCGAGGGGCGTCCCACGATGAAGGAAACCCTCACCAGCCGGCTCATGGATCGCCCCATTCGCCCGCTGTTCCCCGAGGGCTTTTTCGACGAGGTCCAGGTGCAGGCGCAGGTGCTCGCCAGCGATCGCCAGAATGACCCGGACATCCTCGGCATGGTCGGTGCTTCCGCAGCCTTGTGCGTGTCGCCGCTCCCGTTCCGCGGCCCGCTCGGCAGCGTGCGGATCGCTCAGGTGAACGGGCAGTTCATCCCCTTTCCGACCCAGGACCAGCTCGAGGAGAGCGACCTCGACCTCGTCGTTTCTGGCAGCCCCACGGCCGTGCTGATGATCGAGGGTTTTGCCCGTGAGATGCCCGAGGATCGGATGCTTGAGGCCCTTGCAGAGGCGCACCGTCACATCCGCACGATCTGCGAGATGCAGGATGAGCTCGTTCAGAAGGCTGGCAAGCCGAAGAAGGAATACGTGCTGGCTGACTACTCCGGCCTGCGTGACCGACTGACCCGCGGGTACCTCGCGGAGCTCAGAGGTGCCAAGGCTATCGCCGGGAAGCACGACCGTGGTCAGGCCGTCAAGGTCCTGCGTGAGCGGGCCAAGGCGGAGATCGCGCCGTCCGAGCCGGCCGCGACGGCCAAGGCCGGCGACGCGGGTGGCTTCAGCGACGCCGACTTCGCCCACGTCTGGCATGCCTTGGAGGAGCAGGCCGTTCGCGAGAACATTCTCGACGGCAAGCGTCCCGACGGCCGCGACTACACGTCGCTCCGGCCGATCCACTGCGATGTCGATCTCCTTCCTCGGGTGCACGGCTCGGCCCTCTTCCAGCGTGGCGAAACGCAGGCCCTCATCACGATCACGCTCGGCACCGGTAAGGACGAGCAGCGGGTGGACGGGCTTGTCGACGAGTATTCGAAGAAGTTCATGCTCGACTACTACTTCCCGTCGTATTCCGTCGGCGAAGTGCGACCGATTCGCGGTCCGGGTCGTCGCGAAATTGGCCACGGTGCCCTGGCTGAGCGGAGCGTCAAGCCCGTGCTGCCCGATCCCGACGTCTTCCCCTACACCATCCGGGTGATCTCCGACATCCTTGAGTCGAACGGTTCCAGTTCGATGGCGTCGGTCTGCGGTGCCACGCTCGGCCTGATGGCCGCGGGTGTGCCGATCTCCAATCCGGTGGCGGGCATTTCGGTCGGCCTCGTCAAGCAGACGGAACAGAAGTGGGTGCTGCTCACCGACATCATCGGTGACGAGGATCACTACGGCGACATGGACTTCAAGATCGCCGGATCCCACCAGGGCATCACGGGCATCCAGCTTGACCTGAAGATCGACGGCATCTCGCCGGCCATCATTGAGGCCACGCTGCGGCAGTCTCGCGAGGCACGGCTGGAAATCCTGCGGAACATGCTCTCCGCGATCCGTCGGCCGCGTGAAGAGATCTCGCCGTGGGCTCCGCGGCTCCTGCGGACCCGAATCGATCCGGAGAAGATCGGTCTGCTCATCGGTCCGGGTGGCAAGACGATTCGTGCCATTCAGGAATCGTCGGGCGCCAGCATCGAGGTCGAGGACGACGGCACCGTGACGGTGGCCAGCCACGACGCCGAGGGGGCGATGGCCGCGATGGCCAAGATCGAGGCGCTCACTGCCTCAATCCAGATCGGCCGGATCTACGAGGGCCGGGTGACGAGCGTCAAGGACTTTGGCGCGTTTGTGGAGCTCGTGCCCGGTAAGGATGGCCTCTGCCACGTCAGCGAACTGTCGGACGAGTATGTGTCGAGTGTCGCGGATGTATGCCGTGTCGGCGACATCATGCGAGTGAAGGTGATTGCCGTCGACGACCAGGATCGCGTCAAGCTCAGCCGAAAGGCTGTGCTGCGTGAACAGGCCCAGGCAGGCAACCAGCCCGGCAACTGATCCTGAAAGATCCGGGCTTCGGGAACTTCGTGGCATCCGGGAACTTCGTGGAAGGGGCCATGTCGTCCGCCGACGATTCAAGCCGCTCGCGGGCGGAAACCTATGCGGAATTTGCGGCTCTCGTGGGCGCTCTTGCCCACGAGATCCGCAATCCGCTGTCCACGATCCGTCTCAACATGGAGCTTCTCGCCGAGGACTTCGAGCAGACCGATCCGGAGTCGCCGACGAAGCACCGTGATCGTCGTGCCAAGGCGAAGATCGATCTCGTCCGCCAGGAGTGCGACCGCCTGCAAAAGCTCCTGGGAGATTTCCTCGACTTCGCCCGGCAGGAGACGCTCGCCCTCGAGCCCGGGAGTCTCAACGCAGAAATCGACCAACTTCTCGATTTCTACGCCCCGCAGGCCAGAGATGCCCACGTCGAGATCGTGCGGTATCTCGATCCAGAACTTCCGATGGTTCGCCTCGACCGCGAGACCCTGCGTTCTGCGGTGCTCAACCTGCTGATCAACGCGGTGCAGGCGATGGAGGGAGGCGGGCAACTGGTCGTACGGACGCGGGCGGCCGGACTGGGAGTGTTGCTGGAGCTGATAGACGCTGGTCCTGGCATGGAGCCTGAAACACTCTCCAAGGCTTTTCGTGCCTTCTACACGACCAAACAGGGTGGATCGGGGCTTGGCCTTCCCACGGCACGCAAGATCGTCGAGGCCCATGGCGGTTCGATCGACATTGAAAGCACGCCCGGACGGGGCACCAAGGTCACGATCTGGCTGCCCGCTCCGCCCCGTCTGCCCACGGCCGAGCCGCGGTCGGCCAGGCCCCATGAAGAGGCTGCGGCTGCCGGACGACAACTGGACGGGCCGCAGGGCGGCTTCGTACCATCGAACGCATCATGAGCCAGCCACGAGAGACCACTGTTGCCGCTGCCGTACAGGCGTCCACCCCAACTGGGATGCAGGGCATGGTGCGGGTTTTGGTGGTCGACAACGACATCGTCCATGCACGCACCATGGGTGAGGTTTTGAGTCGGCTCGACTATCAGGTCGTGGTGGTGGGGAGCGGCACGGAGGGAGCCCGCAAGCTCGACCAGGATTCGTTCGATGTCGTCGTCACCGACCTGATGATGAACGACATCGGCGGCCTCGAAATCCTGGCACGAGCCAAGGCGGCGTCAGTCGACACCGAGGTGATCGTGGTCACCGGCCATGGCACGATCCCCTCGGCGGTTGCCGCGATGCAGCAGGGCGCGTTTACCTATCTGCAAAAGCCCCTCGATCTCGCCCACCTGCGAGCAGCCGTCGAGAAGGCTTCCGCGGGTGTCCGGCTCACGCGGCAGAATCTCGAACTCAACCGCCGGCTCGACGAAAAATTTGGCTTCGAGGGAGTGATCGGATCGAGCTCGCAGATGCTGACGCTGATCGAACGGCTGAAGAGAATTGCTCCGACCGATGCCACGGTGCTCATCCAGGGGCAGACTGGCACCGGCAAGGAACTCGTGGCCCAGGCCATCCACCAGAACAGCCCCCGGAAGGGCAAGCCCTTCGTGGCCCTCAACTGCGCGGCACTCAGTGAGCACATCCTGGAGAGCGAGCTGTTCGGCCATGTGCGAGGTGCCTTCACCGACGCCTCGAGTGACCGCGTCGGCAAGTTCGAATATGCCAATGGCGGCACGTTGTTCCTCGACGAGGTTGGCGATATGCCAATGCCGACGCAGATCAAACTGCTGCGGGTCCTAGAATCGGGGGAGATTACCCGCGTCGGCTCCAACACGCCGACCCGCGTGAACGTGCGGATCCTGTCGGCCACGAATCGGAATCTGGAGGAGGCGATTGCAGCGGGATCCTTCCGCAGCGATCTCTATCATCGGCTGAAAGTCGTCACCATCGCGATTCCCACGCTCAAGGAACGGGCTGCCGACATTCCCCTTCTCATCGAGCATTTCATCCGGCAGTTCGCCAAGCGACACAGCAAGGTGGTCAAGGGCATGTCGCTCGCCGCTCGCATGAAGCTGGGCGCGTATGAGTGGCCGGGCAACGTTCGGCAGCTTCGCAACGTGATCGAAAGCATGGTCGTCGTCGACTGCGACGAACTGCTCGACGTGGACGACCTGCCAGTGGAACTCGAGCCCGAAACGGCGGCCGACACGACCGCTGCAGTGGGCGCTTCGGGCGTGGCTACGGCGCCGGCCGTCGACATGCAGGCGGGACTCGCAACGCTCGTCGGTCGACGGCTGGAGGACGTGGAACGGATTCTGATCACCGAAACGCTCAAGCTCACGGGTGGCAACCGCGAACAGGCAGCCGAGTTGCTCGGTATCGGTGAGCGGACGCTCTACAGGAAAATCAAGGAGTACCAACTGCCCTGACGAACCGCGGCGGAGGCAGGGATGATCCATGGCGAGAATTCACAAACTGCCGGTGTCGGTGGTCAACCGCATTGCCGCCGGGGAGGTGGTCGAACGGCCCGCGAGCGCTGTCAAGGAACTGCTGGAAAATGCTCTCGATGCTGCTCCCTCACGGGTGGATGTGGCGCTCGAGCAAGGGGGCATTGCGCTGGTTCGCGTGGTGGACGATGGCGGCGGCATCGAGGCCGACGATCTGACGCTCGCGGTCACGGCTCATGCCACGAGCAAGTTGCGGGTGGCCGAGGATCTTGAACACATCGAGACGCTCGGGTTTCGCGGCGAGGCGCTGGCGAGCATCGGCGAAGTGGCCCGGCTCGTGATCCGCTCGCGCACGCCGCAAGGCACCGGGGCCAGTCTGACGGTGGACGGCGGCCGCGTCGGAGAGGTGATGCCCGAAGGCTGTGGCCTCGGCACGACCGTCGAGGTGCATCAGCTTTTTGGCAACGTTCCCGCCCGACGGGCGTTTCTCCGGGCGCCGCAGACGGAGTGGTCGCATTCCTCCGAGGCCTTCGTTCGCACTGCCCTGGCGCATCCGGGCGTGACACTGTCGTTGTCGCACAACGGACGACGCATCCACGAATTGCCCGCTGTTTCGGCGTGGCGGGATCGAATCGGCGGGCTCTTCGGCGCGAGCCTCGCCGATCGCCTGATCGAGGTGGCAGCGGACGACGACGAGATCTCCGTCAAGGGTCTGGTTGGCCGGCCAGAGGACGACATGGCCGGCACCCGCCTCCAGTATCTTTTCGTGGAGGGGCGGCCATTTCGTGACCGCTCGATCCTGCATGCCGTGCAGGAGGGGTACCGCGGACTGCTCCTCTCCGGACGTCAGCCGATTGTGTTTTTATCGTTCGACATGCCCGCCGACATGGTCGACGTCAACGTGCATCCAGCCAAGATGGAGGTTCGCTTTCGAGAGCCATCGAGGCTCTACCGACTCGTTCTCGCAGCGCTCCGCACGGCATTCCTCCAGGCGGACATGGGGACGCGGCTCAAGCCTCCGGAGCCGATCTGGCAGACTTCTGACGATGATCGCAGGGGAGCCTCTGCGGGCACGGCGGGCGGCGTGGGCGGGGCGTGGTCCGTTCCTGGGACCCCGTCAGTCCCATCCGCGCCTTTGGCACCTTGGTTCGGTCAGCCACGGTCGCAACCGCAGGGTGACGCTGCCGGGGGAGCCGCCGTTCCATCACGATCAACGCCCCTGTGGGAGCAGATTGACACTGCTCCAGCGGGTTTCCCCGTCGGCCGCGACCAGGCGTCGGTAACTGTTGGAGCAGCCCATGGCACCGGTGAACGGGCCGTCCAGATGCACAACCGTTACATCGTGGTTGAGTGCGGGGATGGAATCGAGGTGATCGATCAGCACGCGTTGCACGAGCGGGTTCTCTACGAGCGGCTGAAGTCGTCGGTGGCGGATGGAAACCTGGAGGTGCAACCGCTGCTGATTCCGGAGAAAGTCGATTTGGATGCGGCCGAATTGGAACTCGTTACCGAGCATGCCGAGGCACTCGATCGGGCGGGAATGCGGGTTGAGCCTTTTGGTGGTTCCACCGTGATTGTGACGAGTAAGCCGGCGCTGGCTGGCACGACACCGGCCGCCGAGATCGTCAGGGAGGTACTCGATAGACTGTCGGCGCTGGCGGCCGGCGGCGACTCAGGTGTCCTGGTCGACGAGGTGCTGCACGGTCTGGCCTGCCGTGCCGCCATCAAGGCGGGCGATCCGCTCTCAAAGGATGAGGTCGAGGCGCTTGTGCGCGATCGACGGCTGGTTCGCGAGTCGCACCACTGCCCCCACGGGCGGCCGACCTCACTCGTGCTTTCCCGGCAGGACCTCGACAGGCAGTTTCGCCGCACCTGAGCCAAGCTCACCACGGAAATCAACATGATCTGCGTCAGCATCGGACGAGGCCGGCATCGGCACGTCATCGCCGAACACAAGTACCTAGCCGAACACGGCATCCGCCTGGTGGAACTGCGGCTGGACTACATCGAGGGGCCCGTGCAGGTGGCGCGTCTGCTGCGCGAACGGCACTGCCCGATCATCGCCACCTGCCGCCGCGCGGTGGACGGCGGACGTTGGAGTCAGTCGGAAGAGGCCCGCCAACTCGTGCTGCGAACGGCGATCGTGGAGGGGGCTGACTACATCGATCTCGAGGACGATATCGCTCAGAGCATCCCTCGCTACGGCCGCACCAAGCGGATCATCAGTCACCACGATTTTCACAAGACTCCCGCCGATCTGGAGGCGATCCATGCACGGCTCGCTGCCATGGATGCCGACATCGTCAAAATCGCCACCATGGCCAATCATCCCACCGACAACCTGCGGATGATGGAGTTGGTGCGATCGTCCCGGATCCCGACGGTGGGGCTTTGCATGGGCGACATTGGGATGCCCACCCGGGTCCTTGTCGGTAGTTGCGGTGCTCCCTTCACGTTCGCCACGTTCCACGAAGACCGAGTGCTGGCGCCGGGCCAGATTGGCTGGCGACAGATGCGCGATCTCTACCGCTATGACTCGATCTCGACGGCCACGCGGATCTATGGCGTCGTGGCTGATCCGGTGGCCCACAGCCTGAGCCCGGTCGTCCATAATGCGGCGCTTGAAGCGGCCGGTATCGACGCGGTCTACCTCCCTTTCCGAGTGCCTGCCGAGCAACTCGACGAGTTTCTGGAGCGGGGAGCGAACTGGCCGCTGTCGGGCTTGAGCGTGACGATTCCTCACAAGGAGGCTGTGCTCAAGCACGCGGTGCGGCAGGATGATCTGGTCACGTCTATCGGCGCGGCCAACACCCTGGCATTCGAGCCCTCCGGCGTGGCAGCGTTCAACACGGATGCCACTGCAGCTGTGGAGAGCCTGAAGCATGCCCTGTACTACCGGGATGCCGATGGTGGCGGTGTTGGTGAGACCGGAGAGCCTGACGAGGGCCTTGGCCTGAAGACGGCGATCGTGCTCGGTGCCGGCGGCGCCGCGCGGGCGGTGGCCTTTGGACTGAAGCAGCAGGGGGTGGATGTCACCGTAGCGTCCCGCACGTTCGAGCGGTCCAAGCGAATTGCCACGGAGGTCGGCTGCAAGGCGGTCGAATGGAATGCCCGCTACCGCGTGTCTCACGACTGCGTCGTGAACGCCACGCCCATCGGAATGCATCCCCATGTGGATGAAACACCCTACGAGAAAGAGCACCTGCGGCGATACATGATCGTCTTCGACACCGTCTACAATCCTGAGAACACGCTCTTGGTGAAAGAGGCCCGGGCTGTGGGCTGCCAGATCGTGACCGGGGTGGATATGTTCGTCCGTCAGGCGGCGATTCAGTTTCGGATCTGGCAGGGTGTCGATGCCTCTGATCATGTGATGCGCGACGCACTCAAGCGGGCCACTTCATCTGCCCGTTCTCCTGATTGACGGCACATCACCGGAAGATTTCCAGCCGTTCCGCGAGGTTTTTGATTCCATGCCACGCATCACCCTCATCGGCTATCGCGGCACAGGTAAATCGACCGTGGCGTCCCTGCTTGCCGATGCCCTCGGCTGCGACTGGTGTGACGCCGACCTGATCCTCGAGAAGAAACTTGGCTGCTCGATCGCGGCGCTCGTCAGAGCGCGCGGTGAGGCTGTTTTTCGTGATGAAGAGGGGGTCGTGCTGGCAGAAAGCCTGAAGCATTTCACCGGCGTGCTCTCCACCGGAGGTGGGGCTGTATTGCGACCGGAGAATCGTGAGGTGTTGCGAAGCATCGGCCGTCCCATCGTCTGGCTCACGGCGCCGGCCGAGGTGGTGCGCCGCCGGCTGGCGGCTGATCCCACCACCGCGGACCGAAGGCCGGCGCTGGCCGCATCCCCTGCTGGCGGTCTGGTCGCGCACGGCGACCCGTTGGCCGAGGTGGACTCGGCGCTCGAGGAGCGTGCACCGCTCTACCGGGAATGCGCCGATGTGTGTGTCGATACCTCGATCGCGACGCCGGCCGCCGTGGCTGCCCAGGTGATTGCCTGGCTGGAGAGCGAGTGGGCGAATCGCCACGACCGCCCGTCGCCGGGCGGTCGTCTTCCTGATCAGCAGGGGCCCGGAGTCATGTCATGATTCAGGCCAACTCATGGATCGCTCTCCTGCCTGCCGCCGATAGCAGTTTCTGGATGCTGGTCGTGGCTGCAGTCGGAATGGTGGCGGGGCGTTTGCTCACCTCCCGCGTGGGCGGCCTGCTCGACTCCGGAGCCTTTGCCTACGAGGAACCCGCAGGTCCCGTTCCAGCCGGCAGCGTCGGGAGCCGACGCTGGATCGAGGTGGCGGTTGCGGCCGCGGCGGTGTGTCTCTGGTGGTGGGAGGTGCGCCTTCTGGGCTTGGGGCCTGTGGCGGATTCGGTGGGCCTTGGAGCGGGGGGCCTTGAAATTGAATCCTCGCCCGTCGATGCCGCGACCGTGGCGCGGTGTGTTGCGCATGCCATGCTTGGGCTGTTGCTTGTTGCCGCCGCGTGGATCGACATTCGGTATCGGGTGATTCCCGACTGCGTGACGGTGCCGGGGGTGCTCCTCGGACTCGTGGTGGTCTGGCTGGTGCCCGATGTCTTGCTGCCCATCGGATGTATGGTGCCTCGATCCTTCGCTCCGCCGCTGCTGGAGGCAGATGTGCTCGGCTGGTACGGTGGCCTCCGCTCGCAATTGCCGCCATCCTGGATGGAGGGATGGCCGCACTGGACGGGACTGATTGTGCCGGGAGCCATCTTCTCGGTGTGGTGGTCTGTCTGTACGGCTCCCATTCTTGCACCGGCGGAGCCTCATCCTGAGGGTGTGAGTTCGGCGACGGTGACACCGTCGCTGCGACGCATCGAGCCACGCAACCTGCTCCTGCTTGTGGGTCTCGTCGCGATCATGGCGGCGTGGTATGGCGGTGGCGACCGGTTCCGCGGGCTGCAGTCGGCGCTTGTGGGCCTCGCCGTGTCGGCAGGGCTCGTCTGGAGCATCCGTGAGGGAGCATCGCGGAGCCTCGGGCGTGAGGCGATGGGACTTGGTGACGTGACGTTGATGGCGATGGTAGGCGCATGGATTGGCTGGCAGGCGAGCGTGTTGGCGTTCTTTCTGGCCGCCTTCATCGGCCTGGCCCACGGTGTCGTGCAGGTGGTGCGGCACCGGGAGAACGAGTTGCCCTACGGCCCGAGCCTCTGCCTTGCCAGCGCGGCTGTGATCGTGGGCTGGCGGCCGCTCTGGGGATGGGCCGGCGGCCCGTTCGCGCAGCCGCTCGAACTGGCCCTGGTGATCGGAGCCGTGGTCGTACTGACGGCGATCACGCTCTTCGTCTGGCAGCGTGTGCGTCGGTAATGGTTCCGTCACCTCCGGGCCGCCGGGGGCGGTGCAAGCCTTCGACTCGGGGGCAGGATAGCCCAACTCGCTCCGGCTTGCCCCGACCCCCGGCTCGTCAAATGTTGAAGTGACTCTGCATGGCAGGATGCCATGTTTTCGGGGAGTATCGCGGCCTTGCCCGACCTGCCGGTCTTTCCTACGATCCCGCCCCCGTCCGGGCGTGGAGCCGAGGCATGCCGATTCGTTTGTGCGCCATACCAGAGTTCATTGCCGCACGCTGCGTGCTGTTGTTGGCGATTGCGCTCGCGAGCGGCTGCTCGAACCATCTGTTTCAGAAGCCAGCGTCGGCTGTGCCTGTGAACCTCACGCCGCCCCCCGGTGTGGCGGCACCGGCGGCCACGCTGGCGCCGCTGGGATCTCCATCGGCGACGCCGCTCCCGTCGTACGCAGACGTCGACGGCCGTCAGTTACAGACAACGCTGGCCCGCAGCCAAGACGAAAACCAGCTTCTCAAGGATGAGATCACCGTGCTGCGCGAGCAGTTGGCCAGCACATCCAGCCAGTTGGCGGCGTCACGGTTTCCGTCCAACGGCGGCATGGCTTCGCCATGGAACACACCGGGTGGCCCGGCGCAGGCCGGTGCAGGGTCGCTTGCGGGCAGTCCTCTTCAGAGTGCTGGCACGCCGGCCGTTGTGGCCGGGATGCCGCCGTCTCCAGCCGCGAACGGTCCGGCCGCGATGCATGCGGCGATGGGGCAACTCGCCGTGCCCGGAATCGAAATGCGATTCGATGGCAACGTGGTGCGGCTCGAAGTGCCAGCCGAGCGGCTCTTTGACGGCAGCAGCGCCACCCTACTCCCCGGCGGCAATGCACTGCTCACCCAGGTGGCCGGAGAGATCGACCGGGTTTTCCCCAGACACTTCGTTGGCATCGAAGGGCATGTCGACACCGAGCCGCTCGGGGAGAGTTCGTGGGGCTCGCCGCACCAGCTCACCGCTGCCCGCGCGGCGACGGTGTTTGATTTCTTCACGACCCGCACACCGCTCCGTCAGGGTCAGCTCTTCCTCGTGGCCCACGGCGCAAATCATCCGGTGGTATCCAACGCCACGGCCGCCGGCCGCGCCCGCAACCGCCGCGTGGAACTGGTGATCTATCCGGAGCGGATTGGAGGCGGGGACGAGTCGGCTGAATAAGTGCTGTAACTCTGCTTCGTCCACAGGCTTTCATCGTCATGTGACGAGCCGGGGGTCGGTGGAAGCCGTATTCACGCGAATCCTGGCCATCCGGGCCAGATTCGCTTGGCGGGCCTCCGCCCGCTGGTGCTGCGCATGGCATCCTGCCATGCAGAGTCACTTCAACATGTGACGATTCGGGGGTCGGTGGAAGCCGGAGCGACTCGGGCTATCCTCCCCTCGAGTCGGAGGCTTGTACCGCCCCCGGCGGATTGGGCCAATCGAGCCGGGCGGGATGCGGGAGCCCACTTTCGGTCCCCGCCCCGCGGCCCTAAACTCCTCCCATGGTCACGATCATCGACTACGGCAGCGGCAACCTCCGCAGTGTGCAGAAGGCGCTGGAGCGGATTGGCGTGGAGGCCCGCATCACCGACGATCCGAACGTGGTCGCCGAGTCGGATCGGCTCGTGCTGCCGGGAGTCGGTGCCTTTGGCGACGCCATCCGGGCCATTCGCAGTCGCGGTTTGGCAGAGCCGATCCTCGCGCATGTGCGGGCCGATAAGCCGTTTCTCGGCATTTGCATGGGACTGCAACTCCTCTTCGAAAGCGGCTCCGAAGGGGGGCACCACGAAGGGCTGGGCATCCTGCCTGGCGACGTGACCCGGTTCGAACTGCCTCAGGGTATGAAGATTCCGCACATGGGTTGGAATCAGGTCGCGTGGCGAAAAGGCGATGGGATGCACCCCGCCGGGAACGACGGCGATCACTTCTACTTCGTTCATTCCTACGTGGCCCGTCCCCGTGATCCGGCTGTGATCGCGGCGACCAGCGACTATGGCGGTGACTTCTGCGCGGCCGTGGCCCGTGGCCGCTTGTTCGCCACCCAGTTTCATCCCGAGAAGAGCCAGGCGGCGGGCATGGAATTGCTCCGCACCTTCTTCAACCAACGATGAGCGCCGGCATCTGGCTCCAGGCCAGTTCGACCGGTTTATCGATCCTCTCTTGCACAAGGAAACGCTGACCATGGAACTCTGGCCCGCCATCGATCTCCGCGGCGGCAGGTGCGTTCGGCTTCTGCAGGGCGATTATGACCGTGAGACCGTCTTCGGTGACGATCCGGTTGAAATGGCCCGACGGTTTGCTGCCAACGGCGCCCGTCGCCTTCACATCGTCGATCTCGACGGTGCCAAGGCGGGAACTCCCGTGCAGGCCGAACTCGTGGCCCGCATGGTGGCAGCGGCGGGAGTGCCCTGCCAACTCGGCGGCGGTATTCGTTCGGTCGACACGGCGCGGGCGTATGTGGCCGCGGGTGTGCACCGCCTTGTCGTGGGCAGTGTGGCGATCGAGGACCCTGGCCTGCTTGCGGAACTGGCCCACGCCTTCCCCGGTCAGATGGTGCTCGGGCTTGATGCCCGAGACGGAAAGGTTGCCGTGCGGGGCTGGCTTGAGACCAGCCCGCTCGGGGCGGTCGACGTCGCGAAACGGCACGAGCACCTGCCGCTGGCTGGAATCGTCTACACCGACATTGCCAAGGACGGCATGATGGCCGGGCCCAACCTCCCTGCCCTTGCGGAGATGGTCCGCGCGGTCCGTCTGCCGGTCATCGCTTCCGGGGGTGTGTCGAATGCTGAGGACATTCGGCAGGTGGCTTCCGTCGAAGCTGCCGGCTGCATCGTGGGCCGTGCACTCTACGAGGGCAGCCTGACGCTAGCCTCGGCGGCAGCGGCCGCCGGCGAATAGGTTGCCACAGCCGACGGGCAGTAGCCCCGCTCGCCCAGTCTGCCGGGCTTTCCGCGGCTAGGGCTGCCCCGAGGTTTTGGCGGAAAAAATCGCAAGAACCTTCAATTCTGCCCCGCTTCCGCGTCGACCGCTTACGTGTCCAGTTTGCCGGGCCCGCCGGCCGTCTTTACCATCGTTGTTCATGGCCACCGACATCCGCATCAAGGAACAGCTGCCGGAACTCACGCGCCGGATCGTCGAGACGTATCAAGACGTCCCGACGATCCACTATCTCGGCCATTGCCCGCTGCCGAACTACGAGGCGATCGTGTCGGCCTGCGAGGATCTCAAGGAGATTCTCTACCCCGGGTATCGCCGACGCGAAAACCTGCACATGGGCAATGTCACCTACCACGTGGGTGACCTCGTGGACGGGCTGCACGACAAGCTCACCACGCAGATCGGACGGGCTTTGCGGCACAGCCTGTCGGCACAGCGGGTCGCCACCGAACAGGGCGTCGATCCGCCCGCGGTGTCCGATGCCGTGCAGCATTGCACCGAGGAGGGGGATTTCGAGGCGCTTGGCCAGGCCAAAGCGGTTGAGTTTTTGGAGCGTATTCCCGACCTTCGCAGGGTTCTCGCCACCGATGTGCAGGCCGCCTACGACGGCGATCCCGCCGTTCGCACGCTCGACGAAGTGATCTTCTGCTATCCAGGCCTCGAGGCGGTCACGATCCATCGACTCGCGCACCTACTGCATCGCCTGGAAGTGCCGCTGATTCCTCGCATGATGGCGGAGTGGGCCCATGCCCGAACCGGCATCGACATCCATCCCGGGGCGACGATCGGCGACCGTTTCTTCATCGACCATGGCACGGGCGTCGTGATCGGGGAGACGTGCGAGATCGGCAGCCGCGTGAAGCTCTATCAGGGCGTGACCCTCGGGGCGCTCTCGTTCCAGACGGATGCCGAGGGGCAGCTCGTGCGAGGCACGAAGCGTCATCCAACGATCGAGGATGGCGTGGTGATCTATGCCAACGCCACGGTCCTGGGCGGGGCGACCCGGATCGGCCATGATTCTGTGATCGGCAGCAACGTCTGGCTGACCCGATCGATCGATCCCCATACCACGGTGGTGCTCGAGCGTCCAAAGCTCCGGATGCGCGGCGAATCGCCGCAACCCGAGTCGGATTACCAGATCTAACTACCGGCTACGTTCGGCGATACGAACGACCTCGCGGGCCGTGGCTTCCGCCTGCATCTTGGCCGCGATCGCGTCTTCGCCCGTGGCCGTCGTACCACGGATCTTTTCGAACTCCGCACGGGCCTGGGTCAGGTCGATGCTCTCGGCGGGAATGGCCCGCTGCGTGATGACCGTGACAGCATTGTGGCCGACCTCGACAAACCCACCCTCGACGAACACGCGTCGCACGGCATCGGCCGCCCCGCCCTGTTCACCCGTGATCCGCACCTCTCCGGCTCCAAGGCGGCCGATGAAGGGGGAGTGGCCGCGGGCCACGCCCCGCTGACCATCGAACAAGGGCAGCGTGACAGACCGGGCTCGCGTGTCGAGACTCGTCATCTCCGGCGTTACGATCACGCAGCGGACACCGCTGCCGTCGTCGCCTCGGCCAGCCCCGGATCCCGTTCCTGAATGTGTTGCGTCAGCCATCGAAGGTGTTTTCCAAGGGGCCGCGTTCCGCGGGAGAGTATTTCGCAGGAGGAGAGCAGATGTCCGCTCCTGCCGTCAGTTCATCAGTTCCGGTGCTCAGCCTTTCGCGGCCATCTTCTTGGCCTGCTCCTCGGCCTGCTCGATCGGGCCCACGTACATGAAGGCCGGCTCCGGCAGGTGATCCCACTTGCCGTCGGCGATCTCCTCGAATGACCGGATCGTGTCGGCGAGGCTCGTGATCTCACCCGGCTTGCCGGTAAACACTTCCGCCACCAGGAACGGCTGCGACAGGAACCGCTCCATGCGGCGGGCCCGGTGCACGACCAGTTTGTCCTCTTCGGAGAGTTCATCGACACCGAGGATGGCGATGATGTCCTGCAGTTCGCGGTAACGCTGCAGGGTCCGCTGCACGCGGCGGGCGATCTTGTAGTGCCGCTCGCCCACATACTGTGGGTCGAGGATCCGGCTCGACGAGGCGAGCGGATCGACGGCCGGATAGATGCCCTTCTCGGAGATGGAACGCTCCAGATAGAGGAAGGCGTCGAGGTTGCCGAATGCCGTCGCCGGGGCCGGGTCGGTCGGGTCGTCGGCAGGCACGTAGACGGCCTGCACCGACGTGATGGCGCCCTTCGAGGTCGAGGTGATCCGTTCCTGAAGCGCTCCCATTTCCGTGGCCAGCGTGGGCTGGTAGCCCACGGCGCTCGGCATGCGGCCCAAGAGCGCACTCACTTCGCTGCCCGCCTGGGAAAAGCGGAAGATGTTGTCGACGAAGAGCAGCGTGTCGGCACCGGTGGTGTCACGGAAATATTCCGCCATCGTAAGGGCGGAGAGCGCCACGCGGAGACGAGCTCCCGGCGGTTCGTTCATCTGACCGAACACCATGCAGGTCTGCTCGATGACGCTGCGGCCCGTGTCGCCGATCTTGGCTTCCTGCATCTCGAGCCAGAGATCGGTGCCTTCACGGGTTCGCTCGCCGACGCCGGCAAAGACGGAGTAGCCACCGTGGGCGCTGGCAATACGGGCGATGAGTTCGGTGAGAATGACCGTCTTGCCCAGGCCGGCACCGCCGAAGAGGCCAGCCTTGCCGCCGCGAACGAACGGCGTGAGGAGATCGATCACCTTGATGCCGGTCTCGAAGAGCTCCGTCTTCGTCGACAGTTCAGTGACCGGCGGCGGATCGCGGTGGATCGGCCAGCGTTCCGCGGTCTTCACCTCGCCACGATTATCGATCGGCTCGCCGAGGAGGTTGAAAACCCGGCCCAGCGTGGCCGGTCCCACCGGCACGGAAAGCGGGCCTCCGCTGTCGACGACGTCCGCACCCCGAATGAGCCCGTCGGTACTGCCAAGGGCCACGCATCGCACCTTTCCGCCACCAAGGTGCTGCTGCACCTCGCCGACCAAGTGGAGCGATACGCCCTTTTTCTCACTGTCGATGCGGACGGCGTTGTAGATCGCCGGGATGCCGTCTTCGGCGAATTCGACGTCAAAGGTCGACCCAATCACCTGCGTGACGTGTCCGATGTTCCTGCCTGCTGCCTTGGTCGCCGTCGCCATGATGGTTCCTGTTTTTGTGACGTTTGAAAATGAGGGAGGTGATGGATCTGAAAGGTCGGCTTCGCCGTCGGCGTTCAAGCCGTGTGGTCGTGCGGGGTTATTGCTTGAGTGCCTCGACGCCACCGAGGATCTCCATGATTTCGCCGGTGATCTGCGACTGTCGGGCCCGGTTGTATCGTCGTGAAAGGTTCTTGATGAGGCCGGCGGCGTTTTCGCTGGCGGCCTTCATGGCCACCATGCGGGCCACCTGCTCGCTGACGGCGGCATCCAGGAAGCACTTGAAGAGCCGTGACAGAAAGCTGGCCGGCAGGATCTCTTCGAGGATGCTTTCGGCCGAGGGATAGAAGTCGTATTCCTGCGACGCGAGTTGGGTTGGCGCCCCTGCCCCGCCCACGGCTCCCGCCGTCGCAGTGCCGGCGGTCTCCGGGGCCTTCAGCGGCAGGAGCATCTCGGTGACTGCTTCTTGTCTGGCAATGCTGTGAAACCGGGTGTAGACGACGTCGAGACGGTCAATCTTCCCGGCTGCGTAGGCGTCGAGATAGGCTCGGCCGATCGGCATCACGGCATCGAACGACGGCTTGTCCTCGAACTCGGTGAACCGTTGGTCGATGTCGATGCCGCGGAACTTGAGTGCCGAGATGCCACGCTTTCCAGACACCGCCACATCCGCATCGACCCGTTCGCTCTTCCACTGGCCGAGGATCGCCACGGATTGCCGCACGATGTTGGAGTTGTAGCCGCCGCAGAGGCCGCGATTTCCGGAGAGCACCAGCACGGCCGTGCGTGTCGTGGGGCGGACATCGAGCAGCGGATGGACCACGTCGGCGCCAGTGCTCGCGATGTTTTCCAGGATCTTCACGAGCTGCTTTGTGTAGTCCCGTGCGGCCACCGACCGGTCCATCGCCTTCTTGAATCGCGCGGTGGCGATCAGCTCCATCGTGCGCGTGATCTTGCGGATGTTCCGGACGGAACGCCTGCGTCGATCGAGTGCTCTTGCCTTGGCCATGCTGTCAAACCTTCAGTCGGGAACGAACGTGTGACCTGTCTTGTGAATCGGTCTCGTCATCTGTCGAACGTGGGAGTTGTCGGGCCACTCTGCCCGGCGCGTGTTACTTCGCAGCTCCCGCCAGCACCCGCGGGCTGCCCTTCGCAGCCCACTGCCGCTTGAACTCCGCGATGGCCGCTTCCAACTGCCGCTCCGACTCGGCGTCGAACTCCTTCGTCTGCTCGATCTTCGCCCGAAGCTCCGGGACCTGATCGCGGATGAACGTCAGGAAACCCTTCTCCCAATCAGCAACCTCTTCACGCTTCACGGCGTCCAAGTGTCCGCGGGTGCCCGCGTAGATTGAGAGCACCTGATCGACCACGTCCATCGGCTGATACTGGCCCTGCTTGAGCAGTTCGACCATCCGATAGCCGCGATCCAGCCGCGACTGGGTGGCCGCGTCGAGGTCGGTGCCGAGTTGGGCAAAGGCCTCCAGTTCCCGGAAGCTCGCCAGGTCGAGACGCAGGCCGCCGGCGACCTTCTTCATGGCCTTGGTCTGGGCGGCACCGCCCACGCGAGACACCGAGATGCCGACGTTCATGGCTGGCCGCTGACCGGCGAAGAACAGGTCGGGCTGCAGGTAGATCTGGCCGTCGGTGATCGAGATCACGTTGGTCGGAATGTAGGCCGAAACCTCACCCTCGAGCGTCTCGATGATCGGCAGCGAGGTAAGCGATCCGCCCCCCTTCTCCTTCGAGAGCTTTGCCGACCGCTCCAGAAGGCGGCTGTGAGCGTAGAACACGTCGCCCGGGTAGGCCTCGCGTCCCGGCGGCCGCCGCATGAGGAGCGAAAGCTGGCGGTAGGCGGTGGCCTGCTTCGAGAGATCGTCATAGACGATCAACGCGTGCTCGCCGTTGTACATGAAGTATTCAGCCATCGCCGTGCCCGAGTAGGGGGCGATGTATTGCAGCGGAGCAGCCGTGCTGGCACCCGACACGATCACCGTGGTGTAGTCCATCGCGCCATACTTCCGCAGGATATCGATGGCCACCGCCACCGATGAATCCTTCTGGCCGACGGCGACGTAGAAGCACTTCACGCCGCTGTTCTTCTGGTTGATGATCGCATCGATGCCGATGGCCGTCTTGCCGGTCTTGCGGTCACCGATGATCAGCTCGCGCTGACCACGGCCGATCGGGGTCATGGCGTCGATTGCCTTGATGCCGGTCTGCAGCGGTTCGCGAACCGGCTGCCGGTCGGCCACGCCGGGCGCGAGCGTTTCGACGGGGCGACGGTGCTCGGTCACGACCGGTCCCTTGCCGTCGAGCGGATTGCCCAGCGGATCGAGCACGCGGCCGATCACCGCATCGCCCACCGGCACGCTGAGGAGTTTGCCGGTGCTCCGCACCTCGTCGCCTTCGGTCACCTTCAGGTAGTCGCCGAGGATGATGACGCCGACGGAATTTTCCTCGAGGTTGAAGGCCAGGCCGGTCACGCCGCCGGGGAATTCGACCATTTCGCCGGCCATCACGCCGGAGAGGCCCCACACCCGCGCAATGCCGTCGCCGACCTCGAGCACGCGCCCCACTTCGCGCACGTCGATGCCCGATT
>CANFQO010000039.1 GCA_947449135.1 Planctomycetaceae bacterium | reverse complement strand
ATCTCGTGCATTTGGCCGAGGTGGCCGGCGCCCTCGAGCGGGTGGCAGTTGAGCTCGGCCGGTCGCTGACGATGGTGAGCGCCGGCGGCGGCCTCCCCGTACCCTACAAGCCTGGCGAGGTCCACGCCGACCTCGGCGGCTATTTTCAGCTGTGGGATGCGACACGGAAGAAGCTTGAGGACCGGTTCGGCCACCGGATCCGGCTGGAGATCGAGCCGGGCCGCTATCTCACCGCCGAGTCGGGCTCTGTCGTCACGGAGGTCCGCGCCGTCAAGCGTCAGGGCACGCGGAAATACCTGCTCGTCGATGCTGGTTTCAACACGCTGGCCCGTCCGGTGCTCTACGGCTCCTACCATCCGATGAGTCTCTGCCCGGCGGGTGATTCGTCTGCCACGTCCGGCGACCTCGAGGAGGTGGCCGTGGGTGGGCCCTTGTGCGAATCGGGCGACATCTTCACCCAGACCGATGGCGGTTTCGTGGCCTCGCGGCCGCTGCCGCCGACACAGGTAGGGGACCTGCTCGTGATCGAGATTGCCGGTGCCTACGGCTTCGTGATGGCGAGCAACTACAACTCGAAGCCCCTGCCGGCCGAGGTGCTGATCGACGGTGGCAAGGCGCGGCTGGTCCGCGCCCGGCAGACGCCCGAAGACCTCGTCCGTGGCGAAACGGTCTGACTTTCTCAGACCAGTAATGCATCTCGGTTGTTTTGAGCCGATGATCCGGCTGTTGACCGAGCCTGGGGTCGGGGGAAGCCGGAGCGAGTAGGGCTGTCCTGCCCCCGAGTCGGAGGCTTGCCACCACCCCCGGCGGTTTGGCACGTGAGACGTATGCCGAAGGCTCTGTCAGCCTGCCAGCACATCAGGAAGGAGCCGCATCAGAGCCAGCAGCGTCGGCCGGCCAGCACTAGCCCGGGCGTAGAGATCAGTCACGCCACGAGTGAGCTGCACGCCACGGGTGTTCCAGGCAAACCAAGGGGGCTTGGGCCACGAGACGAGCGGTCCGCGCAGGATCGAGTTGTGCACCAGCGGCAGGAGCAGGGGATTGTGGACCATCCCCAGGCCGCTCTGCGGATCCTGCAGCGTGCCGCCCGGATACCCGCCCCAGGGGATGGAGGTGAAGGCGTAGGCCAAGGCGGCCCAGCAGTTCACCGCCACCACACCATAGGCGAGGTGGTCGAGCAGCAGTTCCTGCCGTCGCCGCACTGCCGGGTCGGACGTCTTGGGGAGTGTAACGTTGGCGGCCAGGGAGCCGGGAATCCGCCGAGTGTGCTCGCTGGCCCGCGAGCAGAACTCATCGACGGAGCTGGCCTCGAGTGCGACCTCGGCGACGCAGGGCACAAACCATTCCCGTTCAGTCCAGTGGGCCTCCCGCTCGGGGTCGAGGCCGGTGCGAAACACCGTGGGGAGAGTGCCGTCAGACGGGGCCTGCCGCTGGGCGAGTGTTTCCCAGAGGCTCGTGGCGCCTGGATACCATGCCCGCCGGGCCGGCTGCTGGTCGAGCCGGCGCTGAATGCGTTCCAGAAACTCCTGCCGCTGATCCCAGGAACGGCAGGTGATCACCAGCTTCGTGGCGATGCAGTTGAACGAGGTGTTGTTGACGATCGAGGCGGCGATCATGTCGGCCTGGGAGTCGAGCTGCCGCCGCGTGTAGCGGCCCGGCACGACGATCCAGGGGGTGACATTGCCCAGTTCGCAGGTGATCGGCTTGATCAGCCGCGGCTGGGCGTCAGCGGCCCGTTTTTCTCGAGGCACTCCCCAGACGAGCGCATCAAAGGCCCCTTCCCCGCCGGTGAGGTGCACGTGCGTGACCGCTTGAGCCGCCACGGCAGCCTGAGCCAGATCGGTGCCCCCGGCCAGAATCTCAAGCGTTCCAGCCGCAATGAGTGGCCCCAGCGCCTCGCGCAGGATCGGCTCCAGCCCCGCATGCAAGGGATGGAGCTTCAAGAGCACTGCCCGACCATATTCAAAAATCTGGCAGATCGCATCGGCCGCCGCCAATCCCGTGACGTTTCCCGCCCCCAGCACCAGCGCCACACCTCCGGAACTGGGGCGGGTCTGAATCTCGCGCTCCCAGGAGCGGTCAAATGTGGCGACGTCACCGGAGCTGACGCAGCGGACAGTCCCGCGGAATCCGCGAAAAATCGCCCGATCGTGCAACTGGCTGGAGAATGCCGCCGGCAGCACGTCAACTTCCACGAGATCCGGCAGCCCACCATGAGAAGCGTTGGCCTGAGAAACACTGGAGAGCCGCGGGCGAGCGGAGAGCCGTGGCAGGCCGGACCGCTGCGCATCGGCTAAGGCGCGGGCGGTGAGGACCAACAACCGCACGGTGGCCAACGGCCCGGTGGCCATTTCCTCAGCCAGAATGGCCGCTGGGGGCGTCCCCAAAAATTCGGCATCGGGCATACCACGGCTGCCCGATTCGAGCCGCAGTTTCATGGCACGGGCCGCCTCTGCCCAGCGGTCGGCTGCCGCCGCCACCGACTGGGCGGTCTGGAGTGCCAGCGAGACACGGTCCGCCGGGCTGCGGCCGGCATGGCGACGCGCTCCGTCGGCCAGCCGCTCCAGTGCGTCTCCAAGATGGGGGAGGCCAGGCGTGGGAGATGATTTCATGGTGAATTTGAACGGTTTGTCGGTGTTCGTTACCCGGAGCGAGGGCCTGCCAAAAATTTTTCCCATTTGTTGACACTGGCTGAACCATCCTATACGATTCACCGTATGGTATGGGGTCGGGGCTCGTAGCGGTGTGTTTTGGGCCGCACCCTCGTGATCTGATCCCTGAAAGCCTTGGTTGGTTTTCGGTTTCATTTTTCTCTGTCGATGCTGATTAAGGCAGCTTTCATTGCAGGATTCCTGCGATACCTATTCTTGGTGGTTTTTTTCTCGTCTGACTTTTATTTTTCTTTTGTTTTCATTCCAACAAGGAAACGTGGTCTTATGAAAATCTCAACTCTCAACCCGAAGTCCCAGCTTCGTCAGGGTTTCACCCTGGTCGAACTGCTGGTCGTGATCGCGATCATCGGCACACTGGTCGGCCTGCTCCTGCCGGCTGTTCAGTCTGCCCGTGAGGCTGCCCGACGCATGTCGTGCGGCAACAACCTGAAGCAGATCGGCCTGGGGATGCTGAACTATGAACTCTCCATGAAGAAGCTTCCGGCCGGCTCCAAGGGCACTGCCAACAGTGCGGCATCTTCGTTCGGCATGAACATCAACCAGGGTGCCCATGCGCTTATCCTGCCGTACATGGAAGACACCAATCTGGCCAACCTCTACAACAAGTCGGCCGACTGGAACGCCCAGCCCGCGAGCGTGGCTCAGACGATCATTCCGTATTACGTCTGCCCGTCGGACGGTGGTGAGCCACTGCTGAAGGACCCGATCCTCACTGTCCTGAACGGTTCAAGTGCGTCGAGCTATCCCTACAACACGG
Source organism: Planctomycetaceae bacterium (assembly GCA_947449135.1). Classification (GTDB taxonomy): domain Bacteria; phylum Planctomycetota; class Planctomycetia; order Pirellulales; family UBA1268; genus CAMCQY01. The sequence goes on along the minus strand of CANFQO010000039.1, from coordinate 25,942 downwards.
GAGCAGCTACCAGCTACCTCCTCAACAAGGGCTCGACCAACAAGTGGGCGATGACTCCGGCGGCCAACACCCTGCCAGGCGTTGGTCCCTTCATGCTCAACATGGAGTCGACGCTCAGCAACATGTCTGACGGCACGTCCAAGACGTTCCTGATGGGTGAAGGCTCTCACAGCAAGAGATGGACCGTGATGTCCGGTGCTCCTGGCACGTACCCCCTGACCGGTGGTGTTCCGACGAACACCGCGGTTGCGACTGCATCCACAAACCCCATCGGGGCGCTCTGGATTGCATGCCAGCCGGCTTCTGACGCACTGCTAACGGCTGTTGGTTTGTCCACCAACTCCACCGGTGGTAACTACGCCGGCACCGCGGTTGTCATGAACAACAACCCGGTTGTCCGCAACCAAGCGTTCCTCACCAGCGGTCTGGTCGATCCCACCCTGGGCGACACGTCCAATTTCCGCAGCGATCATGCAGGCGTCAGCAACTTCCTGTTTGTTGACGGCCACATTTCTGCGGTGCCTTCCGGTGTTGACTTCGCGGCCTACCAGGCTGCCTCGACTCGGGCAGGTGGTGAGACTGCGGGTACGGTTGAGCAGTAAGCCCGTGGCACCGAATGTGACGGTAAATCTGGTCATAGTCGGGTAGGTCGGAGTGATGGTTCTCAAAAGTTGTCTCTCCTGTCGGTCTGACTACGATTCCGGAAGACCCGGACACAGGTAAAACAAGAGCACCCGGGTGGGAAACCGCCCGGGTGCTTTTTCAATTTTTCGAGACATTTCCCACCATTTGTTCAACTTTGTCTTGACGCTGTCCCGAAGCTGTCCTGAAGGAGCCGATGCGATGCGAGCCCGAACAGTTGGCGTTGGAATGCGTTGGGTTGTGATGCTGCTGCTCTGCCCCTTGGCAGGCAGAGCCGAGGAGCCGACCGCCTCACCGACCACCACCGCACTTGCCGTCTCCGAGGCTCAGTCGCAGTCCGCGGGAGGCAGCTGCGGCACCGCGGCGCCCGCGGCCCTCGAGTCGCAGGTCTACACGGTATCGCCCGGACCAGACGTCCTGCGAAACATCCAGGAGCGAATTCTCGATGCGGTGCCAGGGGACGTGATCCAACTCGAGGCGGGCCGCTATCAACTCCCGCGGCAGATCGACATCGCCGTGGCGGGCCTCACGATCCGCGGCCGTGGCCCGGAGCAGACTGTGCTCTCCTTCAAGGGTCAGATCGATGGCGGCCAGGGGATCGAAGCCACTGGCAACGATTTCCAACTTGAATCCCTGGCCATCGAAGACACCGCGGGCAATGCCATCAAGGTGTTGGGCGCGAAGAATGTCACGTTTCGGGATGTGCGTGTGGAATGGACCGGGCCTCCCTCCCACGACAACGGTGCCTACGGGCTCTATCCGGTCCAGTGCGAGAATGTGCTGATCGAAAATTGCACGGTGTTTGGAGCCTCCGACGCGGGAGTCTACGTGGGGCAGTCGAACGGCGTGGTCGTGCGAAACTGCCGCGCCGAGCGCAACGTGGCTGGCATCGAGATCGAAAACACGAGTTCGGCTGAGGTCTACGACAATGTGGCGACGAACAACACCGGCGGACTGTTGGTGTTTGACCTGCCGGGCCTGCAGGTGAAGGCGGGGAAGAACATCCGCGTTTATCACAACGAGGTCGTCGACAACAACCATGTCAATTTTGCCGATGAGGGCAGTGTCGTTGCGGCGGTGCCCCAAGGCACGGGCCTGATGGTGCTGGCCACCGATCATGTCGAGGTGTTCGACAACACCATCGACAATCACAAGACTGCCAACGTGCTGCTGGTGAGCTATCTGGCGCTCGGCAAGAAGATCAAGGACAAGACCTATGATCCGATTCCCGAGCATGTGTCGGTGCATGACAACCGGATCACGCGCGGCGGCGCCGACCCTCAGGGAGAGATCGCGAAACTGCTCAAGACAGCCATCGGCAGGAAGTTCCCTGACATCCTCTGGGACGGCGTCTACGACGAGAAGGCTGGTGGCCCGACCTTGAGCATGAAGAACAATGGCACCGCGACCTTCGGCAACTTCGATCTCCGCAAACTCGATCTCACCAACCTTCTCACCGGTGGATACCGATACAAGACCGACCTCAAGGCCCATGCCGCCGATATCGCAGCTCTGCCAGTGGCCACGCTTGCCCCGCCGGGACCGCTGAACCGGGACGTGCCCGCTGCCGTTCGGTTCTACCGGTCGATGCCGCGGAAGCTCTCCGAATACGGACTCTTTTCCGGGGACATGGCGGCGCAGGTGCCGGCGGAGGGCGTGGTGCGTTACGAACTCAATACCATGCTGTTCAGCGACTACGCCGACAAACGCCGCTTCATCAAACTGCCCCCCGGCACCCAGATGGAATACACCGGCGAGGGACTCGTGCAGTTTCCCGTGGGCGCTGTGATGGCCAAGACGTTCTCCTACCGCCACGATTTCCGGGACGCATCGCTCGGCGAACGCCTGCTCGAGACACGGATCGAAATGCGGTGTGCGGACGGCTGGTTTGGCGCGTCGTATCGCTGGAACGACGAGCAGACGGATGCCGAACTCACTCTTGGGGGAGCCGAGTTTGATGTGGAGTGGATCCACGACGACGGCCAGGTCCGCACCGCGCACTACGAGGTGCCCAACGCAAATCAGTGCCTGAGTTGCCACGCCCAGGACAAGCAGTACCAACCGATCGGGCCCACCGCCCGGAACCTCAATCGGCCGCTCCCAGAAGGGGACGCCGGCTACTCCAAAGACGTTCTTGCCCAGCTGCAGGGTGCGATCCGGGCTGCTGTTGAAGGGAGTCAACTGGCGTATCTCGCCCATGTCGGCATGCTCAAGGGCCTGCCAGAAGGTGCCGCGGGAGTGGCGTCAATCGGCACCGTGCCGAGCCTCGCTGATCCACACTCCGGCTCCGTGGACGGTCGGGCCCGCGCCTGGCTCAACATGAACTGCGCCCATTGCCACAATCCCTCCGGAACAGCCCGCACCACGGGCCTCGATCTCCGCTGGAATCAGGACGATCTGGCGAAACTGGGCGTCTGGAAGAGCCCCGTGGCGGCAGGGCATGGGGCCGGCGGGCGGAAGTACGATATCGTTCCTGGAAAGCCGGATGATTCAGTGCTGATGTACCGGATCGAATCCCACGACCAGAGCATCATGATGCCCAACGTGGGACGGACGCTGGTGCAGGACGAGGCGGTGGCGGTGGTGCGGGATTGGATTGCGGGTCTCCCTTCCACCGAAAAACCCTGACTTTTCCGCTGGTATCGCTGGCGTTTCCCGCTCCGATTTGGACGGTCCGACGTCGGCGGCTACGATGTCTTCAGATAGCCGAGTGCCGGCCTGACACGAGCCGGCCTGACGACTTCGCAAAACAGGGTTTGAGTCCGCCCACCCCCCCGGCCGATCACAACTACCATGGCAAAAGCAGGTCCCCGCAAAAAGCTGCCCAAGGAACTGGCGGTCATCAACGCCGACAACTGCACCGGGTGCGAGTCGTGCCTGGAAGTCTGCCCAGTCGACTGCATTTTCAAGGTGCAGCAATTCGACCAGTTCCATAACCTGCAGAGTTGGTGCGAAATCGACATCGAGCGGTGCGTGGGCTGCGAGGTCTGCGTGCACATTCCGGGCAAGAAGTCGAATCCGTACGACCTCAAGGTCTGTCCGTGGGACGCCATCGAGATGGTGCCGACCGAGCAGGTGGCCCAGGTCGTGGCCCAGATCGGCGGTCCGCCAGAGTATGTTGAAAAGAACTGGGATCGGCTCGTGGGCACGGCCCAGCATCTGGCTGAGCTGAAGTGCGCCGCCGGCTGACGCGTGACGACCCGGGCGTGACGACTTGTGCGTGACGACTCTGGGCTGAGAGCCCCCTGCGTGATTCGCAGCCGTTTGCTCCGCTCTGACCCGACCGTTTGACGCGATCGACCGCCCCTCGCTACAACGTGACAAATGTTCACGTCTGAGGCCCAGGGGACCCACACCATGTCGCCCGCTGATCTCCGCGGCCATGTCCGCCTCGCCTGTGTACCGGGGATCGGTTCCCGCCTGCGGCGGCTTCTCCTTGAACGGTTTGGCACCCCGGCGGGAGTGTTTGCCGCCAGCCCCACCGAGATCGCCTCGGTCGGACGCATCAGCCGCACGCTCGCCGCAAACCTCGCCTCGCTTGCCGACAATGCGACCGCCGACGACGTGATCGCCCTCTGTCAGCAGCAGTCGGTCGATATCCTGCTCGAGGGCACGGCCGCTTATCCTCCGCTCCTGTCGCGGATCGACGACCCTCCCGGCCTGCTGTTTGTTCGTGGCACGCTCCTTCCACAAGACTCGCTCTCCGTGGCCATCGTCGGCGCCCGACATGCCACTGCCTATGGCCTGAAGGTCGCCGAACAACTCGGTGCTGCCCTTGCCCGCTCCGGCTATACGGTCGTGAGTGGCCTGGCGCGGGGCATCGACGCTGCCGCCCATCGCGGCGCCCTGCGTGCAGGTGGGCGGACGATCGCCGTGCTCGGCAGCGGCGTGCTCAGCATCTATCCGCCGGAGCACGCCGATCTGGCTCAAGAGGTCATCGACAATGGTGCCCTGATCAGTGAACTGCCGCCGCTGACCGCCCCGCATGAAGGGACATTTCCGCAGCGGAACCGGATCGTCTCGGGGTTGTCGCTGGGAGTGGTGGTCGTGCAGGCGGCGGACCGCTCAGGGGCCCTGATCACGGCCCGGCTCGCGACGGAACAGGGCCGCGAGGTCTTTGCCGTGCCGGGGGCGATCGACTGCCGGATGTCACGGGGCAGCCACCGGCTGATCCGCGACGGCGCCAAGCTGGTCGAGAGCGTGGACGACATCCTGGAAGAGTTTGGGCCGCTCTTTGAAACGGCCACCACGGCCGATGGTCGGGCCGTCCATAACGCCGCGGAGCTGCAACTCGGCGACATCGAGCGGCGGGTACTGGATGCCTGCGATGCCCTCGCCGGGGGCGGCACGAAGCCGGTGGCTCTTCCGGTGGCTATTGATGACCTTGTCCACGCGACCAGCCTGGCCGCCTCGCAGGTGCTGGCGACGATCGGCGTCCTCGAAATGCGGCGGCTGATTCGTCGCCTCCCCGGCAGCCAGATTGTGAGGACTTGATGTGACTGCCTGACTCGCCGCCTACCGGCACGCTATTTGCGATCTCCTCCCTGCGAAACATTCGCCTGACGGCACCGTTGAACGATGGTCAGGGCATGTTTTCAGCAGCAAGGAGCTCATCATGAACAACACCTCGAAGAACCAGGGCCAGGGCGGAGCACCGATCAATTCTGCGTCGTCTGGTGCAAATTGCGTCAGCCCGGTCATCACCACGAACCGTCGCCGGAGCCTGCGGCGCGACCGGAGCAGTTCCTTGGCCAGCCGCTCGGTCTGGATGGAACAACTCGAACCACGGTCGATGATGTCGGTCAATCCGGTCGGCGCTCCGCCGACCCCCCTGCTGCCGGTGCAATCGCTCGACGGCCAGGGCAACAACGTGGCCCATGCCACCTGGGGCAGCACCGGACAGGACCTCCTCCGGCTCTCGCCGGCCGCCTATGGCGATGGCATCTCGACCCCGTCGGGCGCCGATCGCCCGAGCGCCCGCCTGGTGAGTAATCTGCTTGCCGCCAACCCTGAAGGCGGCGTGACCAACGACCGCGACTACACGGCCTTCGTCTATGCCTGGGGACAGTTCCTCGATCACGATCTCGGCCTCACCGACACGGCCACGCCCCGGGAACGGCTCCCCATCGCCGTGCCCGCGGGCGATCCATCGTTCGATCCCACCGGCACGGGCGTGATGACGATCCCCATGTCGCGGTCGGCCTACGATCCCGCCACCGGCACCGCCACCGACAACCCGCGGCAGCAGGTCAACTCGATCACAGCGTTCATCGACGGCTCTCAGGTCTACGGCTCCGATACGACGCGGGCGGCTGCACTCCGCGAATTCGTTGGTGGCCGGCTCCGCACGAGTGCGGGCAATCTGCTCCCCTTCAATACCACCGGCCTCGCCAACGCCAACGACGCCCACGTCGTGGCCAATGACCAGTTGTTCCTCGCGGGCGACGTGCGGGCCAATGAGAATCCGGAACTTGTCGCCCTGCAGACGCTCTTCGTCCGCGAGCACAACAGGATCGCGACGGATGCCGCCGCGAAGAATCCGACCTGGACCGACGAGCAGCTCTACCAGCATGCCCGCCGGATGGTGATCTCCGAGATTCAGGAGATCACCTACAACGAGTTTCTGCCAGCGATCCTTGGGGCCAACACCCCGGCCGCCACGGCCCTGCAGAGTTATCACGGCTATCGCGCCGACGTAAACCCCGGCATCGCCACGGAATTTTCCACGGCGGCCTTCCGGCTGGGGCACAGCATGCTCGGCGAGGACATCCAGTTCCTCGACAACAACGGCAACACTGTCCGGGACGAGATGCGGCTCAAGGATGCCTTCTTCGATCCCCGGTCTGTCTCGGAGGTGGGCATCGATCCGCTGCTCAAATACCTGGCCAGCGATCGGGCTCAGGAGATCGACACGAAGGTGATCGACGACGTGCGAAACTTCCTCTTCGGCCTGCCCGGACAGGGGGGCTTCGATCTCGCCTCGCTCAATATCCAGCGCGGTCGGGATCATGGGCTGGCCGACTACAACACGGTCCGGGTGGCGTATGGACTGCCGAAGGTGACCAGCTTCGCAGAGATTACCTCCGACACCGCGGTGCAAGCGTCACTGCAGCAGGCCTATGGCAGCGTCGACAAACTCGACCTCTGGGTGGCTGGGCTCGCGGAGAAGCATCTGCCGGGATCGAGTCTTGGTGAAACGTTCACCAGGATCCTCGTCGACCAGTTCTCGCGGCTTCGTGACGGCGACCGTTACTGGTATCAGAACGCGTTGCCGGCCAATGCCGTCCGCGACGTGCAGAACAACTCGCTGGTCGACGTGATCCGTCGCAACACGCAACTGACAAACCTGCAGCCCGATGTCTTCTTCTTCCGAACGTCGATCGGCGGGAATGTCTTCTCCGACGGTAATCGCGACAACGTGCGGCAGGTCCGCGAGGGAGGCGTGGTGGGCACGACCGTCACGCTCGTGTCGGCCGCCGGTGCCACGGTCGCCACCACGCGATCCGATGCCCGAGGCGATTATTCCTTCCGTGGCATCGACCTCGGCAGCTTCCGCGTCGTGGTGACGCCACCTACCGGGGCTGGCCAAGTCGGAGCGGGTGTTTCGAGTCGGGTGATCGCGATCACCCGCGGCATCGATGTGCGGAATGTGGACGTTGGCCTCCCGCCGAAGGCTGCCGCCCCGGCAGCCCCAGCGCCCCAGGCCGCCAAGAAGGTCGCACCACAGCCACCGGTGCGATCACCACTGGCGGCCGCCTTCGCTGGCATCGCCACCAGCCAGCCGACCGCGTCGCTGCCAACAAAGCCGCGTCGTTAGAAACATCCTCCGCGTGATGGAGCCGGGGGCGGGGGAAGCCGAAGCGAGTTGGCGTATCCTCGCCCCGAGTCGGAGGCTTTCACCGCCCACGGCGGCTTCGGGCCACAAGACGTGTGATCAAAACGCTCTCCTTCTCGTCCTGCGGCGAGAAGCGTAGACTCCCTCCCATGGACACAGCTCTTTTCAACCGTGCCGAAACCATCCGGGCCCGACTGCTACAGCTGCGGGACTCCCTTTGACTGGGAGGGACGCAAGGCATCAGCGGCCCGGCTGGAAGACGCCATGGGCCAGGCAGATTTCTGGAACAACACCGGCAAGGCTCAGGCCACCGTCGCCGAGCTGAAAACCCTCAACACGCTGCTCAAGCCGCTTGAAGAGGCGCTGGCCGTCGGACGCGACCTTGAAGCTCTGGAAGAGTTGGCCCGCGAGGACATCACGCTCGAGGGCGAACTCGCCCAAGAGGCCAACCGGCTCGAAAAACTCTTCGACAGTCTGGAACTCGCGTCGCTCCTCTCCGGCCCGCACGATTCGAGCGATGCGCTCGTCTCGATCCATGCCCGGGACGGCGGCACAGACGCCAACGACTGGGCGGAGATGATGCTGCGGATGTACTCGGCCTGGGCCGGCAAGCACGACTACACTGTCGAATTGCTCGACCGGCAGGATGACGCCGTGGCCGGTATTCAAAGTGCCACGGTGGCGATCCGGGGACCCTGGGCCTACGGTTATCTCAAGGGCGAGATGGGCATCCATCGGCTTGTTCGGATCAGCCCGTTCAACTCCGAGGGGAAGCGGCAGACGAGCTTTGCGGCGGTCGACGTCTCTCCCGAAATCTCCGACGATGACACCGAGGTGGAAATCCGCGACGAGGACATCCGGGAAGACGTGTTCCGGGCCAGCGGTGCTGGGGGCCAGCATGTCAACAAGACCTCCAGCGCCATCCGCCTCACCCACTTTCCGACGGGCATTGTGGTGCAGTGTCAGAGTGAGCGAAGCCAACACAAGAATCGGGCCACGGCGATCAAGATGCTGCGGGCCCGCATCGCCCGCCTGCAGGAGGAGAAGCGAGAGGCCGATCAGTTGGCCCGTTACAAGCAGCAGCCCAAGACTGGCTTTGGGTCGCAGATCCGCAACTACTTCCTGCATCCCGACCAGCGGGTCAAGGACCAGCGGACGGGGCACTATGTCGGCAACTTCCAGAGCGTGCTCGACGGCAACCTCGACGGCTTCTTCGACGCCTTTTTACGGTGGAAGGCATCGGGATCTGCCCCACAGGCCGCTGGAGACGATTCCTGACGCCTCCCTACGGCGGCTGGACTGTTTCGCGGGCCGGGATTACGATGAGAGGTCTCAGCAGGCGGTTTGAAACCGTGTGCGCACGGTTTGTTACTGCTCACGGTTCGTTGCAAGGATACCCATGGCGGAAAAAGAACAGGCACTCGAAGTGGAGGGGGTCGTCACGCAGGCCCTCGCCAACACCCGGTTCCGTGTGCAGATCACCGGCGGTCACATCGTCAATGCACACGTCGCGGGCAAAATGCGGAAGAATTTCATCCGTATCGTGCCGGGTGACAAAGTGAAGGTCGAACTCTCCCCCTACGACCTCACCAAGGGCAGGATCACGTTCCGCGAACGTTAAGATTCGGCCATCCTTGCCAATCCCGGGACCGCCCAACGACGCGGTGTCCCATCGCTTCCGCTCCGGGCTTTTATGCACGGATCATGCAACCCGCCAGGCATGATGTTCCGCTGGAATAAAAGCCCCCGGCGGAAGCCGGGGGACTCCGGGAATGAACCCCTTCCCGCGGGCCATGCCATCCCGGATTCGACCAACGACGCGGTGTCCCGACGCTTTTGCTCCGGGCTTTTATGCATGCGTCATGCAACCCGCTTGGGATGATACACCGCTGGAATAAAAGCCTCCGGCGGAAGCCGGGGGACTCCGGGAATGAACCCCTTCCCGCGGGCCATGCCATCCCGGGTTCGCCCAAAGACGCGGTGTCCCGTCGCTTCCGCTCCGGGCTTTTATGCACGGATCATGCAACCCGCCAGGCATGATGTTCCGCTGGAATAAAAGCCTCCGGCGGAAGCCGGGGGACTCCGGGACCGAATCCCTTCCCGTCCCACTTCACGCCGGTGCTTCGCCGCCAGTTTCTGGCTTGGCCGCCGGTGGTTCATCGCGACTGGTGAAGAACTGCTTGAGGTCACCGAAGGTCCTGAGCGGCTCCTTGCCTTCCTTCATTTTCTTCGTCAGCGGCTTGGCGACTTTTTCCGCGTTTGCGACGTAGACCCGCGGCCCCTGTTCCCGCTGTGGCGGACGCCCACGTGCGCCGCGGCGACCGCCGCCTGCTGGCCGATCCGTGCGGGGAGGAACGGCTGTCGCTCCACCCGCGGCCTCTCCACCTGCAGCAGCGACTCTCGGAGGCCGCGAGGGCCTCCCTTCCGGACGATTGCCAGGACGTCCCTGCCCACGATTCCGCGATCGCCCTTCCTCGCCACCTGCCTGACCTTCGCGCCGTGGCGGCCGTTCCTGCTGACGGGCCGTGCCGGGCTCGATCATCGTGAGCGCCACCCGGCGGCGGCCCTTGTCGATTTCCAGCACCCAGACGCGAACCACCTGCCCGACGCTCAACACGTCGTGAGGATCGCGAACGTATTGGTTGGAGAGATGGCTGATGTGCACCAGACCGCTGTCGTGGAGGCCGATGTCGACAAAGGCCCCGAAGTCGACCACGTTGAGCACCGAACCAAGTAGTTCCATGCCAGGCTGCAGATCCTCGAGCTTCAGCACGCCCTTTTTGAAAAACGGCTTCGGCAGGTCCTCACGAGGATCGCGGCCGGGCCGCGCCAACTGCTCGACGATGTCGGCGAGCAAGAGCCGGCCAATCCCCAGTTCGGTAGAGACAGCGTCCAGATCGAGGGCTGCTGCCCGCTCCGCGAGCGATTCAGCCTGCTGGCGACCGGCTAGATCCTCCCGCGATCCCCCCAGCCGTTCCAGCACCTTACCGGCCACCTCGTAGCTTTCAGGATGGATCCAGGTGGAATCGAGCGGCTCGACGCCGCCAGCAATCTTGAGGAAACCCACCGCCTGCACGAAGGCAGCCTCACCGAACCCGGGCACTTCGAGCAGTTGCCGGCGGGAGGTGAACGGACCGTTTTTGGCACGCCAATCGTGCAGGTTGCGAGCCGTGGTCTGATTGAGACCGGAGACGTACCGCAAGAGCGCCGGGCTCGCCGTGTTCACGTCGACGCCCACATAGTTCACGCAGCTCTCGACGACCGCATCAAGCGACGCGTGCAGGTGTCTGGCCTTGACGTCGTGCTGATAGAGGCCGACGCCGATGTTGGCGGGCTCTATCTTCACCAACTCCGAGAGCGGGTCCTGCAGCCGGCGGCCAATGGAGATTGCCCCGCGGACCGAAGCCTCGTGTCCGGGTAGTTCCTCGCGGGCATAGCTGCTCGTCGAGTAGACGCTTGCACCAGCCTCGTTGACGATGACATAGGCAACGTCGAGTTCCTGGAGTCGACCGGTCACCAACTCCGAGACCAGCGACTCGGTTTCCCGACCGGCCGTACCGTTGCCGATGGCCACGATCATGCAGGCATGCGTGGTGACCATCTCCACGATCTTCTCCGCGGCGGCGGCCCGCTTCTCTTCCTTGCCGATGATGTGGAGCACGGCGTGCTCGATCGGATTGCCGCATTCGTCGATCGCCACCGCCTTGCAGCCGCTCTTGAACCCCGGGTCGAGCGCCAGCACGCGGCGGCCGGCCACCGGCGGCTGCAGCAGTAGATTCCGGAGGTTCCGCGCAAACACCTCCACGGCGTGCGACTCACAGTATTCGGTGATTTCGCGACGGAACTCCCGCTCGAGGCTCGGCAGCACGAGCCGCGAGATCGCGTCACGGACACAGCCCTTGAGGAACTCCGCATGCGGATGGCCGACGGGCACCAGCACCTCCTCGGCGGCCGCCTGCATTTCATCGACAGGCCCGTCGATACGAACCTTGAGCAGCTTCGCCCGCTCCCCACGGTTGATCGCCAGCACACGGTGCGGCGGTACCCGCTGGACATGCTCGGCGTAGTCAAAGAAGTCGCGAAAGTGTTTTTCGTCTTTCGACTGTGCCTTTCCTGCTATTTCCACACGCTGGCTGGTGAGGCGGGACTTCTTGTGCAGGATGCCCCGCAGTCGCTGACGAACGTCCGCGTGTTCGCTGAAATCATCGGCGATGATATGGCCGACGCCGAGCAGCACGTCGGCCACGCTCGTCACCTGAGAATCAGGGTCGAGAAAATCAGCTGCCCGCTTGTCGAGGTCAGCCGTAGCTGGATCGGCGGCAAGGATCTCCCGCGCCAACGGCTCAAGGCGACGCTGCCTCGCGATCTCCGCCAGCGAGAGCTTGCGGGGCTTGAAGGGCAGATAGAGATCTTCGAGCTCCTTGGAACTCGTGGCCGCGGCGATCCGGCCCTCCAGCTCAGGGGAGAGCTTCCCCTGTCCCTGGATCGTTCTCAGGATGGTCTGCTTCCGGTCGGCCAATTGGCGGGCGCGGCCCACGCTGTCCGCGATCAGGCGAATGCCGACCTCGTCGAGCCCGCCAGTCTGGTCTCGCCGATAGCGGGTGATAAAGGGAACGGTGTTCCCATCATCGAGCAGGCGCACAACCGCCTCGACCGCGGTTATCGGCAACCCAACTCGCTGGGCAATCGGCCCCAAATCGATGATCGTCGTGGATCCCATCCAACCGGCGGGTACGGATGCATCGATCGCATCCGAAGACCGCACAACTCCACATTCCCCTCGCCGTCCCGCACGTACACGCACGAGTGTCCCAACGAGAATTGCCAACCGCAGAAATCTAGGGTGCCCGCGGGGCTGATGTCAAACTTTGGGAAATGCCCACAAACCGCCCGAACCGCCCAGCCCGCCGGTGCTGCCAGGCAGTCCCCTGCCCTTGACGCGGGTTCGAGCGGTTTTCTATTCCCCGCCTACCGGCATCCAGGCGGTCTCGGGCGCGTGCCCAGGACCGACTGGGGTGCCTTTTCAGCCCGACTTTGACTGTAGTGGATGTGGCAATTGTGACGATCTCGACGTTTGAGCGTGGTGCGGCAGCGGAATTGCCTGCCTGCCAAGACGCCATCGCGCTGCCGGCCCCGGAGATCTGCACACCATGATCCTTCCCCACTCAGCTGCCACGACCACGAGCCCCAACAGCCAACCCGCGGCTGCCCACTCTGCCAGTGGCTTCCTGCCCGCCGTGCCGCTGCTGGCGCTCGACCGTCAATATGCCGTGCTTCGGGACGAGATCCGTGGAGCACTCGACCGCGTCTGCGACTCCGGCAAATTCGTCCTTGGCCCCGACGTGCACGATCTCGAGGCCGAACTCGCGCGGTCGCTCCGCGTGCCGCACGTGATTTCGTGCGCCTCCGGCAGCGATGCGTTGCTGCTGGCGCTCATGGCACTCGACATCAAGCCGGGTGACGAGGTCATTCTGCCGAGCTACACGTTCTTCGCCACCGCCAGTGCCGTCACTCGGCTCGGTGCCGTGCCCATCTTTGCCGACATCGATCCCATCACCTATCTCGTCGACCCCGCCGACGTGAAGAAGAAAATCAGCACGCGCACGAAGGCGATCGTTCCCGTCCACCTCTTCGGCCGCACCGCAGACATGGACGCGATCCTGCCGGTGGCCAAGGCCGCGGGCATCCCCGTGGTCGAAGATGCGGCCCAGTCGATCCTCTCGACCTGGCATGGCCGCTGCTCCGGAGCGCTCGGCGACGTCGGCTGCTTCAGCTTCTATCCCACAAAAAATCTCGGCGGCGTTGGCGATGGCGGCTTTCTCACCACCACCCGCGACGACATCGCGGCGAAGCTCAAGCTCCTCCGCGTTCACGGCATGGAGCCGCGGTATTACCATCAGATCGTGGGCATCAACAGTCGCCTCGATTCGCTTCAGGCCGCAGTGCTCCGCGTGAAACTGCCCCATCTCGATGCCTGGACCACCTCCCGACAGGTCAACGCCGCCCGCTATCAGGAACTCTTCGCTGAATATGATCTGGCCGGCCATGTGGCCGTGCCCGGCGACGAGCCTCGCGGCCGACACGTCTGGAATCAGTTCGTCATCCGCGCACCGGGCGGCTGTCGCGACGCTTTGAGAAAGCACCTCGCTGCCAGTGGCGTGGGCACGGAAATCTACTACCCGGTTCCGCTCCATCTGCAGCAGTGCTTCGAATACCTCGGCTGGCAGAAGGGCGACCTGCCCCACACCGAACTGGCCGCCGATGAAACATTGGCGTTGCCGATCTTCCCGGAGCTCACCGAGGCGGAACAGCGGACCGTGGTCGGACGGATCGCAGAGTTCTTCCAGGCTCCGCAGCTCATGCGGAAGACGGAAGACAGCACGCGCACTCACAAGCCCGAAAGCGTGGTCGAAGAGCCGCACTTCGTGCGTCGCATGAACGCCGTCGGCCGGGCCGACGACGTCCGCTGCTAGTTACACGAAAAACACGACATCAAGTCGCCCCGTCCAGTTGGGTCACGTCCCCGTGGAATAAAAGCCCTCGGCGGAAGCCGGGGGACTCCGGGATTGAACACCCGTCCGCGTGCCATGCCGATGCCGGTATCGCGCAACGACCCGGTGTCCCATCGCTGCCGCTCCGGGCTTTTATTCATGGGGCATGCAACCCGCTTGGGGTGATGTTCCGCTGGAATAAAAGCCCCCGGGGGACTCCGGGGCATGCACCGCTTACTTTTCAGCCTTGGTCGCTGTCGGTTTCGGGCGGCAGATGATGAACACGCCCAGGCCGATCAAGAGGGCCATCAGCGCGTAGGAAAGATACGAAATGAGGAATTGAGGCATTGGGGCGGACCTTTTTCCGGTCAGGGTTTCGACAGGGTAAGATTCTTCCCTGTCATCCTCCGGAGAATCTACCGCACATGGCCCCGAAAACGAAACGCGGTCCGAAGCCCAAGGCCGGCGACACCGTCAAGCTGCCCCCGATCGACGTGAAAACGCGAGGGCTGATCATCGGCCTGGCGGACGAGGTCGCCACGGCTGCCGAGAAGCGCCGCGATCCGCACCTGGAAATCCCAACTCGCAGTCTCTCGAACGTCCGCTTCAACAAGTCGCGGAAGATCATCGAGATGGGGGGCCAGACCAACCGCCGCCAGCTCTTCAACCTCTCGCAGGCGAAGAGCTACATGCAGACCCTCCTCGTGGCCACCGGCTGCAAGCAGCTCATCGAGCAGCAGAAGACCACCAGCATCCGAGGTCTCTACTACCTGCTCAAGCACACCATCGAGGGCACCCGCGAGGAGACCTTCGCCACGCAGGAGGAGTGCGACCCGATCATCGAGGATCTGGAGGTCACGCTCGAGAGCCTCCGCGAAGAACTGCATGTCTATGCCAGCAACCGCGGTGGCATGGTTGGGCCGATCACGCTCATCGACTCCGGCGACGAGATCGACTGCTCCCGCATGGGATCCGGCGGTTACAGCATTCCGTCGATTGTCGAGGCCGACATCGTCAAGTTCAAATCATGCGATGCGAAGTTCATCCTCCACGTCGAAAAAGACACGGTCTGGCGCCGGTTCAACGAGGACAAGTTCTGGCGGAAGCACAACTGCCTGCTCACGCACGGCGGCGGCCAGCCGCCCCGCGGCGTGCGGCGGATGCTCTACCGTCTCCACCATGAACTGAAGCTGCCCGTCTACTGCCTGCTCGACAACGATCCCTGGGGCTACTACATCTACTCCGTGCTCAAGCAGGGCTCCATCAATCTTGCCTACGAGTCGAAGCGGATGGCGATCCCCGAGGCCAAGTTCCTCGGTATTCGCTCCCGCGACTACGACCGCTGCAAGCTCAGCCCGAGCGTGCAGATCACCCTCAACGACACCGACATCAAGCGGGCCAAGCAGATCGCAGCCTACCCGTGGTTCGCGGAGAAGAAGGGCTGGCAGAAGGAGATCGAGACGATGCTGAAGAACGGCTTCAAGCTCGAGGTCGAGTCACTGATCTCGAAGGACATCAGCTACGTCACCGACGTCTACACGCCCGAACGGCTCGAAGAACGCGACTGGCTCGACTGAGTTCACGCGAACACAGCCCCGTCGCTTCCGCTCCGGGCTTTTATTCGTGGGTGGCGCGACCGTTGAAGGAGCGCCACGTTTGAATAAAAGCCCCCGGCGGAAGCCGGGGGACTCCGGGCATGCATACCACCCCGCGTGCCACGCAAACCCGGGAACGCCCAGCGAACCGGTGTCCCCGGACTTCCGTCCGGGGCTTCTTGTCAACGAAATCGTGACCGTTTGCGGCAACGCACCACCCAACTAAAAGCCCCCGGCGGAAGCCGGGGGACTCCGGGCATGCATACCACCCCGCGTGCCACGCAAACCCGGGAAAAGCTCACGGGCACAAGTAGGCCGTGGCCGGGATGCTGCTAGCCGCGAAACTTCGTCGTCGGCCGCGACTTGCCGGCCATATGGAAGGCGTTCATGAGGTCGTAGGCCGTCACTTCGCAGAGCAGCCGAGTGACCTTCTCGTGGGCCTCCGGCGAGAGGAGCGGTTCGACTTCCTTCATCAGCGCGACGACGCGGTGCTCCTGTGCCTCGATTTCCTTCGAGTCGACGCGGCCGTCGGCCACGACGTCGAGAAACGAATCGAGTTTGCGAGCGTATTCTGCGAGCATGGGTGCCTCGCTTGCTTCGTCAAACCACGGGGTCTTGCCTGCGGATGCTTTGGCCATGATGCGGGTCTCCTCTAGGGTTGATGTGGGTAGGGCTGATGTGGGCGACTACTGACCGACTGTTGTATTCCGTTTTACTGGCGTGCGCTGCGGGCTTGCACGCTGGATCAGGAGGAAGGACTTTCACTTCTCACGAGGAACCGATCACATCGCGGATCGCTGCCAGGCGTTCCTGCAGGTGTGCCCGCCCACCGGGCTTGCCGACCTGCTCCTTCCAACGCTCGGGCAGGAACCGCTTCTCGGTGCATTCGAGCACCGCCGCGATCTCCTGCATCTCCTTTTCGAGCCCTTGGGCCGAGGGCATGAAATCGTCGAGGGCGGCCCGGAGATCTTCCGCCGAGATCGTATCGGGGGCAGGCTGGCCGGCATCGGCCGCCCGCTCCAGCGACTTCCGCTTGGCAGCCAGCACGACGCTTTCGATATCGGCGCCCGAGAGCCCGAGGTCGAGGTCGATCGGACCCGGCAGCCCAGGCGCCAATTTCGCATGGCACTTCCGCGCCATCGCCGTGAACATCGCCTCCATCTCTTCCTGATCGTGCGGATAGAAGAGCGGGATGTGTACCTCGGCCCGGCCCTGCCGCTTGAGATCGATCGGCAGCAGGTCCGGCCGGCTGGTGAGCAGCATCCAGACGATCTTGCCGCGATACCGCGTGTCGCCCATCTGCCTGGCGATCATGGAGAACACCCGTGCCGACGTGCCCGAGTCGCCATCAGACTGGCGGTTGCCGAGCGCCGCATCTGCCTCGTCGATTACCACGACGACCGGCCCCAGACCGCGAAGCACGTCAAGCGCATGCTCGAGGTTGCCCTCCGTCTCACCGACGTACTTGCTGCGGAAGTTCTTGAGCACGGCACAGGGGATGCCGACGCTGCCGGCGTAGCACTCCGCGATGAAGCTCTTGCCAGTGCCGACCGGTCCGCAGATCAGATAGCCCATCGGGGCGCTCTCAAACTGGCCCCGCTTGATGGCGCGGGCGTCAGACTCAAGTCTGTTCTTTGCCTCGGCATGGCCGGCGACCGCGTCGAGCGTGAGCCTGGGCTGAATGAACTCGATCAGCCCCTGGCACGATCGCTCGATGAGGTCCTTCTTCTTGGCCGCAAATTCCGGACCGTCCGGTGGCGAGCCGTCGCGGGCCGACATCGTGAGCACCGCGCGGAGGCTCTCGAGCGTGAGCCCGCCCGCCACAGCAGCCATCCGCTGCACCGCTTCCATCTGCGCCGCAGGCATCCCGGCACCCTGGGCCGTCGATACTGCAAACCTCGTCCGCTCCTCGCTGTCGGGCAGCGGCACGTTGATGGCCGTCACGGCGGCGCTGGTGACCAGTCGTGGATGGATCTCCGCGAGGTTGTCGGTGAGCAGCACAACCGCCACGTTGACCCGCCGCAGGAGCGGATTGGTCGCCCATGACATGATCCGCACGAGTCGACCGGCTCCCGAGCGGGCGCTGGCCGCGGCATCTCCGGCGGGCACAAGGTATTGGCCGTAGTCGAGCACCACGGCGATCCGCTTCCGCTGCTCGGGCGGGTCGATCAGGTTGCGTTCGAGCAGGGCGTCGATCGCAGCCACCGCCTGATCGGGATCGCGAGGCCAGGTGGCGGCATTGCCCATGCGCTCGGTGAGCCACTGCGCCATGGTCCGCAGCCGATTGGCATCGGGCCCGGCCAATGGTCGAAGCCCCTTGCCGACGTCATACGCAAGCACGATGTCCCAACGGCCGAAAAGTTCCCGCGCCAGAAAATCGGGCACGGTGCCCCAGCCGGCCGGCGGCTCGGCGGCAGGAGGCCCAAGCGGCACCAGATCGCGGACATTGCCATGCAGCAGAAACACGCAGCTCGTGCCGGAGAGATAGGCATCGCCCAGCCGCTCCGCCCACGGCGGACACCATGCGGGCAGGGCCGCCGACGGGCTCGCGGTAGCCGCGGTGCCCAGTTGCGACGCTGCTGGTGGAACGCCGGCGGCTGCGGCCGCGACGGATCCTGCCGGCTGCGGCGCGGCCGTTGCCACGCGGGATTGCTCCGTGGACGGTGCTGCGTTTGTCACGGTCGACGACTCCTCAATGGCGTCACTTGAATGGCCTCACTCGGAAACTCCCCTTGGACCATCCCCCTGGAATCCCTCTGAAGGAAGCCGCGACACATCAGCCAGCCGTCTGCTTCGTCCGTTCGCTGCCCAGTTCCTTGTCGTCAGCCGCCACGCCAGCAGTCTCTGGCGTGACCATGCCCATCTCCACCTCGAACTCGCGGAGAGCCTGGTCGGCAATATTCTTCTCGACGGCCTGCTCGGCCTTGATCTTGTCGAGCCCATCGCCCGAGAGATCAGCCGCCACGCGGACCTTGGCCCTGTTGAGACCGATCTTGTCCTGGATCACGTCTTCGATCTGGCCGAAGTCGGTGGTGATGTCGAAGTTGAAGCTGTTGGCGAGTTTGGCGAGCTCTGCCTCGGCACGCGAGAGCTTCAGGTCGGCGTCGTATTTCTGGATCTTGAACTTGAGGTCGCCGAGCTTCTTCGTGGCGTGCTTGACCTTGGTGACGTTGTTTTCGTAAGCCGTCTCGTGGAGCTTGAGCTGGGCCTCATTTTCGGCGAGATCCTTCTTGGCCTTCTGGAGTTCGAGGGCAAACTTCGCCGCCGTCTCCCGCTCGCCTGCCTGCAGATAGGCCTTCACGCGGGCCTCCAGCGACGACACATGCTCTCGGCAGCCGTTCACCTGCCTCAAGACGCGTTCCACCAGGGCACGGTACTGTTCGAGCCCCTCGCGTCCCTCCTTCATCTGGTCGACGGCCTTGTCGTATTCATACTGCAGCTGGGCGACGGGATCGGCCGTCCAGAAGTAGTTGGCGACCTTGTTCATCTGCGCGGCGAGCGCCTTCCAGAGCTTTCCCAGGATCATGGCTTGAATCTCCGCAAAAGGGGGCGGGGAAATATGGTTTCGTCGGGGCGAAAACCCTTGATACCGCTCTTATTAGGGAGAGTCAAACAGCCTGCAGAATCAGCGTCACTGTCTCACTCCATCACAGGCGATCTTCCCGCCCGCACCCCTCCCTCCAAGAACATCGCGGATTACGATATCATTTCCCCACCACGGGGGCATCCAATGCAGCATGCATCGGGCATTTGCCGACGTGAACATTGCCACGGCTAAACCACCAGCTCAAATCACCAGGAGGAGTCTCGTATGTCGCCCACCAACCGCCGCAGTTTCCTGCAGGCCGCGTCCCTTGCCGGTGCCGGCTACTTCGCTGCCGCTGGGAGCCGCCCCGCCTGGAGCAATGCGGCCAGCGAGCAACTGAACGTTGCCTCCATCGGCGTTGGCGGCAAGGGTGGCAGCGACTCTGACAACGCGGCACTGTTTGGCAACGTGGTCGCTATCTGCGACGTCGACCGCAACACGCTCGAGAAAAAAGGCGGCTCCGAGCAGTTCAAGAACGCTGAGCAATTCACCGACTACCGGGAACTGCTCGCGAAGCATGGCAAGAACATCGACATCGTCACGATTAGCACTCCGGATCACATGCACGCCCCGGCGACACTCGAAGCGATGCGGCTGGGAATCAGCTGCTACACGCAGAAGCCGCTGACCCGCACGATCTACGAGGCGAGGCTGCTAGCGAACGTCGCCAAGGAGACTGGCGTCTGCACCCAGATGGGAAACCAGGGCACGGCGATCGACTCCTCTCGCGAGGCGATCGCGCAGCTCCAGTCGGGCGTGCTCGGAACGCTCAAGGAGGTCTATGCCTGGTCGAATCGTCCCGTCTGGGCCCAGGGCCCGAATCGCCGGATGAACATCCGCAAGTATCAGACGCAGGCGATGGCCGAGGTCGACGGGCAGGAGGATGCGTCGACCACTGCCGAGGAAGTGGCAGCGATCGTCGAGGACTTGATCAAGAAGAAGCAGCAGGAAATCGGCAAGGCCCTCGAACGGCTCGACTGGAAGCACTGGCTCGGCGTGGCCCCCTCGCGGCAATATTGGCCCGGTCTTTACCATGCCTTCCAGCATCGCGGCTGGTGGGATTTCGGGACGGGGGCGCTCGGCGACATGGCCTGCCACCAGCTGACGGTGCCCTTCGCCTCGTGCGGGCTGCGGGATCCGATCTCCGTCGTGGCCAAGACCACGGGCCACGACTTCGACAGCTTCCCGGCCAGTTCGATCATCAAGTTCGAGTTTCCCGAGACCGCCGAGCGGCCGGCGATCCCGTTCTGGTGGTATGACCGCAAGGGCAACAAGCCCCCTGCGGAGGTGTTTGAGAAGTGGGGCATCACCGACGTCGCCAACAGTGGCGTGCTGGTGGTCGGTGAGAAGGGCGCCTTCTACAGCTCCGGCGACTACTGCGAAACGTACGCACTCCACGGCGTGGAGAAGGCAACGGTCGAGTATGAGAAGGCCGAGGATCAGGGGAAGGGCAACGACGTCAACAACATGTTCGAGCTCTTCCGCGCCAAACGAGCGAACGATCCGATGATCTGCAAGTCCAACTTCATCAATCGCGCCGGTCCGCTGACCGAAACGATCCTGCTCGGCAACCTCGCCGTCTGGACGGCCGCCACGGGCGGCGCCAATGGCGAGATGGGCGACTGGGGCGAGAAGGTCGAGTGGGACGCCAAGAACCTGAAGGTCACTAACCTCGACTCCCTCAAGACTCCCCGCGTGGCCGACCTGATCAAGCCGACGTATCCGCAGGGATATCGACTCGACTGACCGGCCCGCGGAGACGATGTGCCTTTGATCTTCCCGATCCGCGAGAGGCTTCCACCCCGTTCGACAAGAAGCCCCCGGCGGAAGCCGGGGGACTCCGGGTCGCACGACATACCGCTTTCCCTTCCGATGAATCGATCCGGCTCCTCGGCAAATAGCAATCAACCCTCACTGAGGCTGACATGAACGATTCGTTGCAAAGCGGCCGAATAACTCGACTGGTGGTGTTGCTGTTGGCAGCGGCCTTACTGCTCTCCGCAGGAGGCCGGTTCGTCGGGGCACAGCCCGCGGCCGCCCCGGCTGCGCCGCAGGCACCGCGGGCCGCCACTGCGGACGTTGCTGCCGCCAAGCAAAGGCTCGAAGGGCTCGGCAAAGCTGCTAAATACCGTTTCAACAATGCCGGAGCTCTGACTCATATCACCATTCCAGACGGCTCGGACGTCACTGCGGACGATGTGATCCTGTTCAGCAGGCTCGCCGATCTGCATACGCTTCATATCTTCGACTGCCGCAGTTTCAACGACGAGATGATTGGTCACCTCACCGGTCTTGAGCGTCTCCGGAGCCTGGCCATCACGAATAGCGGTCTCACGGATGCAGGCGTCGAAACGCTCGTGAAGGCGTTTCCAGATCTGATCGAACTCGATCTCTCGTCGAACACGAACCTGACCGGTACGTCGCTCAAGCTGATCACCGGCCTGGAAAAGCTCGAGCGACTGACGCTGCTCCAAAACCGCTTTAACGATCTCAACACCCGCCGTCTTTCCAAGCTGCCGGAACTGCGATCGCTCGACCTGCGGGGCAACATGGAGGCCGGCAACATGACGATGGATGTCGTCGGCAAACTGCCGCACCTCACCGCCCTGAAGCATCGCAGCACGGCTGTTACCGACATCGGCATGCACGATCTGGCTGCCAGCAAGACACTCGAGTCGCTACTCATCCAGGACTTCGGGATCACCAATGAATCGGGACAGCACCTCGCGAAGCTGGCATCGCTCTCCTCGCTCGAAGTCTTTCGCTGCCAGGGCTTCGGATCGGACGGTGTGCTGGCGCTCGCCGACATGCCGCTGACCCGCCTGACCCTGCGAGATCTACCTGATGTGGGCGATGCGGGACTGGCGGTACTGGGAAAACTCCCGAGCCTCAAGCGTCTCTATCTCCATGAATTGGCGAGCGTGGGGGACGAGGGACTGCGGCATCTTGGCGCGGCCAAGCAGTTGGAGGTGCTCGACATCTGGAGCCTGCCGAAGATGACCGATGCCACGATCGATGTCATTGCCGCCCTGCCCAACCTCAAGGAGCTATCGATCCGCGAGACTGGCGTCACGGAAGCGGCCGCCGGCAAGATCGCTGCCATGCCAAAGCTGCAATCGCTCACGTTCAAGAACAACGGCCCGTTGTCGCCGCAGAATGCGGCTAAGCTCACCGGCCGCAAGTGGACCAAGCTCGACCTGGGTGGCACCGCTGCCGCCCAGTAATGCTGAACGTGCAGCGGGAACTCATCGCCCGTGCGAGATCGAGCGAGTGACGGCGGTGCCAGGATTTTTCAGGGCAGTCCCTGCGGATCGTGGCAGCTGTCAACCGATCGTTCGCATGAACTGCCGCCGGTATCTCCCGGGCGCCCTGCCGAGGTGTTCGTAGAACACTCGGTTCATGTGGCTCTGTGAGAAGAAGCCAAGTTCCAGCGACATACCTGCCAGGTCCTCCACGCCTGCCTGGAGGCGGTCGATCACCATCCGCGTCCGTCGGACGTTCACAAAACGGTTCAGGCTCATTCCGGTCGACAAACGGAACTTTTTCGCACAATGGCTTGGAGAGAGGCCGGTCTTGACCCCGAGTTCAGAGATCGCGATCGGGTAGCGCAGATGCGCATCGATGTAGTCGACCAGATCGCTCATCACCGCTGGCGTGAACACGTTGGCGTCGCTTTCCCACGGGGGGGCGCGTCCTCCCATGAGCTCCACGACACGGATCGCCAACGCCCGGGCATGTTCGTCGCTCGAGTCGACGGGCGTTCGTGCTGCCGCGATCGCTAACAGACTCTGTCGCACGCGGGCATCCTTGATCGTCAACATCGTTCGGTACGTGAGATCCGGATCGACTTCGTCCGCCGAGGCGAGTTTGGCGAGA
The DNA here is from genome assembly GCA_947449135.1 of Planctomycetaceae bacterium. Taxonomy (GTDB): domain Bacteria; phylum Planctomycetota; class Planctomycetia; order Pirellulales; family UBA1268; genus CAMCQY01. The sequence goes on along the minus strand of CANFQO010000039.1, from coordinate 2,917 downwards.
TGTCTGCTGGGGACGCAGAGAAAGAACACGTCGTATGGCGTCTCGGGCATTACGGAGACCGTATTGGGATCACCGTTAGCGGGGTAGTAGTCGACATCCCCGGGATCAGATCTGAAATCCGTGTCGCGGCCGTACTGAGTCCAGCGGTTTGTCAAGTTTCCACGAGTCACGAGCACAAACTGGTGGCACTCGCCGACCCACTCAAATTCTCGCCGCTGTTTTGGCTGGCCGCTGATCCACCATGACAACCATGACTGGCATAGAAAATGGCCACTTGACGATAATTCCAAGACGCCTCCCTGCAGCTTGATGCGAGATCTGTCGCGATCGAATGCACGACCACCTCAGCGCCCGATCCCGCGGTGGCGAGTTTAGCAGTTCATGAGGGCCTCGCCGCTCCAGTCGACAGGTCGGACAGGCACCGTTGGTCACTGACGCAATGGTGATGCGTCTTTCGTGCCGTGACACTCATAGCCTTGATCGTATCGTGCAAAACGGTTGTGCTGAACACAGATGCCGCGAGCGTCTTGCCTTTGCATGCATGACACGCAGTGACTCTCAGAATTATTCACTGCCTCGCAGTCGTCTCGTGAAAGACGTGGAGCGACGAACCTTGTTTAGTACGCCGCGAGCCAAGCACGGATGCTGGGCCGGGGGAGTGTGATCTACAGAGGGAGTTTTTATGGCTACGAAACAGGGCTTTACGGCCGCAACGAATGCAGTTCTGACGATGGCGGACATCGCTGCGGCGGCGAAAGCGTTTGAGCAGGGAGAGATCAACGTGTTCAATGCCTTGGATGCCGTCACGGTAGCAATCGAGGCCTACGAAGCGAATACACGGCCCATTCGTAAGGCTGCCTAGACCGCACGAGGAATCAGCGGGCCAGCCTTTGACGAAGCACGCTCCTATCCCACGCAGACAATCGCTGCCAGCCATGACACGACAACGAATCCACACACTGCCGCACACACGGTGTTGATCGTTCCAGAGACTCCTTGCGGGGATGATCGTGGACACCATGGCACCGTGCCATCACGGAAGATATGTGCCTCCCGAAGCGTATTTCTCAAACCGATTTGACAGTGCGAAAAACGTCGGCGCCCAGAGGCCCACAAAGATCCCGAACCGCTCGCCGTGCGCGGCATCAGCTCCCTTTGCCAAGAACCAGATCGCTATTGAGGCGGCAATCGAGGCAAAGCCGGCCAAGAAGCACACGGTACTCAGGTATTTACATGACCTCCACATAGATGTCCTCACTGATCAGGATAGGTGTACGTACTTTAAAAACGATTCGGCACGCATCCGTGCTCTGTTTCGCTTTGGCAGCGCTAACCCGCGAGCAAATCCTACGGCCACGGATAATAGGCCATGCTCCCTGGTCTAAAACTCCTTGGCGGCCTCCCGGACGGCTTCCCGCAAATCCTCCCACGCGGACTGAACGCCCTTCTCCAAGTGTTCCCATGCCTCGCCAGTGGATTTGCCCAGCTCATCCAACTTTTCGCGTGCCACATGCTGCTTTGCCTTCAGTTCAGCCAACGTTTGGTCCCACTGAGTTCTGGCCTCATCTTTCAATGCGAGCCCCCTGTCGCGGAGTTTGTCGATTTCTGCCTCCATATCCGCGAGGCGGTCCTTGAGACGCATCTCGAAATCCGCTTTGGATTGTTTGGCAGCAGCGGTGGCTGCATCGCCAGCCTCTGCCGCGTCGCGCCGGACATCCTCAGTTGGCACTTTGAGCACCGTGTGCTTGACGGGTGCCTCCGTGCAGCCACTGACGACCAGAAGCACGGCAGCGTTGAGCAGCAACAAAAAGCGGGGCATGGACTCACCTCAAGTTGGACGATGAAACGAAGTCCGTGCGCGTCACGTGAGGATGGACGTGCTGAAACCGGCCGGCGTCATGCGCTGAAAGAATAGCCCGGTGCCTGCCTTGGGGCCGCCGCGTCATTCCCGAGGCAGTCTTCTTCCGGGCTGGAAACAGGACACCTCACGCGACCTGCCAGATGGATGTGGCGAGGCCTCGCGGCCATGGCCACCCGCGACGCGGCCGCGTTCGCCAGAGTTCGGGCAGTGTCCCCTGCGCTGTGCCGCGCTTCGGGCGGCCGCCGCGTGACGCCCGGTCAGCGTGCGGTGCTTCGACGTATCGTTGGACGTGACATGGGGAGACGAGCCCGCCGTGTAATGCGTGCTCCCCAGGATGATGTTTTTTCCGGCAACGGAATGCCTTCGGCCATTTTTGAGTGAAGGAGGTGTTCAGATGCTTCGGTGGGCCATTCTGTTTCTGATTGTGGCCATCGTTGCCGCCGTTTTCGGCTTCGGTGGCATCGCAGCGGCGGCAACTGACATCGCGCGGCTGCTCTTCGTCGTGTTTCTTGTGCTTTTCGTGATCGCGCTTGTTGTGGGGCGTCGGAGCACGTCACCACCGCTTTAAGAGATCCCGTCCATACCATCACACACACTGGAGGCAGCGATGAACGAACTAAAATTCAAGGGCGAGTGGAACGAACTCAAGGGCAAGCTCAAGCAGAAGTACGCCCAGCTGACCGATGACGATCTCATGTATGCCAAGGGCAAGGAAGACGAACTCTTGGGCCGACTGCAGAAGAAATTGGGTCAGAGGCAGGATGAGATCCGGAAGCTCATCGCCGACCTGTAGTCATGAACACTCACCGTGGTCAGACGTGGTGTTGGAAAGCGACGCTCTGCGCGATCGCTGCGACGGGCGGTCTTGCTACCAGTGCGGTGCTGCTGGAGATACGAAGCGCCGCGGACGACATTTGACCCCCTCCCCAAATCTTGATCCAGATCTTGTGAGAGAATCCTCATGCCCCGACTGGGGCTGGAAAGGGTTCTCTGATGAAGAAGCGACGCAGTGCAGAGCAGATCGTGGGCTTGCTTCGGCAGGCTGACGTGGACCTT
>CANFQO010000038.1 GCA_947449135.1 Planctomycetaceae bacterium | reverse complement strand
CAGTACGCCGATGATGTCACGCTCAGTGGCACGTACGCGACGACGAACGCGGCGTTTGGCGTCACGGGCATCACCACGCTTGTGGCGGCGACGATGGTGTCGACCGGAAGCGGTGGGATCACGTTCACCGGCTTGGTGGACGGCGACTTCGGGTTGGTGGCCAACTCGACTGGCGCCACGTTGTTTGCGGCGGACGTCGGAAGTGGCACGCCGCTTGCGAGCCTGACAACGAACGCCGGCGGCACGACGAGCATGCAGTCGGTCACGACGACCGGCGGTCAGCAGTATGGCGACAGTGTCTTTCTTTCAGGCACCTACTCCACGACGGATACCGGATTCAGCGTGGTTGGCACGACGCTCCTTCTGGGCGATACGACCATCGCGACCGGCAGCGGAGCGATCACGTTCACGGGCGCAGTCGATGGCACCTTCGCACTCGCGGCGAATACGAGTGGAGCGACACGATTCAGCTCCGCAGTCGGTGGCACCCTCCTCTTGTCGAGTCTGACGACAGACGTGCTCGGCACGGTGAGCCTCAAGTCGGTCACGACCGCAGGCATCCAGCACTATAGCGACGAAGTGACCCTCAACGGCACCTACACGACGGTCAACAACGACTTCACCGTGGATGGCACGACCACGCTCGCCGGAGCCACGGTGATTTCGACGGGATACGCGGATGTCACTGAATTCAATCTGCGGGTCGCGATTGCCGCAACCGCAGGCCAGACATCATTCCCGGTTGACGGCGGTTATGTGGTCGGAGCGATCGATGTCTACTTGAACGGCGACCGACTTGTTTACGGCACCGATTTCACGGCCACAGACGGCGCGTCGATCACGCTCATGCAGGCGGCAGTCGCCGATGACGTTCTCGAGTATGTCGTCGTAGACATTGCCGAATTCGCGGGCATCACGTTCACGGGCACGGTGGACGGTGGTTACGCGCTGACGGTGCAATCGAGCGGCGCCACGGTCTTCCAGGCAGATGCAGGAGTGAGCGTGGCCTTGGCGAGTCTCACCAGCGATGCAGGTGGCATCCTGGACCTGCAGTCGGTGACCACCAAGGGTGTGCAGCAGTATGGCGACAACGCCGTCACCTTGAAGGGCACCTACACGACAAGCAACGCCGCCTTCAGAGTCGACAAGATCACCATGCTGGCCGGCGATGCGACCGTCTCGACCGGCACGGGTGCGATCACGTTCGCCGGCACCGTGGATGGTGGGTATGAGTTTGTGGCCAACTCGACGGCTGCCACCCTTTTCAGTGCGGCGGTCGGTGGCAGCAGTCCGCTCGTGAGCCTTGCCACCAACACAGGCGGCACGGTGAGCCTGAAGTCGGTGACGACGACCGGCTTCCAGCAGTACGACGATAACGCAACGCTGAACGGGATGTACACGACGTCCGACAGCAACTTCGAGGTGAGTGGCACGGCGACGCTTGCCGGGGTGACCACCGTGGCAACGGGTACGGGCAACATCACGTTCATCAGTGCGGTGAACGGAGGCTTTTCGCTCGCCGCAGATGCGACCGGCGACACGCTCTTCAGTGCTGCCGTCGGTGGTAGCGTAGCACTTGCCAGCCTGAAAACCGACGCCGGCGGCACTGTGAGTCTCAAATCGGTTACCACCGCCGGCACGCAGCAGTATGGTGACGATGCGACGCTTGCCGGCACGTACGCGACGACGAACAGTGCCTTCACGGTGAGTGGGATTACGACCCTTGCGACGAATACGACCGTGTCCACGGGGAGCGGCACCATTACGTTCACGAAGGAGGTGGATGGCGCCTTCGCGTTGGTCGCGAATACAACCGGCGATACGCTCTTTCTGAATGACGTGGGAGGAGGCACGGTCCTCGCCAGCCTCACGACAAACGCCGGCGGCACGGTGAGCCTCAAGTCGGTGACGACGACCGGCGTGCAGCAATACGGAGACAATGCCACCCTCGACGGCAACTACACCACGGCCGACAAAGCTTTCACCGTGGCGGGTGCCACGACGCTCGCTGGTGATAGCAAGGTGACCACGGGCGGCGGCTCGATCACGTTGACAGGGAAGGTCAATGGTGGGCACGCCCTGGTGGCGAATTCCACCGCCGTCACGCTCTTCAGTGCTGCGGTCGGCGATACGAGCCCACTTGAGAGTCTCACGACCGACGCGGGTGGCAGCGTGAGCCTCAGGTCAGTGAAGACCAGCGGCGTGCAAGACTACGGCGACAACGCCACGCTGAACGGCGACTACGTCACGACCAACAGCAACTTCAGCGTGGCGGGCACGACAACGCTCGCCGGTGCGACGACCGTCGCGACAGGCATGGGCGACATCACCTACACGGGTACCATCAACGGTGCCTTCTCACTGGCGGCGTCTTCGTCCTCGGCGACACTCTTCAGCGCCGCGGTCGGTGGGAACGCAGCCCTTGCGAGCCTGACCACCGACGTCGGCGGCACAGTGAGCCTTCAGTCGGTGACGACGAGCGGAGTGCAGCAGTATGGCGACAATGCCACGCTGAACGGCAACTATAAGACGACCAATAGCAACTTCAGCGTCGGCGGCTCGACGACCCTCGACGCCAGCACCACCGTGTCGACGGGCAGCGGCAACATCACGTTTACTGGAAAGACTGACGGCGATTCCACACTGGTCGCCAATTCGACGGGTGTCACGCTCTTCAGCGATGACGTGGGCACTGTCGCACCGCTCGCGAGCCTGACGACGAACGCTGGCGGCACTGTCAGCCTCAAGACAGTGGTAACGACCGGCGTCCAGCAATACGGCGACAATGCCACGCTGAGCGGCGCCTACACCACCACCGATAGCAACTTCAGCGTGGCGGGCACGACCATGCTGGCTGGAAATGCGAGCATCTCGACCGTGAGCGGTGCGATCACGTTCACCGGCACGGTCAACGGCAGATTCGCGCTCACAGCGAATTCGACCGGAGCGACACGGTTCGTCTCAATCGTGGGTGGCTCCTCGGCTCTTGCCAGCCTGACGACCGACGCGGACGGCACGGTCAGCCTGCTCTCCGTGACAACGTCCGGAGCTCAGCAGTATGGCGACGATGCCACGCTGAACGGTGTCTACACGACGACCAACAGTACTTTTGTGGTGTCCGGCACGACCACGCTGGCCGGAGCCACGACTGTCTCGACAGGCAGTGGTACCATCACGTTTGACGATACGGTCAACGGTGCCTTCGCCCTGACGGCGAATTCGGCCGCCACGACGCTCTTCAACGCCGTGGTCGGTGGCGTGCGGTCGCTCGCCAGCCTCACGACCGACACCGGCGGCACGGTCAGCCTGCAGTCGGTGACGACATCCGGTGCGCAGCAGTACGGCGATAGCGCCACTCTCGATGGCACCTACACGACGTCCAACAAAGCCTTCAGCGTGGCCGGGGCGACCACGCTCGCCGGCGACGCAATCATCTCGACGGGCACGGGCAACATCACGTTCTCCGGCACGGTCGATGGGACGGCGCGCGGAGGCGAGGCTCTGACCGCAAATACGACTGGAATCACCCAGTTTGCCGGTGCCGTCGGCGGCGGCACGGCCCTTGCCAGTCTCATGACAAACGCCGGTGGCTCCACGGCGATCAACGGCGGCGTGATCACGACCACCGGTGTCCAGACCTACGCCGATGCCGTGACGCTCGGTGCCAGCAACGTGCTCACGGCAAGCGACGACATTGATTTCAAACAGTCAATCAATGGGGCCAAGGTGCTCACGATCGCGGCGGGTGCGGGCGACATCTTCTTCCGTTCGGCTGTGGGCGGCACGACGCCCCTCGCCGGCCTCGTCCTGCAGTCTGCAGCGGCCGTCACCGCCTCGTCCACGATCAGCCTCGACGGCACCTCGAAGCTGGTCGGCGGTACGGATGGCCTTGTGATCGGGACTGGCGTCAATGCCGTAACGATGACGACCTCCGGCAGCACCGTGCGAAACTTCTCAGGCGGAGGTGTCCGTTTTTCGGGTGGTTCGACCGGATCGAAGCTGTCTGGGTTCACGATCTCAGGCAATGGGGGTGACGGCATCGCCCTCGCCGCGGGCGACTACACGGGGACGACCATCACAGCCGGCAAGATCTCTCTGAATTCTGGCAACGGTGTGTCACTCACGGGAGCGTCTGGCCTCCAGCTGTTGACGAACACGATCACCGCCAACAGCCTGAACGGCGTGGTCGTCTCGGGAGCAGCCGCCGACGACAATACGATCTTCTCCAATTCCATCTACCTCAACGGTGCCGCGGGCATCAGCCTGGATCAATCCGGCAACGACGATCAGTCGTCGCCGAGCCTGGTGTCGGCCGCCTTGATCGGTGCCGAGGGGGTGGTGCGTGTCCGTGGGGTCATGCGGGCGGCGGCCGGCACGTATCGGGTGCAGCTGTTCGCCAATACCGCCGCCGATGAGGTCGGCTTCCCCGCGAATCGGTCGGCATTCGAAGGTCGACAGGTGTTGCCGATCGGTTCATCGAAAGTGCCGTATCAGGACGTTGTGGTGACGAATTCCGGCGAAGCGGAGTTTTTCGCCAATGTGCCCACGGCCGCGATCCCGAGCCTTGCTGTTGGTGACTGGATCACCAGCACCGCAACTCTCCTCGACACCGGCATTCCAGCAAGCACTTCCGCGTTTTCGGCCGGTGTGCAGATTGGACTGCCGGTGCTGGCCGCCGCAGACAACGGGTCACCGAGCGCTTCGTCGAAGGTCACGCCCGGGGCGAGGCTCTACAGCATCGCAGACAAGCAGGTTGGGGTCTTCTTGAATGTCGGCGCGACGATTGCCAACACCAGGAACCTTCCGTTGACCAGCGTCTACGGTGCGACGTTCGCAGCGGGATTCATGGGCGGCATGCGGGCCATCGCCATGGATGTCGATAGCGACGGCTACAAGGATCTCCTTGTGGCTCCCGGTGCGATCCCCACGCTGTCGTTCACGGCCAAGACGTCGAAGTTGGCGGCAAACCAGATTCAGATCCCTGGCGACGTACGGTCGAAGATCGGCGTCGGCACGGCTCTGGTGCTGACACCGCAGTTTCCAGGCGTGTTGTCGAGCATGAACCGGACCGCGGCTGCCGTGGCCTTGGTGAACGGCAACACGGTCATCACGCTCAACACTGCGGTTGGTGGCAGCACCACCGGTGGCCGGGTGATGGTCAACCCGTTCGGTAACGCGCTGCAGAAGATTGGCATCTTCAACGGCAGCCCCAAGGCGGGGTTAGCCTGGACCTCGGCGACACTGGATGTCAGCGGCGTTTTCGGTGGCTCGTATACCGGTGGTTTCATGTTGACCACCGGTGGCCTGAAGGGAGACCCCACGGGGATTCCGCAGGTGATCGTCGCCCCATCCGACACGACGTCGGAGTTCAATGGTGCCGCCGTTTTCACGGTTGCGGCGACCAGCCGGGGCGGGGCGCCGGTGGTGACGACCACGCCGGTGTTGCAGACCGCCGCTCTGGCGGGAACGATCACCGGAATGACAGCCGGCTCATTCTCGACCCCGGTGGATTCCTCGACTCCGGGTGCCGTCAGCTTGGCCGTAGCATCCGTCTCTGCGAACCAGGGAAAAGTGACGGTCTTCGGCGAGCTGTCGTCCGCGCTCGTTCAGCAGTCGATGGTAAATCTGAGCCTATCCATCAATCGTGGCGACGGCGTGATGGTCAATGTCTTCGCCAACGGCGCGTCATTGGTGGCCGGTGATCTCGATGGTGATCAGCGGTTCGAACTCATTGTCGGTGCGCAGAGGGAAGGGATGAGTAACTTCCGGGTCATCCCGGGCGACGTTCTCCTTGGTGGCGATCAGACGGCGGTGAACGCAGCGCTCGTGGCCGGAGCGGGGCAGCAGTTCGCTTCCGGTACGACAGGGGGTCGCCTGGCGGGCAGCACCACTTCCGGTGGCAGACTCGTTCAGCATCAGCAGGAGAATCTTGACTATTGGTTCGGTGCGCCGCTCAGCAGAGCGTCGGCCTACGTAGGCAGCGGCCTTAATGCACCGCTGCACATCGCGATGGGCGATGCCAATGGCCGCGGCAGGACTCAACTGTTTGCCGCTCTGGGCGCCTACAACAGCACGACCAACAGTGTCATTCGGTTCTCATTCGACAAGACCGTTCCGAGCGTGACCGGCCGTTGGTCGCGGCAGCAGGTCTTCCAGGCCGTGGGTGCCGGTGGCACGTCTTTTGCGCTGGGTTCGGGCGTCAGATTCTCGTCTTGATGCCCGCCCCTCAACCGGCGAGCCACTGTCTGCACAGGAATCCGCACCGCGGCCCGACGATTTGCGTTGTTTCAGGCTGCTTGAATGCGTTTATGCGATCGCTACCCGGGGTAGTGACTGGTCAGAAACTGACAAGCGCCCTCACGCCGGCAATCAACGCCGGTTCCGCCGACCGGAGCGATGGCACGACGTACTGCAGGTCCGGAGTGATGCGGACGGCACGAGTGAGCTCGTAGTTGTAGAAGCACTCGATGCCCTGGCCATTGCCGATCGGGCCAAACTGTGACGTGATCAGGGTGCCGATCTGGGGGCTGGTGGAGGCGTAGTACCAGCCAATGCCAAACGTATCGTCGCGCCGGGTTCGGCCAAGTACGTTGCCCCCCACCCCGAAGCTTAGGAACGCATCAATCGGGCTCGTGTTTGGATCCGCGACGCCCGCGCGGCCGAATGGGCCCCAGCCCCGCGTTTCGTCAGCCGGATCGACGAACAGATACTGATCGAAGTTCCAATACAGGCACCACGAGCCCTGGATCGTGGGCGTCGCCACGTTCGGGTAAGGAATGTAGGCCTCGGAAATCGACGTGTAAGTGCGGCTGTTCCAGGTGCCGCCCAGAAGCTGGTGCCCCGGGCGGCCGAACCAATTCGTGGGTACCCGCACGGCCGCCGACAGGAGCATTCCGTCGTTGAAGAGTGTGTCGAAGCCGCTGGTGGCCGTCGTGTCGGTCGAGTTAAGCACGGTCACCATGAGCATCGGCCCGTCGTCGGGATGAAGCACGAATCCGGCCCCCAGCGTGGAGTAGGGCACCGTCGCGCCCACGATCGGGTTGAAGATAAACCCCATGTTTGAAAACTGCGTCTTGCCCCGTCCATGGGCAAAGGCGTTCATATCGCCATCGAGCGTGTCCATCTTGCCGGCAAACACGGAGAACGCGTCGGTCAACTCCTGCGTGAGCAGCACGTTAGTCAGATACACCTGCTCGCTGTTGTAGACCGGCAGGTCGGCGATCAGCGTCGGCGAGATGAAACAGCCCACGTTCCCGACGATCGTTTCGCCGTAACGATGCTCGGCGCGGAGTTTGAGATACAGGCCCTCATGCACGCCGAGCTTTCCGCCGTCGGCGATCGCGCAATAGTCGCCGTGCCCGGCGTAATCGAAGGCTTGGGCAAAGCCGCCGTTGGTGTTTCCGATAGAGAAACCCGTGTTGTCGGCGAGGATGGTCACGCCGGCTTCGGCCAGCCGCTCGCGAAAGCCGTCCGGAGCGCCGAGCAGATGCGGAGCCATTTTGTACGTAGGCTCTTCCACATAGGGCTGCGGCGGCTCGTCTGCCACAGCCAGGCTCACCAGGCACCACCACAGCACGGCGGCCAGGCGAGTCATCGGCCTACCAACGGCAAACCGCCGCCGTTGTACGTCCCGAGCCCCACAGTTCGGTCGCATAGAAGCTGCTGCGGAGAGGGCTGGTGCCTGACGGGGGGCGACTTCGACAAACGTCGTCGGGCGCCCTGCTATCGGTATCATCGGTACAGTCGTGCGGCCGGATTTGGGCAATTTCCCGCCGTGGCACCCCCCCGCGAGAGTGGCGAGACCAGGCAAACCCTGCGGCCTGCCCGCGCCCGGATCGCCGTCCGGCTATTCCTGGTCAGGCATCACTGTCCAGGCAGTTGACCCAGCCAGTACAGCACCGACACCACCACCACGATCGCCAAGTCTAGAATCATGGCCTGCCGCGCGTAGTCGCGGATCGGCTTCGTGCACACATAGACGTCTCCTGCTTCGGTCTTCACGTGACTGCACACGATGCGATAGAGGCCCAGCACGGGCAGCGACGCCAACACCGCGAAGAGCATATCCACCCGCACTTGAAATGCTGGCGCGCTATTGACATACGCCAGCAGCGCCACGGTGAGCGTCACGAACAGCGCCTGGAGAGACACGACCTCGCGAAATGAATTTGCCTGGATGACACACGGGGTGATGTCATCCGGCGGGCTGCTGACAACGGCGGAAAAGAAATTGCGAAAACCGGCCATCGTGAAGGTCCAATTCCTGTTCGGAACGCGAGTGCTCGTCGATCGTCGCACAGGGCCACGACGTTATCAACTCCACGCGATTGTCTTTTGAAACGAGCGTCGTGCTCGGCCTCCCGGAGTGATGCTTAGGCTGCAGCCTCGTCACGGCGACGGTGGGCGATGGTTGATGGACGCGGCGAGTATGGTTAACAGTGGCCGCGACGTTCTCCATCAACACAGCACCGTTCCTCACGCTCTGGGCAGCCGTAGAATGGACGAGGATGCGACCCGGGCAGCGTTTCCCTTTTCTAAAGGATTTCCATTCACGATCTTTTACGAAACCGCTGGCAAGGTGTGGAAAACTCGCCTATTCCCGGATCGTGCTTCCCCTCACAACCGCGCATTCTACGCGTGGGCACGACTACGGGGAAACGGCTCCGCTCCGGACACCCTTGCTGCAAGCCAGGGACGCCCGCAAGCTTGAGCGGCATCTTTCAGCCGCTCGGCCGTCGGTGCCCACGCTGGCTTGGTCATGCTGTCCATGACTCAAGCGTACTTCGGGGCCGGCACATGCCGGAATGCGGCGGAAGAATCCATTCCTGACTCGCCACGCGCGATCGCCGCATCGTATTGGGCCGCCACTGCCGGCATGACGACCAGCGGGCAGCCGTGCTCCGCCGCCTCATCCACCATCAGCCGGACATCCTTCCGGGCCATGCTGACGGTGAACGAAGCCGGCTCGAATGGGCCTTCGGCCACCTTCGCAAATCTGGCCGGAAAGAATTCGCCCGGATTGAACTGCTGAAACATCTTGACTGCATCCTGAGGATCGACGCCGGTCGCATCCGCCAGTCGCACGATGTCGCCCGCCAGTGCCGACATCCCCAGAAACGCCAGATTGCCAAAGAGCTTGAATGCCGCCGCCCGCTCCGGCTGCGGCCCGAGCTGGAACACCTTGCCGGTCATCCGCTTGAGTTCCGGCAGCACCCTGGCACACTGCTCGGGGTCTCCAGACACGAGCATCACGCCAGTGCCCTCCACCGCATTGACCGGCCCCATGAACACTGGCGCGTGAAGGTACACCCGCCCCCTTCCCGCCCAGCGTCGGACACGCTCACCGGTCGCACTCGGCATGGTCGTTGTGTGGTCGATGATCCAGCACGATGCGGGAATGACGTCGGCGAGTGGCTCGAGCACCGCGTCGACCGAAGCGTCGTCAGCCAGCGACAGGTGCACCCGCTCGACTCCACCCACCGCGTCGGCGGACGCCGCAAACGCCTTGGCTCCATGGGACTCGAGCGCCTTTGCCGACGCTGGCGAACGGTTCCACACGTGCACCGTGTGCCCTTGCGCCAGAAGCCGACGAACGAAGCCGCTACCCATCAGCCCGGTGCCGAGAAATGCGATCTTCATGGGATGACTCCTTGGGGTGATCTGCTCACTGCCGAGCCGAGCCTCAACTGCCTAACAGATCGAGGCACTGTCGCGGCGAAATAATCGCTATGTTGCCGTGCATATTGAACCCGACGGATTCCCACAGTTCCACCTCAGGCTCGACCACGAGCGCTGCGACCAGCGGCCGAGCCACCGGGTTCCGGTTCCGCGGATGAATCAACCTCCTCGCCAGCCATCCCGGTCTTTCTTTTCAGCGGTTGTCCGCCAAGGGCGATGGCCTGCCCTGAAACAGGGTTGGTTTTAGGGAAGTGGCTTTCAGACACCCGTTGATTTCGCTGCCAATACTGCGATTCAATGATCCCTGCCGGGGGCACTTTCACTCCGACCTGCCGATGACTCGTCGGTGCACTCCGAGGCAACACGGGTAAGTCTCTGAATGCATCGGCATCTGCTTCGCTGCACGCCGCCTCTCGTTTGCGCGGCTGCGAGAATGACTCTGTGCGATCACTGCCCGTGCTCACACTCCGCGAGGGCCGCCGATTGACCCAATGCTACGACGCGCGCAAGGCGATGAGGCGGTAACAATCGTGAGTCAGTGTGACGGCATCCCGATCCACCGTGGCGCCACCCTCATTCATCCCACTCCTCAACGGAACTGGACGGAACCCATTCATCCCACTCATGTGAGTAACCGTCATAGGTGATCTTGTGTAACCCGAACTGCGAGGCAAGGACCGTAGCGCGATACCAGCTCCCGTCTTGCGACCACCAGACCTTCACGCGGGATCCTCGAGGCAGTTTCTTGACGTGCGGATTACGGATCCGCTTAGGGCCGACCCATTCATCCCAAGAAGCCTCGAAATCCACGTAGTGGACGAGTGACTCCGCGCCCCGTATCGCAATAATCTGTGCCGGATACCACGTCTGCTCCCATTCGACCTCAACGTAGCGACCGAGCCCCGCCTTCGGTTTGCCATGGGTGTCGGCGACCACCAAATTCGGATCGAAATCGTCGGACGTGGCGAACATGGCTTTCTGTTCCTCCAGGAAAGCCATGTTCTGCTCGGCATAGAGTGCCACTTCGCGGATCTCGACATCGCCGTCAGCGTCTGCATCGACAAGCGGGCTGCCTTGAAAGCCTCTGAGCAGCGACTCCGTGAACGTCCAGTTGGCCGTCGAGGAGTTGTGTGAATACGCACTCGTAAGACACGCACAGGAAAGTTTCTCGCGTCGCTTCACGGTCTCGTCATACATCGTTCCGGAGTGGCAGCAATCAGCCATCAGAATCGCTTGGGCGCCGTGAAACCGCGATTCGAGCGTATCGAAGATTTCCTTCACCGGCCAATGGCTCGCATAGTCGTCGCTAGCGTCGTAATTCGCGAAGTACGTGTCTCGCGTCTTTCGATCGCGGGTGCCGTGTCCTGCGAAGTAGAAGATCAGTAGGTCGCCCTTCTGAATTCGATCGAGTAGGGAGCGGTATTCGCGACGTATCGCAGCGAGCGTCGCCCTCTCGTCGACAAGAAAGACGATGTGATCATCGGGAATGCCTGTTGCCTTCAAGGTGTTGATAAGCCGTCGATCTGCCCGATTTGGCATCGCGTCGGGAAACGAACCGTAGATGTCGGGATGCTTCCACTGGAGAATTCCGACGGCAAAGACCCACGTCCGAGACGGATTCCACCCGATGTCGGCAGAGGCGACGGAAATAGTCATTCCCCACATCACCATCGCCAGCACGACGACCACGTTGGGCCGCTTCCACATGCCAACATCCATTTTCGATGCACCAGGCTTTTCGGGCGATTGCCCGTGAATACCGATTTCAATCGTCTTGAGTCGTGGAGTTTCCATGCTGCCGCCACCTGGTGCCCTGCGGGACTGTGAACCATTCCAAAGCCGAACCACGGTGCATTTATCCCACGAGCACGCCACCCGCCGGAAGGCGAATCTCAGAAGCCATGATCAGCCGCCCTGTGACGCCCTAACCCTTTTTCACCCCCTATCGCGGAGCCTCCACAAACCTCCTGCCTTCCTCACCTGGTCGTGGATTCCAGATTGGATTCACACCAGCCGGAAGCGGATCGCATCGCACGTAGAGCCGCTTCGGAGGCTTCTCGAAATACAGCAAGAGCGCCGGGCAGAGCCAGTTGTCCATCGGCTTGCCCAAGACTTCGCCCTGGTACCAGTCGCCGCCGCCGGCTTCACTGCGAACCCAGTGCCGCTCGACGTCGTGACCATCGAACGGATCATCCGAGAACGTCAGCAAGATGCCCGTGGATGCCTTCGGAATTTTCTTGGCGTCCACGACACACGTGATCATCTCGCTCGTCCCCTCGACAAAGGCTTCCTCCTTGAGGCCAGTCCTCTCGTCATCAAACACCCAGCAGTTGGTGCCCGGGTAGAGATACGGATACAGGTGCAAGATTCTCTGTTGGCTCATGTCGCCTCTCCTTCTGATGGTGTTTGTCTCAACACTTCCGGCTGATCCTTCCACAGCCACAGACATGTCTCCGGACCGTCGTCGTACCAGGCCGGTTCCAGCTGATTGCCCCTCGCGTGCACCGATGCTTCCAGTGCATCTCTCATCGCCCTGAAACCCTCGATAATTGTGGGCCTACTCGGGACGTCGAATCTCTGAATCTGGCCCATCATTCACCTCCTCGTAGTAGACCGGGATGGAAACGCTCTTCAGCCGGCATCGCTCGTAGTCGTCAGGCATTCCGAGAGCCTCGAAGCAGTTCGCTGCGGCTGTCCATGCCGCGATCGCCCGGAGCCCGAGCCCGGCACGTCGGTACAGTTCTGCGGCCGTGCCGTAGAGCTTGGCTGCCCGTCGCCAGTGCCGTTTGGCTTGGGCGTTGGTGTCGATAGGAACGGCCGTCGACCGCTCGCATTCCGCAACGGTGCTGTCGGCGGTGGCGATGAGGTTTCGGCGGCAGCCTATTTCTTCAATGAAATCTTTCTTCTTCATGCGTTGGTCTCCTGAAGGGTGTTATTGGTCAAACGGGAGTTGCGTAGCTGAGGAGCGGCAACATCTCTTCCTCCTCAGGGCTCGCGGACCGGCGTTCCGGTACCTCCTCGCCGTCCCGCTCGATGCGGGCGAAGAGTTCGTCTCTCTGGCGGATGGCCTCTTCGACAGACTTCGTGCCGAGAGATCGCCTCACCCGCCGCTTGCGGCCGCCAAAGTGAAGCGTGTAAGCCACCCAGTAGTTGCCATCAGCCCGTCCACCGGTGTTGACGTACAAGTGGTGAGTCGGGGAGGAGTTGGTGATCCGAAGAGAAAGAAAACCACGTGGCATGTGATTGACTCCAGCTGGACACTGTTTTTCACCGGAAACCGTTTCCGATGCGTATCCTCGGGCCCATTGCTGGGGGACCGTAACCACCTTGCTTTGCAGGTTGGTGCCGACTACCGCGTGGGTCGTCGAACTCGAGAAAGATACAACGCTCTCATTATAGAGGACGTGCCTCCCTTGTCGAGCCGCCGGCGATCAGAAGTGCGCCATAGCAAGCGCGGTCGTATGGGCTACAGCTGCGGCTCACTCCAGCCGTCGCCGTCGCCGTCTCCGCTCGTTGCGACGCTTCCGCTTCTTCTCAATCTCATCGATTGCCGCTTGGGCGACGCGGCACATTGCGTCGTAGGCCTCCTGCTTCGTGGCGACGCCCATCTCAACAAGCAACGTGAGCCAACCCGCCTCGTAGTCGTGCAATCGGTTTTTTGTCGGTCCGGTCATGTGGTCCTCCTTATCTGCGACTGTGCTTGGTCATTCTCCCGGACAGGTCGGCCAACCTTGGTCCACGGCTGATAAAAGCCTCGCTATGACACACCGTAGCGATCCATCCCCTTGCACGAGCGGTATAATCTCGTCCACGCCTCGATTCCTGGGTCGCCGACACACTCCGGACCGATTGCCAGAACAATGCAGGAGGGCCCATGAGTCATTCAATCGGCGACTCCTCGTTCCGACCGCATACGGGCAAGCTCCGTCACCTCGACGCATCGCAGGCCAGGCAGGTTGTTGGACTTTTCGAACGGCCAGTAGTCATCGATCAACTCGGGCGGGCCTACGATGCGAGCGATTCGCTCACCGAGGCAACGAAGGGCGAAGTCGTGATCCAGCCGGCAGCCACCCACGGCCGCTCCGCTGCCGTCATCGGCTATTACAGTACGCATCTCTACCTACACGAACTCCTTCGGCTCCCGCTGTCGGTGGCCCGGGAACTCACGCAGCACTGCGGCCATCTCTATCTCGACAAGCTTGTGGCGGTCACCGACGCCGTCGCTAACGAACTCGCCAAGCACACGGGCGGCGGCCTATCGCTCAACAACCTGCGACAGCTCTCCGTGCCCTCGGCATGGGCCCTCGGCCGGCACACCGGAGAACTCTCGCTCAACCAGCTCAGGTCACTCGACGCGAACGCGGCCCTGGGCCTGGCACAGCACGAATGCCAGCTTTATCTGGGGGGCATTCGCCGGCTATCACCGGCAGCCGCGGCGGCCCTATCGCAGCATCGCGGCGATCTCTATCTGGAGGGCCTGAAGGAACTACCCGGACGGGTCGCGTCCCACCTCGCTCGGCACCGCGGCAAACTCCATGTGCATGGAATCGCAGGGCTGTCGGACGCCGTGGCAGAGGCGTTTGGGGCGCGGCAAGGGTTTCTCTGTCTTCAGGGAGTGGAGCGGCTCACGCCAGTGCAGGCCCAACTGCTTGCCAGCCATAAGGGCCCGCTCTTGTTCCACCGCCTTGTGGTGGACGATGCCGTGGCCGCCTGCCTGGTCCGGCATGAGGGGTCGCTTTCCGTCAACGTTGGGAACGACATCACGCTACCGCAGCTCGATTTGCTCGTTCAGCACGTCGGGCAGATCGTACTGGCGGGCCTCACAACGATCGACGAGCGGCGGGCCAGGGTGCTTGCTGCTCAGGCCAACTGGCATGGTGTTGAGGGCCTATCGGGGCTGTTTCTCGACGACATCAAGTGCATTACACCCAGGGTGGCGGCCATTCTCGCAACGCACCAGGCGGGTGGGCTGTCGCTCAAGGGGCTCTCGGAACTCTCCGAGGACACGGCTCGGGAGCTGGTTCGGCATCCAATCCTGTGCCTCGACGGCGTCAGCAGCATCAGCGACGGTGTGGCGAAGATTCTCAGCCGCTCCGAAGGAGCAACGCTTTCGCTCAAGGGGCTGAAGACGATCAGCAATTCGGCGATTTCCAAGCTCAGTGACAATCCCGGCATCGAGCTGCCGCAGCAGTTTTACGCGACCGGTATTATCGGTACAGATCGGAACTCCACAGTTCCAGCGGAGCCGCCGAAGCCAGACACATTAGAAACAATTCGTATCATCCAGCAGATCGCCCGCCATGGTCAGCTGACAAGAGCCGCGATCCATCAGTTCCTCGCCCCACCATGAGACTTCGCCGAATGCTCTGGATCATCCTAACGATTGCCGTGTGCGTCTACGCGTCGCTCTGTCTTTTCTTTTTCGTCTTCCAGCGGTCCTTCATCTACATGCCCACGCCGGCGACGCCGACGCACAACGCGGCGGCCGTGCTTGAGGTGCCCAACGCACGCCTCCGACTCTCCACTCGCGAACTCGATGGCCCAAAGGCCCTCGTCTACTTCGGCGGCAATGCGGAAGACGTCGCTTCGACGCTTCCTGAACTGGCAACCGCTTTTCCCGACCGTGCCATCTACGCCCTGCACTACCGGGGCTACAGCGGTAGCTCCGGCCAACCAGCTGAAGCGGCAATGAGGAACGACGCCCGAGCGCTCTTCCACATGGTGCACGATCGCCACTCAGATGTGATGGCCGTCGGCCGCAGCCTCGGCAGTAGTCTCGCCATCCAAATCGCAGCCGAGGGCCCAGTCTCTCGGCTCGTGCTCGTCGCGCCCTTCGAGAGCATTCTCACCATCGCGAGCCGCGTCGCTCCGTTTCTCCCCATGCGACTGCTGCTAAGCGATCCATGGCAGTCGTGGCGGTATGCGCACCGCGTCGCCTGTCCGACGCTGATCCTTGCGGCGTCACACGACGAGATTGTGCCGATGAGCGACACCGTAAAGCTCTTCGAGGCATTTCGGTCGGGCGTAGCAACGCTGCGGGTGATCGACGGCACCGATCACAACTCGGTGTCCGGCCCGGAGGAGTTCTGGAAGGCACTCGTGGAAGGGCGGTAGCGGTTTCAGCGAATCGTAAGGCATCGCCTTCGTCTCCGCCGCCGGACTGTGGCACACTGTCACTATGAGTCTCACAAACGACGAGTTCGACAGGCTGGAGCGGATGATCTACCGCCCGGTCTCCACGCGGCCAGATTGGCTCAAGGCATGGCGCAACGAAGCCCAGTACCTTCTCTACCTCGCCCGCCGTGCCGTCGATGCTGACGACGAGGAACTCGTGCAGGAACTTGAGGAACAGGCCCGCGAAATGGCGGACGTCGTCGAGGCCAAACTGCGAAGCGACGGGTTGCTGTAGGTATCGCGTTCGTCGGGACGAACACGGTGTACGCAGCAGGGGCTTCTGCTGCGGAAATGAACGCTATCGGCGCCGCGTTGATAATTGGCCTTGCCCCCCAAGCGTTTAAAGGACTACTTTCTGCGCTGATTCACCAATGTGATGCAACCGGCACCCTTCAGGAACTGTACGATGCAAAGCTTTATACGGTGCGTCATCGCGATCCTCGCCGTCGGCATCGCACTTCCGGCCCATCACTGCTGGGCAGAGGTCGTCTATCTCGCTCTTGGCGATTCGCTGACCTTCGGCGTCAACGCGGCAGTCGGCGAGAATCCCGCCACCCAGCCATCGACTGGAGACCAGGGGTTCGTGGCGAAACTGGCGGATCGACTCACGCCCTACAACGGTGGGATTCGCCCCAAAGTCGACAATCTGGCGGTATACGCGGAAACGTCAGGCAGCCTGGTCACCGGCACGCCGCCACTCGGTTGGACAAAACGCAACGCTGCAATCAACTCCGCCTATACAAGTCCCTCCGACACGCAATTCGGCCTGATGCAGTCGCATATCGCCGCGATCCACGCTGCTGGCGACACGGTCGGCTATGCATCCTTCATGATCGGCGTGAACGACATTTTTTATGTCACAGCCACCCCTGCGTTCCTCAACGGGACCCCTACCGAGCAGCAGCAGTTGCTCGGTAGCACGATTGCCAATGTGCAGACCAACTATCTGACGGTCTTGGCAACGCTCAAGTCGCTGGCGCCGGAGGCACGGATTGTCCTGCCGACCTACTACAATGCCTATCCGGCCGGATATGAGCCGCAGCATAGCCTCTACAACTCGATCCTGGCGGGCTACCGAGCCTACGTTCAGGCCGATGCGCAAGCCTTCGGCGCCACGATGGTCGACCTTAATCCGCTGTTTACCGGCAACGAGTTGACACTCACCAATATCGGCAGCGGCGACATCCATCCTACGTCCGCTGGTTATGCCGTGATCAGCGAAGCGCTCTTTGCGGCCATCGTCCCCGAGATCGATCCCGCCTCATTCGGCAGTGCCCTCGCACTGCTGCTCGGCTCCTTAGGCCTCGTCGAGCGTCGCAGCCGTCGCAAGTAGACCGGAGCGATTTTCCGGACGACGGTCAGAGAAGACGAAGCGTCTCTCAGGAGCGGCGAAAACATTTCGCCTTCATCACTCCCGTCCCTGATTTTCTTCGACGCTGCCGAATGGTCGTGTAGTATGCCGTCTCACGGCACCGCTGCCCTGCCTCCGGATTGAATCGACGAATGGCTGCGATTGGCAACGATAGACCTCGGGAGCTTCACTGGTACCACGCGGGGCCCATGCTCTTTGGCGACCTTGGCACCAGCCGGCTCTATGTGCTGGGGCTGGCGTTTTACTTCACCCGCCATGCGTCGCTGTTCCATATCCTGTTCGTCAACATCCTGCTGCTTCTCGTAGGCGGCTGCTACCTGATCATCTGCCGCAAGTATCCCGATGGCGGTGGGGTCTATTCTGCGGCACGCTCGAGCAGCCGCGCACTGGCCGTCGTGGGAGGGCTGACGCTCTGTGCCGATTACACGGTCACAGCCGCGCTCTCCTGCCTCGATGCCTTCCGTTACCTCGGCGTCGATGGCGAGATTCTCGGGGTGCGAATAGAGCTACTATGCACGCTGGCAGCCATCGCGGCTATCGGTTTCGTGAACTGGTTTGGCCCGCGTGGAATGGGCAGAGTGGCCCTGATCGTCGCCGTTGTGACCGTGCTGCTTACGCTCGTCATCGCGGTCTGTGCGATCCCCAGCCTGCACCATACGCGGATCGAGCTACCAGTGCGCGAGCGATATAGCCTCGCCGCCTGGAGTGACGCCTGGGTCGGCTTCACCGAGATCGTTCTGGCGCTCTCCGGCATCGAGGCCATCGCCAACATGACGGGGATCATGGTGTCGCCCGTGCGGGTGACCTCCCGCAGATCGATTGTGCCGGTCCTCATCGAAGTGGTAACGCTCAACATCCTGCTGGGGGCGGCCATGAACGCGCTGCCGGACGCCAAGTTGATCGATCTCGAGGGACACGCTCTGGGCACCGACAACATGATGAGCATTCTGGCGACGGCCTACGTCGGAGGCACGTTCAGCTTTCTGGCCTCGTTCGTATTCGGTGCGCTTCTGCTCTCAGCGGTCAACACCGCCATCACCGATCTGATGGCAATTCAATACATGATGGCCCGCGACGGTGAGGTGCCCGCAATCCTGGCCCGCCTCAACAGCCATGGCGTGCCTGGCTACGGACTGCTTCTGGCCATGTTCATTCCCGCGGCGCTGCTGATGATGTTTCCAGACCTCACTCAGCTCGCTGGTCTCTATTCGGTAGGCGTTGTTTCAGCCATCACCATCAACCTCCTGACCACAGGATGCACGAAACAGTTTGATCTGCGGGCCTGGGAGCGCTGGCTGCTGTGCAGTGTTGGCGTGTTGATGGCCTGTATCCTGGCCACGCTCCTATGGAACAAGCCCCATGCGCGGATCTTTTCCATAGCCATTCTTGTCGTAGGGTTGGGAGCCAGACTTTTTACGCTGGCAGGCCGCTCGACGCTCAGCAAGTCGTATCTCCATGCGGTCCGCCTGCTTGCGGCGGGGTGTTGCATCGGTCAGGTGTGCCTCGCCTTTATGGTGCCTGCCGAAAGCCAGGCGGCCTTCGCGGCGTCGGCAGCCGCCGCCGGACTGTTGGTGTGGGTGGGCCGGTTCGTGTCCGAATCCATTCCCCAACAAGAGGCCGCGATGGCCCTCGAAAACCTTGATGGGGACTACCACCCGGACGAATGCTACATGGTGAGCGCGTCCCGCTCCTCACACCTGATCTCCGGGGTCATCGAAGACGCTCGCCGTAGCCGGGCCGGCGTGGTGGTGCTGTTCGTCAGAGAGTTGGCCATTCCGGTGATGGGCTCTGGGACGACGCAGGATGCCTCTGACGACCCAGATGCATGCGCTATTTTCGCCGAAGCGCTGGCCCCGGCACGACGGCTGGGCGTGCCTGTGAAACTCGTGTACTTGGTCGGCGGTTCAGTGGTGGACCGGATCGTGCAAACCGCGACAGATGTCTCGGCGTCGCGAATCTACATGCAGATTTCCAAACGGCACGGCATCATGAGGTTATTCAAGGGCGATGTGATCGGCCCAGTCGCGGAACGCCTGCCTGGACACATGGAATTGGTCATCCGTGTGTAGTGTTGTTCACCGCTGGTGATCGAGGGGTATTTCGCGCAGAAAAGCGAATCGCGGTACTGTCTTGCCGTCGACCACCACGCTCTCGCTGAACATCATCGCGGGACGCACCCAGAGTCCGTGGTCGCCATACTCCTGACGATAGACGACGAGTTCATCGAGCGTCTCGCTGTGCCGGGCGACGCCGAGCACCGTGTACTCATTCCCCTTGTAGTGTCGGTATCGGCCCGGCTGGACGGTGGTCATGCTTTGCCTCCTCTGAAACGCTCCGCGACTCTTTTTCCGTGACTGTTCCGCCCACACGATACCCGTCACGCCTGCCACGATCACAGTCATATCCCTTCCGGCTCCTGACCTACCCCGGTTCCTGCTCCACGCCGGGGCTGGAACACCCCGGGTAGATCAACACTCTGGACACGGTCCTATGCTTCCCGTGGGCGGGAGGCGTGTGGTGGCTGAGGTACCGCTACACTGACGGTTTTCGTGCCGAAGATTCTTGATTCGGCCATCCCGAGTTGGAGACAGTCATGCCTTCTCTGATCCGAGCCGCCCTCGTCCCGGCACTTGCCATGGTGCTTGCCGTCACCCGGATCGCATTGGCCGCGCCGGCTGACCGGATCATCCACGGCGGCCCGATTGTCACCGTAAACCCTGCGCAGCCGGAGGCCGAGGCAGTGGCGATCACGGCCGGAAGGATCGTGGCGGTCGGCAGTGAGACGGAAGTGATGAAACACAAGGGCGAGGCGACCGAGGTCATCGATCTAGGCGGCAAGGCGCTCGTGCCAGGCTTCGTGGACGGCCATAGTCATTTCTTCTCGCTGGTCGACGTGCAGACGCAGGCTTTGTGTGCCTCGCCGCCTGCCGGGCAATGCAGAAGCGTGGCCGACGTGATCGCAACACTCAAGGAGATGCATACGCGGCGGAAGCTCGGGCCAGGAAAATTCGTGATCGGCTTCGGCTACGATCCCGACCTGCTGGCAGAAAGACGGCCGCCCACGAAACAGGAGCTCGACGCCGCCTTCCCAGACAACCCCGTGATTCTCGTGCACGTGTCGAGCCACGGCGCAATGCTCAACTCGAAGGCCCTTTCCATCTATGGCATCAACGCAGCGACGCCCACGCCGACGGGCGGCGTGATCGGCCGCGAGCCGGGCTCCAACGAGCCGAATGGCCTGCTCTTCGAAACGGCCTTTCTCCCGATCTTCGCAAAGGTGCCTGGCCCGGACGGCGACGACGCGATCGAACTCCTAAAAACCGGCCAGGAACTCTACCTGCGTGAGGGAATCACGACGGCACAGGAGGGGGCCACCATGAAACACCAGGTCGACCTGCTCCGCGCGTTCGCCGACCGGGGCGAGCTGAAGCTCGACGTGGTGCTCCTGCCCTTCATCGCGGAGGTTGACGCGATCTTCGCCGGCAAACCGCCAAGAAACGAGCCCGAGTACACAAACCGCCTGCGGATCGGCGGCGTGAAGGTCGTGATGGACGGCTCGCCGCAGGGCCGCACCGCCGCCTTCACCACGCCCTATCTCACCGACGGGCCGGCTGGGCAAAAGGATTGGCGCGGAGACCTCTCCTTTCCGCAGCCCGTGCTCAACGAATGGGTGAAGAAGGTTTACGACGGCGGTGCCACGCTCTTCGTTCACTGTAACGGCGATGCTGCGGTCGACGCGCTGCTGGAGGCTCATCGCTTCGCCTCGAACGGCGAGCCTACGAAGCCACGCGGCACGGTCGGGATCCATTCGCAATTCATCCGCCGCGATCAACTGGAGAAATACAAGGCGTGGAGCATCGCTCCCTCCTTCTTCACGATTCACTGCTTTTACTTTGGTGATACGCACGTAGCGAACCGCGGCCGGGCACAAGCGGACTTCATCAGTCCGATGAAGTCGGCTCGGTCGCTCGGCCTGCGGCCCGCCAACCACACCGACTTCAACGTCGCGCCGCTCGACCAGATCTTTACGATCCATACGGCGGTCAACCGTGTTTCCCGGTCGGGACAGACGATCGGGGCCGACGAGCGGATCACGCCACTCGAGGCACTGGAGGCAATCACGATCGACGGCGCCAGGCTCTACGGCGAGGAGGCGAAGAAGGGCTCGATCGAGGTCGGTAAGCTCGCCGACCTCGTGATCCTCTCAGGCAATCCGCTTACGGTCGCGACGACGGCGATCAAAGAGATCAAGGTGCTCGAGACGATCAAGGAAGGCCGGTCAATCTACACGTCACGATGACACCAGAACCAAGCGGCGGAGCGCCGTCCACCGTTCGCTGGTGGTACCCGCAACCGCTCAACGGGCCATTCCGAGGCTTCGGACGAGCCGGCCTACGGTGAGCCCCTGCACGAGGATCGTGAAGACGACGACCGAATAGGTCAGCATCTGCACGATCTCCCGATGCGGTCCCGGCGGCAGCGATAGTGCCAAAGCCACAGAGATCCCACCGCGAACACCGCTCCAGGTGAGCAGCCATGCCGATCCGGCTGGCAGCCTGAACCAGTCCGGCCACACCAGAACCGGCAGGCCGACGACTAGAAACCGAGCCAGCAACGAGAGGATGACCACCAGCACGGCCGCCTTCCACGCGCCAGGCGGATACTCGATGGCCGCGAATTCCAGTCCGATCAGCACAAACAGAACGCTATTGAGAATCTCGTCGAGCATCTGCCAGAACAGATCGACCCGTTTGCGGGTGATCTCCGACATCGACTGCAGACGTCCCTGATTTCCGATCAGCAGGCCGACGGCGACCATCGCAAGCGGTCCGGACGTGTGCAGTTCGCGGGCCAGTGCATACCCTCCCACCACAGTCGCAAGCGTGATCAACACCTCGACCCTGTAGTCGTCGATCGAGTGCAGCACCCGGTTTACGAACAGTCCGATCACAATGCCCAGCAGCACGCCGCCCAGAGCTTCCCTGGCAAACAGGGCAAAGCCATCGGCGACCGTCGGCGGGACACCCGATTCCAGCATTTCGAGCAGCAACGCGAAGAGCACAACCCCTACGCCATCGTTGACCAATGACTCACCGGCAATCGTGGTCTCGACATCGGCTGGCGCATGCGCCGATTCGAGGACGCCGAGCACGGCAATCGGATCGGTCGGCGAGATCAGCGCCCCAAAGAGCAGGCACCAGACCAGTGGCAGTTGCACGCCGCACGCACCGAGCAGGAGCCAGCAGCCGCCGCCGATCAGCGCCGTCGAGGCCGCCGTGCCGATCACGGCCAACACCCCGATCTGCCACGAAAGCCGCCGCACCTGTTCCAAATCGACATGCAGGGCGCCGGCAAACAGCAGCACCGACAGCATGCCCTCCAGAAGTACATCCGCGAAGTTGATCGATGCTAGCAGTTCGTGCTCCCGATCCCGTAGCGACTTGATGCCGAGTTGGTCGAGGCCGACGATGGCGAGCGACACCAGCAGGGCAATCGCCATTACGCCGATCGTCGTTGGCCACTTCAGCAATTGATGGTTGATGTAGGCAAACGCGGCGGTCAGCACGAGCAGGATGGCGACGATCGAGAGCATGGGTGGCTTCCAGCGGGCGGGTGGACGGCAATTCTGGCAGGGAGACGAGGGACTCGGGAAGCCGAAAAGCTTCTCTCGGCAACTGGTACGCGTCGGCCGACGGGTGCTAAATTGCCGGACCGTTCCTACTCTCCCACACATTCGAGGGCGTACTTCACATGCCTCACATGACTCGCCCTCACCCCGTTCGGCTGACAGCCCTGCTGCTTGCTGTTCTGGTACTCCCAGCACCGAGCTCCGCACAGGTCGCTACCACGATCTACACCGGCGGCGACATCCTCACGATGCGCGGAGAGGCGGCTGAATACGCCGAGTGCCTGGCGGTGAGGGACGGGAAGATCCTCTTCGTCGGCCCAGCTGCCGACGCGCAGAAACATGTGGGCGCGACGACCCAGACTGTCGCCCTGGCTGGCAAAACGCTCCTTCCCGGGTTCATCGATACCCACGGCCACATGGTCTACTTTGGCAAGAATCTTCTCGACGCCAACCTCTTCGGCGTGAAGGACATCCCCGACCTGATCGAGCGGATGAAGAAGCAGGCCGAGCGCACACCCGCTGACGGCTGGCTCGTTGGATTCGGCTACCAGTCCCGAGCGATGAAGGAGGGTCGCCCGCCCACCGTCGAGGAACTCGACGCGATCTCGACAATCCGACCGGTGCTGATCGTCGACAGTTCCGGCCACCTCGGCGCCGGCAACTCGGCAGTGTTCAAAGAGGCTGGCATCTCGGCCTCCACGCCCGACCCAGAGGGTGGCTCTTTTACACGCAAAGCCAACGGCACGTCGCTGCTCGGTCCGATGGAAGAGACGGCGCTCAACGCCGTCCGCGCTAAGCGGCCTCCGTTCACGGGTCAACTTGCTGACGACGCGATCACCGGGGCTGCAAAGGTCTGGGCCAGCTACGGCCACACGACCGCACAGGAAGCAGGCCTTGGCCTCGGCAACGACGACATCGGGATCGTCGTCAACGCGATTGACAAGCAGCTGCTGCCGATCGATCTCTACATCGCCGCCAAGGATTCGAACGTCGACGACACAGTCGCCGCGGCCTACACGGTCGCCTCCCAGTACAACCCGTCTCCAGACGGCACCCGCAGCAAGCTCCTCGCCGATCGGCCCGATCTCGACAAACGGTACGTCAACCGGGTGCGGCTCGGCGGCATCAAGTTCTGGCTCGATGGCAGCATCGACACCGCCTGGTTCACGCAGCCGTATTCGACGAACCCATCTGGCAAAACCGGAGCCTACAGAGGCTACCGCCAGGTTCCCGACGAGGTGCTCGACGCCGCCTTCGATACGTACTGGCCCACGAACCTGCAGATCCACATGCACATGAATGGCGATGCCGCAGCCGATCAGGCACTCGCCGCCATCGCCAAGGCTGCGAAAAAGCACGGCATGCGGGACCACCGTCCCGTATTCATCCACGCCAGCTATCTCCGGCCCGAACAAATCGAGAAGATGAAGGCCTACGGGGCCGTGCCAAGCTTCCTGACCGCGTCGGTCGTTTCCGGTGGCGACGGTGTCTTGAAGCTCTGGGGAAAAGACCGTGCCGCCGTGGCGCTGCCGGCGAGGACGTTCCTACGGATGGGCCTGCCGTTCACGTTCTCTCATGATGCCCCCGTATCGCCGGTGCCGTCGATCCTTGCGCTGGTCGATGCCGGTGTGAACCGCACCGCGGGCAGCGGTGCGGTGGTCGGCCCCGACGAACGGGTTCCGCCCTACGCCGCGCTCCGGGCCGTGACGGCGCTGGCCGCCTACCAAATCAAGGAGGAGCAGACGAAAGGCACCCTCGAGGCCGGCAAATTGGCCGACCTCGTGATCCTGGAGAAAAACCCCCTGAAGGTGGATTCCGCGACAATCAAGGACATTCAGGTGGTGCAGACGATCAAAGAGGGCAAGACGGTCTACCGTCGGTAGGAAGCCCATGTTCGGGAATGGGCGATCCCGGTCGGGCCGCCTGCCACCCCCGTATCGGGCCGGGCCCGCACGTTGCCCTCCGACCGACCCGGTTGTAGCCTCACCGCTGCGTTTTTATGCCCTCCCGACGAAGGCATCGCCGGCCTGCTGCCATCGGCCCCTTGTGGCCGACACCACTGAAGACACCAAAGGGATCGTGCATGCTGGGGCTCGAACGGATCGGCGTGCAGTCGAGGTTCATCCTGTTGATGCTGCTGGTGAGTCTGGGGTCGATCCTCGCGATCGGCTGGATCGGCTACCAATCAGCGCGATCTGCCATCACGAATACCGTGCAAAACCATCTGCAGAGTGTGCGGCACTCCAAGACCAGCGGCCTGAGGGCCCTCCTCGAATCACTCCGCGACCAGTCGATCGCCCTGTCAGACGGCAAGCTCGCGGCAGAGGCAATGGCCAATTTCAAACAGGCCTATCGGGGACTGGCGGATGAGACACTCTCCGCCGAGCAGGAGGAGGCATTGCGCAACTATTACGTGAGCCAGTACCTGCCGAAGCTTCAAAAAAACCTCGGTGGAACTCCCCTTCTTGAGCAGTATCTGCCGACCAATCCCGCCCAGCGGTATCTGCAGTACCACTACATCTCGGACCCCAACGTGGGAGGAGTGGCAGCAGGCGACCGGGCAGGCACGACCGAGGCTCCGACACAACTGGACGCGAATGGCCAACCAGCCACCGCACCAGTAGGAGACGATTCTCTCTACGGACTCGCACATGCGGCCATGCACGAGCGGTTTGACCGGCTGGCCAAAATGTTCGGCTACGAGGACATCCTCCTCATCGACGACGACACGCTGGAGATCATCTATTCACTCCGCAAGCGGCCTGATTTCGCGACCAGCCTGCGGATTGGCCCCTATGGCACCACGAACCTCGCCAAGGCGGTTGAACTCCTGGCCCGGACCAACGACCGTGATGACTTCAAGGTCGTCGACACCGAACTCTACCGCCCCGACGTCGGCCGACCGGTCGGATTCGTGCTCTCGCCCATCTTCAATGGGACCGAGATGCTGGGCATTCTGGCCCTGGAATTTCCGATCGACCGAATCGTGGAACTCCTCACCGGCGATTTCCACTGGGAGCAGGAAGGACTGGGGAAGACTGGTGAGTGCTACGTCGTAGGGCCGGATTTCACGATGCGTAGCCGCAGCCGGTTCATGGTCGAGGATCCCAAGGCATTCATCACCAGCCTGCGGATGTCGCCGGTGACCTCCTCGGTCGTGGATCAGATCGAGCGGCAGGGCACCGTGCTCAACCAGCTGCCAGTCAAGACCTTCTGCACCGAGCAAGCGATGATCGGCCGCGAGGGTCTGGCCATGATCAACGACTACCGGGGCGTGCCGGTGCTCAGCTCCTACGGGCCAATCGACCTGAATTCCCTGCGGTGGGCCGTGATCGCCGAGATGGATGTGGCCGAGGCCTACCGGCCGATTCGCGACTACGCGAGAAACGCCCTACTCGCCGCCACTGCCCTAGCCATGGGAACGACGCTCCTGGCGCTCGTCAGCTCCTGGCTACTGGTGCGACCGCTCAAACAACTGGCAGCCGCGGCCCGCAAGATCGGCGACGGCGAATCGGATGTCAGCGTCGACCTAAACACGCGGGACGAGTTTGGCGAGCTGGCCGGGGTATTCAACGACATGTCCGTCAGCCTGCGAAGGCAGCGGACTGAACTCGAGGAAAGGGCGAGGGAGAACCAGGAACTCCTCCTCAATATTTTGCCCGCATCTGCCATCGAGCAGCGGCGGGACGGCGACGAAAAGGCCACACGGCGGTTTGCCGATGTGACGGTGCTCGTCGCCGAATTCTACGGGGTCGAAGATCTGGGTGGCCATGTTGATGACAGCCGAAGCATCTCGCTGCTTGGCGATCTCATCGCCGCCTGCGACGAGGCGGCTGAGAAGTGTGGTGTGGAAAAAGTGCGGGCCGTGGGCGCGATGTACTTGGCCGTCTGCGGACTGTCGGTGAGCCGGCCCGACCACGCCACCCGGGTGCTGCTCTTCGCCCGGGAACTGACCCAGACCGTGGCCGCCTTCAATCGCGAGCATGCCGCATCGCTTGTTCTGACCGTTGGCATCAATTCCGGGTCGGTCGTGGGGGGCGTGGTGGGCCGTCACAAGTTTCTCTACGACCTCTGGGGCAACACGGTTGCCATCGCTTCACGGCTGGCCACCCAACATGCAGGTGCTATTCATGTCACCCAGCAGGTCCACGACCGGTTGTGCGATCTCTACACCTTCGAAGGCCCCTTCGACGTGGACCTTCGTGGCCAGGGAATCGTGAAAACCTGGCGACTGAAACAGGGGGCTGAGGCGTGATCGCCACGCCGTGAACGACCCATGACCACCCCCATCACTCCCGAGACGATTCCGCTGGTGCCCGCGGCGGTCCTGGTGCTCGGCTTTCCGCTGCTGCTGTTGGTGCTGACGGAATTGGTGCATTCCGGACAGCGGCGACACTGGATTCTCACGCCGACGCTGCGGGCCTTGCGCAACCTCGTGGTGCCGGCGCTGGCCGCCATGTTCTTCGTGACGGACGTCTGGCAGCTCCCTGCCGATGACCTCTTCGTGCGGCTGGTGCAGACCGGCTTCTGGCTCTGCGTGCTGTATGCCGCTCTCTCGTTCATCAACGACGGCGTCTTCGGATCGACGACGCGGGGATCATGGCAGGAGCGGGTGCCGAAGCTGCTCCGCGACCTGACGCGTGCGATCCTGATCGCCATCGGCGCCGCAATCATTTATTCGCAGGTCTGGAAGCAGGAGATCTCGGGCGCGATCACCGCCCTGGGTCTGGGCAGCATCGTGATCGGCCTCGCACTGCAGGAGCCGCTCGGCAACGTCGTCTCCGGTCTGATGCTCCTGCTCGAGCGACCGCTTGCCATCGGCGACTGGCTGATCGCCGACGGCACGACCGGCAAGGTGATCGAAATCAACTGGAGAAGCGTGCACATCGAGACGCTGCTCCATGAGATGCGGATCATCCCCAACGTCTCGCTCTACAAGGAATCGTTCAGCAACCTGTCCCGGCCGACGCTTGAGCGGACAGAAACCTACGATATGGGTTTCTCGTACGATCATCCGCCCAATGCGGTGAAAGCAGCGATGCTCGAACTGCTGACCACCACGACGGGCGTGCTGAAGCAGCCGGCCCCGGAGGTGCACACCATCAACTACGGTGATTTCTCGATCACCTACCGGCTGTACTTCACCGTCGCCCGGTATGAAGACGTGCTGCCGGTTCGCGATGCGATCCTCACTCGGATCTGGTATGTCTCCCGCCGCCACGGGCTGCAGATCCCCTTTCCGATCGCCATCCAATACCGCCACGGCGAACCCACCTCGCCGCCGCCTCCCACGCCAACGGAGCTTCTCGAACGGTTTCCGCGGTATCGGCACGTTCGCCAGGCGCTGCTGGAGGCGGCAGAGCGGCGAAGAAGTGCCTCAGACGACGGTTCGGGGGTTCATGAAATCCTCCCAGAGGCGGCCCGCGTGCAGATGTTTTCGGCCGGCGGCGAGATGCTCCCCTTCGGAGGCACCCGCAACGGCTTCACGCTCCTCGTGGAGGGCAAAGCCTCCCTGTCGTCACTCGACGGCGACGGCCGGGAGGTGCGGATTGCCAGCCTCGGCCCTGGGGATTTCTATGGGGAGGCGACGATCTCCGCAGGCCGGCCGAGCGACGTGCGGGTGGTGGCGGAGACCGACGTCACCGTGGTGGCATTTGATGCGGTGCAGATGGCCGAATACCTGCAACGATCGAGTGGTCTGGCAACCGAAATCGGCGATGCCATCGAGACACGGCGGCGGGCCGCGGCCGCCATCCGGCAGCACAAGGGCGGCCAACAGGCCTAGCCCTCCCAACGCTACTCCAGCGGGATCAGGACACCCACGTCCTCGTCGTCCTCAAAAGGATCGAAGTCGCCGTCGAACGGCCCAAAGGCTCCTGGGATGGTCGTGCTGGTGGGCATGGCTGATGAACTCCTTGGTCATCTAGTCCACACAGGCGTCGAGGCCGAATCAAATCGGAAAAATAACGGCTGAAAACAGGGGCAAAATCGGTTTTTGCCGCCATCCGCCAGCCGCCGACCGGCGCCGAGGCACCCCCACCTTTGAGCGATTACCCGAACGGGATCGCTCTCCCGGCGACCTTCTCTATACTGGCCTCTCACCGTTCGAATCACGTGCTTCGAACTGCCAGATTCAACCACTGCCGTCCCTGCCGGCCCCCACCACCCGCTCTTCCATGGCCACCACCACGACATCCACCGCCGACACAGCCACAGACCCTTGGTTTCAAGACCTTTTCGCCCAACGCATCGGCGGGGCGGGATACGGCAAGGGCAACGAGATCTACAAATTCGAACTCATTAAACGGGCCAAGCGGCAGGCCATCGCAGAACACCCAGAGCGGCGGATGCTTGATTTCGGCATCGGCGAGAACGACGAGATGGCCCCGGAGAGCGTTCGGTCGGTGATGAAGCGGGAGGTCGACCGGCCGGAAAACCGCGGCTACGCCGACAACGGCATCGCGGTCTACAAGGAAGCGGTGGCGACGTTCATGCAGCGGGAGTTCGGCGTCAGCCTCAACCCCGTGACGGAGATCAACCACTGCATCGGCTCAAAGACGGCCTACGCGATGCTTCCGGCGGCCTTCATCGATCCGGGCGACGTCACGCTGATGACGGTCCCCGGCTACCCGGTAGCCGGCACGGCCACCCGCTGGTTCGGCGGCGTGGTTCACAAACTGCCACTTGTCCCCGAAAACAACTTCTTCCCCGACCTGGCCGGCATCCCCGATGACGTGCTGGCCCAAACCAAACTGCTCGTGCTCTGCTATCCCAACAGCCCGACCGGTGCCACGGCCACCAGGGCTTTCTACGAGCAGGTGGTCGACTTCGCCCACAAGCACCGCATCATCGTGGTGCAGGATGCCGCCCACATCATGCT
>CANFQO010000037.1 GCA_947449135.1 Planctomycetaceae bacterium | reverse complement strand
TCTCGTGACCGCCGTGATCGCGGCCACGGCGGCCGAGTCGGGAAATGCACCCGAAGGGGAGCGGCTGGCACGGGAGGTGCTCGCATTGAGCGGCGATACCCCCGGCAACAGGCAGCACATCCGCCTCTTGGCGACCGCTGCGTTGGCGACCGCGCTTGAATCCCAGGGCCGCTATTCCGAGGCCGTGAAGACGTACGGCAGGCTGGTGGAGTTGGCCCCAAACAACCCTACTTTTTTCAACAATTACGCCGTTGTTCTCTACAAGACGGGCAACCGTCAGGATGCCGTCCGGCAGTTCCGCCGAGCGCTCGAATTAAAACCCGATTTCAAGCAGGCACGTGATGGACTGGCCGCTGCCAGCAAGGCGCCATCCGACTGATCGGCACCCCGGCAATGGCCGTGGATAACAACTCAAACCTGTCGCAACAACGAGCACTTCAGCCGCACAAAACACCAGAACCCGCGGCCACCACTTGGGTGATCACGGGTTCCTCGGGAATCAAGCCAGTTCCGGAGACTGGCTCAAACCGACTGCAAGTGGGCAGCACAGGATTCGAACCTGTGACCTCTACGGTGTGAACGTAGCGCTCTAACCAACTGAGCTAGCTGCCCGACACGGGTCGCGGGTGTTCAAAATCACCGCATTTCCCTGCACGGAATCGACATCGACCGGACACAGTCTACATCCACGCACGACGTGCGCAAAGTGCCTGAAAATTTGGGACGGGAGCGAATTTAATCCCGTGACCGAGAATCACTCATCATGAAATTCGCTCCCGTCCCCATTTCTTCCACTACTCAAAAATGACCTTCTCAAACGTCACGAGAATCTGCCCGGTCTCACTCCCACCAGCAAACGACTCCGGCAACGGCTTGTCTGCCGGCACAAAGCAGATCCGGCGGGTGGTCTCGTGCACCTCGTAGATGCCGTGGTAATGCGTGCCGCGAGCGTTTTCGAGAGAACTTCGGTGGCTTTTCAGGTCGATGGTTTTCGGGCTGCTCGTCGGATCGATCACGCTCGTCCCCTCGGCGATGGTTTTTCCGTTGGCCAACAGACTCCATGCCCCGTCGAGCCCGTTGAGGATAGTGACGCGAGCCACCACGGGATCGGCATTCGTGTTGCCATTGGCCTCGATGCTGACCACGCGCCACTCTCCGGCAAGGAGTGCGCGATCGGCACTGATCGCCTCTTCCTTATCCGCTGCCAAGGAATCTGCCGCCAAGGGAACAGCAGACCACGAGGTAGCCACGACGAGCATCAGGGCACTGAAGGCCCAGGCGAACGTGCGTGACACGATCATGCTCGGCCCTCACGAAGCGGACGAATCAGTGGGCGACTCAGCCGGCGGATCGAACCGGGGAGACGTGCTCCTCGTGGCACCCACCCCCTCGTCGTCAAAACGCCGCGCCGGCCGGGCCGGCCGCACGTCCCGCCCCTCGAGGTGGGCCGACACATCCAGATCACGGGATATCGTGGCCCACTGCTTTCGCAGTTCGGCGATGCTCTGGCCTACCGACCGCCCCACCTCGGGCAGTTTTTTGCCGTAGAGCATCACAGCGAGTGCACCGATCACGACGATTTCCAAAGGACCAAGCCCAAACATCGATGCCGCCTTTTGGCTGCGAGAAAGACTGGTTTCAGGGGAGGCTTCCGCCGGGAAACGCCACCAGCGGCTTAGCGATGGCTCTCAACCCGCCCGGAATCATGCTGCCGGTCGCTTGAACCGGACGCATGCGGATCGTCTTCGATTCCTTGCACGCCCCGCTTGAATTCCACGATCCCTTCGCCGAGCGACCGCATCACCTTCGGCAGCCGCGAGCCAAACAACAGCAGGATCACGCCGGCAACGACCATCAACTCGACCGTGCCGATGCCCATGAATGCAAGCAGAGGGGTCACGTGTGGGCTCTCCATGCTGAAAGAAGGATTGAACACACCAAGTCTAACCCCGGGGGTAGGTGGGTCAAATGAACGGTTGGCGAACGCCATCCTCCGGGGCCCAGAAACCAGCAGAAATTACCGCTGCGGAGGGCCGTTCACACCGGCGATGGGCGTAGCCTGCCGATGCATCGGCAGATGGCGGTAGTAGACCTCGAGCGTCATCGCCGCCATGGCGGTCGCGTAAACGCGGCCCCCATGGCCGCCCCAGACCGGATCGGGATCCCAACTGCCGTCGAATCCGCTCGACTCTCGTCGCTGCATCGGCAGCAGCGCAGCCTGCAACTGGCGATTCCATGCCTCCCACTGCGGACCACCGGCATGAAACGACGCCAGCGTGGAGTAATACCAGGCATAGGCATTGGGACTGCGGCTGGTGGGATGATTGCGGGCCAACAGATCGACTGCCTCGGCCACGGAAGGATGGTCGGGGGACATGCCAAGAAACAACCGGCTCGCGAGCGCCTCGGCCGTCATCGCCACACTGGGCCGCTCGCCAGGTCGATAGGCCGCCAGTCCGCCGGCACGGCCCGACGAGACACTCTGGAGAAATGCCGCGGCACGAGACTCCGCCGGCTCCAATCCTGTCAGCCCAGCCTGGCGGGCGCTCGCCAGCAGCATCACCTGCCAGCCCAACTGACTGGTGTCTCCTTTATCGCCTGCGGCATACCGCCATCCCCCGGTGGCCGGGCTCTGCATCGAGAGCGAGTAGCGCACCGCCTTCTCCAGCGGTGGTCGGAGGCTCTCGTCACCCGTCATCGCACAGCATTCGGCAATGGCGATCGCCGCCATCCCGTGGCAGTAGAGCGCGGCGAAGAACTCAGCGTCGCCCGCCAGAGAGCCGTCCGCCCGCTGCCGCTCCGTCAGAAATCGAAGCCCGCGGGCCACGGTCTCCGAGTGGGCGCCCTCCTGGTGCGTGTTTCCCGCCCCGAGAAACGCCAGCAGCGCAAGCCCCGTCACGCCGTGATCGCTCTTCGCCCCGGCGCCCTGGCGATGATGCCCCTGGAGGGACCGCTCCACACCACCCCCGTGACGGGCGGCATTCCATCGTCCATCGCTCGACTGCGCCGCCGCCAGCCAGGACAGCGCCGCCTGCACAGCCCGCTCAGTTTCCTGCGAGCCACCACGGGCAGCCGCGGCCGCAGCGCGACGGCCCGCCACTCGGTCAGCATAGACAGCAGGCACCGCACGCGAGGCGGCCGCTGCTCCAGCGACCAGCGGGGCAGGGGGGGCGTCCGTCATGAGAGTGTCCGACGCGGCTGCATCCGAGTCTGCATCCACATTCGCAACGACCGACTGCTCCGACTCAACAGATTCTGGCGACTCCTGCTCATCCTCTGTGCCGGCCAGTTCCAGCAGCGGCACGTGATCCAGCGGCGGAGCAATCGCATCCGGTGAAGCCACCGGCTCGCTGACAACCGCTTCTACGGCGGGCACGTCGGCATCCGTGACGATCTGCGGTGGTTCGGCGCCTTCGTCAGGAATCGCCTGCTCGTCGGCAGGCAGCCCAGGAGGTGGCTCGGCGGTGTCAGCCAACGTGCCATCGTCAGTCTGTTCTTCGGCCGTCACGACGAGCATCGTCATGCGGCCGCTCTCGTGCTGCCCCCATGAGGCCGGTGACGATCCCCCAAGGCAGCTACAGACCGCTGCCACCACCGCATGCAGCACCACCGACAGCAGCACGCATTTCGGCAGCGTGTGCGTCTGAAGCCATTTCGTCCGCACGATTACCGCCAGCGACACCACGGCCCCGGCAGCGAGCATGGCCCAGATGATCGGGGTGGTCTGCATGGCCCGCCACCATCACCTTCGAAGGGTGCCCTCGGCCATGGCCCTTGGCCGCACTGAGATCGCCACCTGCCGCACTCCCGCGTTCCGGCAGGCCTCGTAGATCTCCGCCATCCGACCGTGGGGCACCGCACTCTCGCCCCGGATCATCACGGCGAGATCGGGTTTGTCCTGCCGCAAGCCCGCCAGCCGCGTCGAGAGTTCACCCGGAGTGACATCCTCTCCCGCCAGCCGCAGACCGCCCGACGCTTCCACCTCTAGGATCTCGGGGCGGGCGCCGTCGACCGCCCCGGCATTGCCCGCCTGGGGCAGATCGAGGTCGAACTTCCGCTCGTCGCCCGAAAACTTCGTGGCACACATGAAGAAGATCGTGAGCACGAGCACGACGTCGATCATCGGCGCCAGGTTCGGCGCCGGTTCTTCGTCGTCGGAGAGTCGTACCAGCGGCATGGCTCACCCCGCGGCGCGGCGTTTTCCTTCGCCGAGCGCCTCCTGCGAGATCTCGTCGATCACTTGCTGGCAGGTTTCATCGAGCCGCATCGCCAGCCGATCGACGCGGCTGGTGAAAAACCAGTGGAGCACCATGGCCGGGATGGCGACGAGCAGGCCCATCGCTGTCGTGATCAGGGCCTCGCCAAATCCGCGGGCCAACAGGTCGGGCCGTCCCATGGCGCCAGACCCGGCGACGTCGTTGAACGATCGGATCAGGCCAAACACCGTGCCCAGCAGCCCGAGCAATGGTCCCACCGTGGCCACGCCGTTGAAGACGCGGCGGTAGCGACGCAGGTAGTTCACTTCCCGCTCGCAGGCGTCGATCGCCGCCTGCTCGATCTCCACGGCCGGCCGGCCCCAGCGGCGGATCGAGGCGGCAAACACCTTTGCAGCCGGGCTGCCATTTTCCTCGCAGGCGTCCAGGGCCTCACCCCGGGTGAGCTGCCGCGATTGCAACTGCTCGATGAGCCGATTGGCGAACAGCCGTGGCACCACCCGGCCGGTCCGCAGGTTCACCAGCCGTTCGATGCCAAACACAGCGAGCGCAAACGAGCATCCCAATAACGGCACCATCAGAATGCCACCATCGCGAATCGTCGCCAGCAGGTTGCCGGTGGGGATCAGGGTCTCGCCCGCGGCCGGGCCGCTGACCGGCTCCCGCTCTTCTTCCGGCGCGGCAACGGCCGCCACACGGACCGCTTCACGACCGCTGGTCGCAGCCTCCGAGCCCGCCCAGGCCCGCGGACCTTGAGCCCGTGCGAGGCCTGGCTGGAGCACGCTTGTCACAGCGAGAACCAGCCCGAACCAGCAGGCGTGGCGGACCACGTCGGGCACCTGCCGCGCCGAGATGGATTGCCCTCGCGCCGTCATGGGAGGCAGGCCTGCAGGTATTGGCAGACCGTGATATTCCGTTCCCTCGGAATCCTCCGCCCGCCTCTCTGAGCATCGTCAGCTCAGGGGCCCTTCAACCAACCTCCCCGTCATGCCCCCACCGACCGGCACAGTCGGCACGGCTTGGTGCATCAACCGATAGCGGCCGTGAAGAGAACGGGCTCAGAGGCGTCCCAGAGTTCCCTCCGGCGGCCACGAGCCTGCGGGGCCATGGATGGCCCCGCAGCGTCTGGTCAGAAGTTCGCGTCGCAGCCGGTGTCGACGTCGCCCACCATGTGGAGATGGTCGTGGTCGATGTAGACAACTTCCTGGCAATCTTCGTCCACCAGCGTGTGCGGCACTGGCCACCCGATCCGCTTCACTTCCTGGAAGTAGATCGTGCACTTGTAGTGGGCGTGGTGCAGCTGGGCCGGACCGGCGAGCGGATAGTGGCGGGGCGGGTCCATGTAGTCGCCGAGCTTGCACTTCGAGATTCGCACGTGGTTCCGCTGGATCTCGTAGAGGAAAGGCCAGTTGCCCTGCACGGGACGGGCCTTCTCCAGCGCCCGCATCACCTCGTCGTCGCTCGGCTCGTCGATGGCCTCACAGGGTCCGCCGGGCGGAATCGGGCCGAGCACCGGGGACCGCTCATACCGCTCGTAGTTCCAGAACTGGTCTTCTTTCTGCTTCTGCACGTAGACCGGCACGGGGATCGGGATGGCCAAGGGGCCGATGTTCGGGCCCTGGGATGTGAGCCAGAAGCAGCCGCCCTGCGTGGAGGTCACCACCGCCAGAATCAGCGTCATCGCCACGAACCGTGCTCGAGCCTTCATGAACAAAACCTCCTGCGGTGATCCGGCGGCGGTCAGGAGACCGACCCTGCAGGATGTATCGACTTTGCGGACTCCGAACTTGCGGATTTTTCGGATTGGGCAGGAAAGAAAGCCGGTCACCTGCCAGACAAGCACAAAAAAACCACTCCCCCGGCGTGCGAGGGAGTGGTTCTTGATGGATCTGGCTGATTGTTAAGTGCTTGACGTTGGCCTAGCGATGATGGCTGTGGATGTGCCGCTCATCGAAGTCGAGCCACCACCACCCATCATCCCATTCGAGCGAAACTCGGCGCCAGCCGAGCGGCACCTGCGGATAGGGATAGAAAGGGCCGATGTAGGGCCAGGCAGTCGGGGAATACTGGGTGGGATACTGAACCGCCGCGACGTTGGGCGAAGCAGCGTAGCTGGGCCATGCGTAGTTGGGCATGTTGGGCCCGTCGCCCCGACCCGGGATCGGCGGCATGCCGACGCCCGTGCCACCCATCGGCATCGGACCGCCGGAGTATCCCGGCCCACCGCTGGCGTAGCCACCCGCTCCAGCCTGGCCGCCGCTGGCATAGCCGCCCTCAGCGGGCCCGCCGTTCACCGGTCCACCTTCGGTAATCCGCATCGATCCGGGCACCATCTGGCCATCGGCCACCGGCCCCTCATAGCCGCCGGGCGAGGGCATATGCATCGGATCTCCCTGCTGCATGCCGCCCCGCATCGCCGTCCGCTGCACCGGGCCCCGCATCGCGGTCCTGGGATCGCGTCCCTGCATGCCCTGCATCTGCGGCTGACCTCCGGCCGGCGGCATCGGCCGCGCCGTCGACATGGCGAGCGGGCGAGGAGTGTTTGAGGTCTGCCGGGCAGCCTGGCCGCCCTGCTGCCTCGTGGTGGGCGTCAGGGCCTGAGTGAGTTGGACGTTGGATTCCTGGCCGCTCATGGCGGCGACGGCAGCCGCCGGAGAGCTCTTGCTGGCTCCCTGTTTGGGCATACCGGCAACGCTCCATGCCGAGGCGGGCATACCAAACGTGGCAGTTCCACCAGCGGCATCAGACGGCTTCCCGATGGCGAGGCGATTGACCACGCGCTCCACGCCCGGCGTGTTCTCGGTGAGACTGAGGGCAGCGGTGAGTTGTTTTTCATCGGCAACGCGGCCTTCCAGCCAGACGGTGCCCGACTTCGCCTTGACGTTGACCTTGTACCCGGCCAGCGAACCAGATTCCCGCAATTTCGCGGCAACTGTTCCCGCCAGATCGTCGGCCTGCGCCGCCGGCATGACGAACGATGTGCCGACCACGGCCATCACGAAGGCAGATCTCAGAATGGACATGCATGGCTCCTTGGATCGATTCGGCTGCGGCCCGTGGCACAAAGCTGCTGGAGGCCCTCTCGGAACAAGACAGGCACACGGTGCCCAACCTGATCCTGCTGTCTTTTCGGCGCACGATCATGCCGAAGGGGAGTTTTTTTCCGCTGCCGACGAAAACACCAGCCACGGCAGGGAGAACGCGCAACCTGGGAAGGCAGGGCAGGATGCCGTTACCTAAAGTCCATGATGGCGATGAGCGTCATCAGGGTGAGCGTCACGGCGCACGCGGCACTCACGCCCGGCCCGAGTTGAAGGCTCCAGCCGCACAGCCCCCCGACGACAACAAGGGAAATGAGGCAGAGCCATTGCCCACCCCGCTCGTAGCGGGTGCCCTCAGCGAGACGGGCCGAGGCCGCCGCCACGACCCCGAGAATCTGAACGATTCCCAGGGCGCACAACAACGGATTCACGGCAATGGCAAAGAGCGACATGGACAGACGGTAGCGAAGGGATCATCGGACACGCAAAGCCATTTTATGCCCGGGCTTCTGCTCTTCTATCTGGGCTACTGCGCCTGGGCTGATCGCGAGCCGACACCACCCCATGACGAGCCTTCTGCCTTTCATTTGCTCTCGAGCAACGCGTCGATCTTCTTCTCCAACTCAGTGATCACCACGTTGCGGTCGACGACCTTTCCCTCGGCATCGAGGAGGATCATGGTCGGGAGCGTCAGAATTCCCAACTCCTCAGCCAGACGACCATCGAGGCCACCCGCTTCGTGCAGCTGCGGCCAGGCGATCGGCTTGGACTGCAGAAACTTTTCCAACTGCGACTTCTCCGAGTCGAGGGCGATCCCGACAACGGCAATCTTCTTCGGGCCATATTTGGCCACCAGTTCGCGGATCTGCGCGATGTCGACCTTGCACGGTTCGCACCAAGTGGCCCAGTAGTGCACGAGCACCGGGGTGCCGCGGAGCGACTCGAGCGACACCTGCCTGCCGTCGAGCGCCACACCCGTCAGCGACAGCGGCTTCCCCACGCTCTCCAGCCGGCGAGCCGCCCCGCGGGCCTTCCTCGCAGGCACCGACTCCGGGAAACTCTTGATGATCGCGGCATACCGCTCGAGCGCCTCCCGTTCCTTGCCGGAGAACTCGTCGGCGATGCCCATCTGCAGCATCGCCTCAGCCGCATCGGGCGATGCGGGATACTTGGCCACGAAGGCCTGCAGCTCCTCGAGCCAGGCGACCTGCACCTTGTCGATGTCGACGCCCGGCTGCTGCATGTTGGCGGCATACCTGGCCTGCGCGAGCCGGAACATGACAAACCCGGCCAGCGGCTCATCGGCCGACACCGCCGTGGCCAACTGCTCAAGCCTGGCCGTACCATCGGCGAGCGAGCCATCCTGAACCCCCGCGGCCAGGGTCTCAGCGTATTGCCGCGCCCAGAACGAACGCTCGGCCGGCTCGGCTGCCTCCACGACCTGCCCCAAGAGCGCAGCCTGCTCCTCAGCCAGCTTTTTGCGAGTTTCAGGATCGGCTGTCGCCAGCTTGGCCTCCAAATCACGCAGCGTGCCCAGGAGCGGCTTGAGCCGTTCGCTCGACTGGGGGCCAGAATCAGACTGCTGGCCGGCGCTCGCCCGGGGCGTGAAGAACCCGATCGCCTCGGCAATCTCGCCCTGTTCTCCAGATAGCTGCGGAGCTGCCACCGGTCGCCAGGCATCGCCACACTTCACCAGGGAGCCAACAAAGACCTGGCCATTCTTGGCGCCATTCTCGACGATCGACATCACGTTGTCGTAGGCCATCACGTCGCGAACAACGCCTTCCGTGCCAGCCGGAAGGGTGCCGGCCGGCTGGGGCGTCATCATCGTGCTCCATTTGGCCTCGGGCCCCAGCTGCTTCTGCGCTGCGGCAAGTCGTTCGAATTCGGCGGGGGCCGCGGCCACGCGGTCGGCCAACTCAGCCAGTCGCTGCCCCTCAAAACCCGCAGCTTCCAGATCGGCCTTCGTGGGCAGCAGCCGCTGAAAAGCTTTCGAGTCGCGAGACTTGATGGCCTCGACGAGCTCGCGGCAGACCTCCTCCGGAGAGATCACCTTCCACGTATCGATGACGCCGTTCTCATCCTCATCGAGGCCCCAGCGGCTCCCGGCTGAATTGAGCCAGCGAGACTGATCGACCTTGGCGTTGTGATTGGAATCGATATCGCGAAACACCTCGATGCCGTCTTTGTAGTAGCTCCAGCCATCGACGACCCGGTCGCCGTTGGTATCGGCAAAGACCCGGAGGACCTCACCGGTTGGCCCCCGGACGACGAACGCCGACGCACCACCCGATTTCTCAGTTTTGATGGTGGCATTCTTCGCCGCATCCCCTTGGGGGCGGTCGTAGTCGACATCCTTCTGGCTGGGCCGCAAACCCAGGGCATATTCCACGGTGGGCCCGGCTGCCTCCAGCACGGACGACAGCCCCGCGAGCGCCAGTGATCCGGCGGCCACGCGAGAGAGAAAACGGCTGCAAAACAACGCCCCGGACACAGTGCCGCGAATCCTCGACATGATCACGTTCCTCGAAGGTTAGAGTGTCCGCACAAGCTAGCGAGAACGCCACGCGGCGCCTTCCCCATTTTTCAGCCGCGGCAGCCAGCCTCTCGCACGGGTGTCACCCCTTTGAAAACGCCTTCTGGGCATCTACACTGCCATCTGGCTGCTGCCCTGACGCACCTGCGAACGGGGAGCAACCGTTGGCCTTTCGCGCGCGTAGCTCAGTTGGTTAGAGCGCTACCCTGATAAGGTAGAGGTCCCAAGTTCGAATCTTGGCGCGCGCATTCGATCCATATCCGCGGTCCCAGCCGCGGAAGTCGATTTTCCATATCCGCGGTCCCAGCCGCGGCGGGCCGAATGCCATCGGGGACGTAGCTCAATTGGGAGAGCACCGCCTTTGCAAGGCGGGGGTTGAGGGTTCGATCCCCTTCGTCTCCATTTCCTCCTCGAGCCCCCCGCCGGCTTCCCCACAGCCCTGTGGGCATTCATGAACGACCACGTCACCGGTCTCGCGCCGCGGGGCATACTCGAAGCCACCCTAGCCAAACACTGCGGAACCGCGGGCGGACCGAAGGCCCCAGGGGAGGCCCGGCAGTTGATGGCCGTCACGATTCTGGACGTCGTCGGCCTGAAGGCGGTCAACGAACGGGATGGCTTCCTGGCTGGCGATGCGGTGCTTCATGCCGCTGCCGAACGGCTGCGGCAGGCCGCAGGCTCCGCAAGCCTGCTCGCCCGGCTCGGCGGCGACGAACTCGTGGCCGTGTTTCTGGGAGCCCAGGCCCGAGAACAGGCTGCCTTGGCGGCCCGGGCTCTTGCGGATCGATCGGGTCAGCCGCCGCTGCGGGCGGCCTTCGAGGTGGCCTCTGACGGCGATACGCCCGCCACATTGATCCATCGCCTCTATGCAACACTGCGGCGATGCTGAATAATCGTCGGTTTCCCCCCGTGGCAGCCGCCTGCAGACTTTGCGGCTTCCTCTCTCCCCGCTCGCCCCCGCCCTCCAAGCACCGGATTCTCCATGTCTTCTGCCAGCGTTCCCGCGTCTCCCTCCCATGGCCTGCCCGCCGCCGACGGCTACCGCCGCAGCGACATTCGCAATGTCGCCATCATCGCCCACGTTGACCATGGCAAGACCACGCTCGTCGATTGCCTGCTGCGGCAGAGCGGACAGTTCCGGGCCAGCCAACTCTCAGGGGAGCGGATTCTCGACTCCAATGACCTGGAAAAGGAGCGTGGCATCACGATCCTCGCCAAGAACATCGCCGTCGAATGGAAGGGCGTGAAGATCAACCTCATCGACACGCCGGGCCACGCCGACTTCGGCGGCGAGGTGGAGCGGGTGCTCCGCATGGCCGACGGGGCGCTCGTGCTCGTCGATGCGGCCGAGGGCCCGATGCCCCAGACCCGCTTCGTGCTCGGCAAGGCCCTGGAGAGCAGGCTCCGCCCCGTCGTGGTGGTCAACAAGATCGACCGTCCCGACGCCCGACCGCTGGAGGTGCTCGACGAGATCCTCGGGCTGTTCCTCGAACTGGGCGCCGACGATGAACTCGCCGACTTTCCTTTCGTCTACGCCTCAAGCCGTCACGGCTTTGCCTCGCACGATCCGTCGGTGCGGGAGGGGACGATGGAGGCGCTGCTCGACCTGGTCCTCGAGAAGATCCCAGGTCCGGCCGTGGATCGGGATGCTCCCCTGCGGATGCTTGTCACCACGCTCGGCTGGTCCGACTACGTGGGC
Source organism: Planctomycetaceae bacterium (assembly GCA_947449135.1). Taxonomy (GTDB): domain Bacteria; phylum Planctomycetota; class Planctomycetia; order Pirellulales; family UBA1268; genus CAMCQY01. The sequence continues at coordinate 19,105 of CANFQO010000037.1, read as the reverse complement.
CGGATTGCCATCGGCAGGATCGAGTCGGGCATGCTCACCAAGGGTGCTTCCGTCATGCGTTCGACGGCAACCGCTGGCCTGGTGAATGCGAAAGTGCTGGGGCTGCAGGTATTCGACAAACTGGGCCGCGTCGACGTCGAGGAGGCGACCGCCGGCGACATCGCCGCCGTCAGCGGAATCGAAGACGTGGAGATCGGCGACACGATCTGCTCTGTGGAAGACCCACGGCCACTGCCGCGGCTTTCGGTCGACGAGCCGACGCTGAGCATGGTCTTTGGCATCAACACCTCGCCGCTGGTGGGCAAGTCGGGCAAGTTCCTCACCACCCGGCATCTCCGCGATCGGCTCGCGAAGGAACTGGAACGCAACGTCGCCCTTCGGGTCGACCCGATCGTGAATTCGGAGCAGTTCTCCGTCTCGGGCCGCGGTCTGCTCCACCTCTCCGTGCTGATCGAGACGATGCGCCGCGAAGGCTACGAGCTCTCCGTCGGCAAGCCCCGCGTCATCCTCCGCAAAGAGGGAAACAAGACGCTCGAGCCGTTTGAGACCCTCGTCGTCGAGGTGCCGCACGACAAGCTCGGCCCGGTGATGGAACTCACCGGCTCGCGGCGCGGCCAGCTTGTGCACATGGGCTCGCGGGGCGAGTTTGCCCACGCCGTCTTCTCGATTCCCGCCCGGGGCCTGATCGGTCTCCGCACCCGGGTGCTCAACGCCACGCAGGGCACGGCCATCATGCACCACCGCTTCGAGGCCTGGCGAGAGCTGGAGGGGGAGGTATCGGGCCGGGCCAACGGCGTGCTCGTCTCGATGCTGCCGGGCAAGGCCGTGGCATTCGGGCTCGACGGTCTGCAGGAGCGGGCCGATCTCTTCATCGAGCCGGGCGACGAAGTCTACGAAGGGATGATCTGTGGCGAGAACGCCCGGAGCGACGACATGGTCGTCAATCCCACGAAGGAGAAGAAACTCACGAACATGCGGGCCAGCGGCAGCGACCGCAACATCCTCCTCAAGCCGCCGCGGCGGATGTCGCTGGAGGAATCGCTCGAATACATCGAGGAGGATGAACTCGTGGAGGTGACGCCGGCCGTCATCCGGCTGCGGAAAATCCTGCTCTCCGAGCACGAACGCCGCAAGGTGTCGCGGTCCAAGGCGGGCACGCCCTGAACGGCTACCAAGCCCGACCAGAGAGAACGACTGGAGCGACACGGTCATCGTGTCGTTCCAGCACGTTGATCGTGCTGGAACGGGCGTGGCCTGACTACAGCTCGTAGACGTGGCCCGGTTTCACGAGCTCCACGTTTGGCAATCCCAGAGCTGCAAGTTCGCCGGCGATCGCGGCGGCGTACCGCGCCTTGCGGTGCACCACGATAAAGCGGATGCCCCGGGCGAGGCTGTTCGGCAGCTTGTCCATCTCGGCTGCGAAGGTCGTGGGACTGTGGTGACCGGTGAGGGTGGCTAAGCTGGCGTGCGAACTGGGGAAACTCACCTCCAGAAACACGGCCTTCAAATGGTCGATCGCCGCGAGATGCCGCCAGAAGTGATCGGTTGGCCCGGTGTCGGAGGGGAAGGCCACCGCCGTCCGACCGTCATCGATGACCAGCCCCAGCGTGTCGATTCCGTGCGACACCGGCACGGGGGTGATCGTGAGTCCGGCGCGGACGACCGGCTGCAGCGACTCGATGGCCGTCGTGCTCACGAAGGCATTCTCAGGCTGCGACAGATCGATGAAGTCGGGCCACACGCGGCCGTTGAACATGTCGGTGTGGAGAAAGTCGAGACACTCCCGCGATGCCAGCACTTCCACGCAGTCTGGCCCCGGCTCGTAGACGTTCTCCAGGAAGATCGGCAACGTCGCGATGTGGTCCTGATGCTCGTGGGTGATGAAGACGTGCTTCACCCGCTGCTGCCGCTGCAGATCGGTGAGGAGGCCGAGGGCACCCGCGTCGACCGCCACCTCGTCATTGACGAGAAACGACACAAGAAACTGGAGATCGGATGGGGGAACGCTCGAATTCAGCAGTTCGACACGCATGGCCTGGTGGCCCCTGGCTTTGTTGGTGGGTGGTGAGGACAGCGGCTGGCTGCGGCCCGGCAGAAGAAAGAACAGGGTTTTACATGGAAAAAAATTCTCGGATACGGCGGAACATATCGTGCGGCTCTGGAGCGATCCGGCCGACGACCGCCATCGCCTGGGCCCGTTCGCTCACGCGCACCTGCAAGGCCGCGCCGAGTTGCTCCACAAGGTCGGGCTGAGCGGCGAGGATCCGTCCGAAGGCCTCCTTGCCCACTTCCAGCAGCCTGGCTTCGACGAGGGCGGTGACCGTTGCCGACCGCGGTTCGCCGGTCATCAGCGACATCTCACCGAAATAGCCGCCTTGTTCGAGCGTTGCCAGGCGGACGGGGGCCACGCCCGCCTGCTGAACCGTCACCTCGACGCGACCGCTCATGATCACAAACAGGCTCGTGCCCGGATCCCCCTGACGGATCACCGGCTCGCCGGCGGCATACACCCGTTCGATGCTCTCCTCCGCCAGCCGGCCGATCTGCTCGGGCGCAAGCACCTCGAGCATGCCGATCCGCCGCAGGCTCTCGATCCGACGATCGATGGCAGCCGCCGGGGATTCGACCGCGGGCGTAGGCAGTTGGGTGAGCCGGATCTGCTGCGTGGCCACCGGGATCTCGATGCCCTGCCGGGAAAAGGCATACCAGATCCGGTCGCGGGCCATGCCATCCACCCGGTCACGCTTGTCGAAGTCGTTCGTAAAGAGCCGGACCCAGTATTCAATGCCTCGTTCCTTGAAATCGTTGGTGACGACCGACGGCGCGGGGTGCTCGAGCACGCCGAAGCTGCCGCGGATGGCCTCAAGGATGGTCTGCTGCACCCGCTGCGGCGAGACGTCGTAGGGTGCCACCACGAAGAGCGATCGTCGCGACCACGGCTCGGGCTTGGTGAAATTCCGGATCGACGCCTGCGCGAGTTGGCCGTTGGGGATGATCACGTGGGCCTCGTCGAGAGTGATCACCTTCGTGGCCCGCCAGTTGATCTCCACGACCCTCCCGATGTGCGCTGGATTGATGTCATATTGGATCCAATCACCCAGTTCGAACGGACGCTCGGCATGAATGGCGAGCCCGGCAAAGACGTTGCCCAGGGTGTCTTTCAGGGCAAAGCCGAGCACGGCCGTGATGACCGCCGATCCTGTGAACAGGTTTTCGGCCCGCACGCCCGCCTCGAAGAGGATGGCGATCAGCGCGGCTGCGATCGTCAGCAGCCGGAGAACGTCGAGAAAGATCCGAGGAATGGGCCGGCTGAGACGTTCCCAGACCGACACCGCCACCACCAGCAACACCGACTGCAGCAGCGATGCCAGGAGAAAGAAGCGGACGCCTAGCAAGGCTGATCGCGGGCCGTCGACCTCGTTGGGGAACAGCCATGCCACCGCCAGCGGCACCGGCGAGAGCAGGAGCAGGGCGGCCGGCCCCCACGAAAGCCACCGGCGGCCCCGTGGGGCAGAGAAGACGAAAACCGCCAGCGCCACCAGCGCCACGACAAGTTCTCGGCCCACATCGGCGTCGCCCCCGGCGGACAGGGGAGCGAGGATGGAACTGATTCCGCTGTCGTTCATGCCTTGGTGGCTCCGTCCGGTATGCAGGGCGTTTCGTGCTCTGAACGCATCACTTCCGATGCCTGAGCCGATGGCTATTGTGCCGAGGGATGGGGCCACCGACAAACCCGGAAACCGGGTTCCGGCCGAGAAAACCCCCGTCTCCCCGATGCCGGATAGACGCGGCGCGAGACCTTTTTTATAGTGAAGGGCCCGCGGATCGGTCCGCGGACAACCCATACCCAGACTGAGACGATCCGGAACACGCATGGTCAAACTGACGGTTCGCGAACGCGAAAGCATTCAGGAGGCGGTCCGCCGCTTCCGTAAACTGGTCGAGCGGAGCGGCATCAAGAAGGAAATGCGCCGCCGGGAGTTCTTCGAGAAGCCCAGCGAGACCAAGCGTCGCGCCCGCCTCCGCGCCGAGCGCCGCACCAAGCGGAACCGTTTGCTCGGCGTGTGACTTCACGCGAAACATCGGCATCCTGCCCGCTCTCGATAAAGCGTCACGAGCCCCAGTCGAGGGCGACGTCGAGCCAGGGTGCATCGTGGGTCGGCCAGCCGCTGCTGACGCGATCGACGCCGGTCCGGGCGATCTCCGCAACCGTCCCGGGCCGAATACCGCCCGACGCCTCGAGCACCACCCCCGGCCGCTCCGCGTTTCGCGTGGCCACGCAGGAAGCCAACTGCGACGGCGTCATGTTGTCGAGCAGCACGATGTCGGGACCGGCCGCGAGCACTGCCGGCAAGGAGTTCGGTGAGTCGATCTCGATCTCAACTACCATGGCATCGGCCCGCGACGGCGGAAATGTCGCCGCGACGAAGCTCCGGGCCCGCTGCACGGCCTCGGCTGGAGAGAACCCCGCGGCCGCGAGGGCGGCGAGATGGTTGTCCTTGATCAGGATGGCGTCATAGAGCCCCATGCGGTGGTTCCAGCCTCCTCCCAGCCGCACGGCGTATTTGTCGAGGAGACGCCACCCAGGCACGGTCTTGCGCGTGTCGTAGACCCGGCAGGGCGTGCCAGCCACGGCATCGACGAGCCGCCGGGTCGCGGTGGCTACGCCCGACATGCGGCCGAGAAGATTGAGCAACACTCGCTCGGCAGCGAGCACACTCCTGGTGGCACCGGCGAGCACCGCCACTCTGGTGCCGGCCTCGACGGCGGCCCCATCGGCCACCAGCGGCCGCCACTCGAGTCCAGAGTCGGCCACTTTCGCCACGACTTCTGCCGCCACCAGCCCCGCGACCACCCCGGGGCTTCTCACCACCACGTCGAGCTCACTCTGGGCGGAGCGGTCAATCAGACCCACGCTCGTCCAATCGCACTCGTGCCCCAAATCCTCCGCAAACCACTCGACGGCCAGTGCCGCCACATGGCCGGCGAGATGGTCATTCCACTCCGACTGCCGAAACTCGCGACACGGGGACGACATGAGCACTCCTGGACACGATCCGAAAAAGATGATGGAACCTTCGATTGGGGGGGCGAACTCGCCGGGTATTCTACAGGAGTCGCCCCCCCACGCTGCCAACACTTGATCGGCAGTGGGGGCTGAATCACGTCGGGAACCGAGCATGAGCCGCATCATCTCCTCCGCCTCTCCATTACCCGCGCGCTCGCAGTCCCTGATCGCACTCCTCGTTGCCGCCTGCCTCACCGCCGGAGCCGTCTGGTTCGTGGCCGCTGGCGGGCTGTCCGGCGGGCTGGTCCACCACGACGAGGCCCCGGTCGTCGACAGCCGCTTCACCGTCAACGTCAACGCCGCGGACGAAACCGAACTCGCCCAGCTTCCGGGGCTGGGCACCGCGATGGCGCGTAGAATCATCGATCATCGCCAGGAGCACGGCCCTTTTGCGACGCTCGACGAACTGCTCGACGTGCCGGGCATCGGGCCGGCCACGCTGGCGGCGATGCGGCCCTACCTGAGGCCGATCGATCCGCCGGCCGAAGCCCGCTCCACAGCGGCCATGAATTCCATTCCATCAGAGACGCCCACGCCATGACCCTCACGCCCGGCGTGTTCGAACTCGTCGCCCCCTACCAGCCCGCAGGCGATCAGCCGGCGGCCATCGACGCGCTCGTCCGCGGCATCGAGGAGGGGAAGAAATCCCAGGTGTTGATGGGCGTGACCGGCTCCGGCAAGACCTTCACGATGGCCAACGTGATCGCGTCGGTCGGCCGGCCGACGCTCGTGCTCTCGCACAACAAGACGCTGGCAGCCCAGCTCTATGCGGAATTTCGCGACTTCTTCCCACACAATGCCGTCCACTACTTCGTCAGCTACTACGACTACTATCAGCCCGAGGCCTACATCCCGCAGCGCGACATCTTCATCGAGAAGGATGCCGCCATCAACAAGGAGATCGACCGGCTCCGGCTGGCGGCGACGAGCGCTCTCGTCAGCCGTCGGGACGTGATCGTGGTGGCCAGCGTCTCGTGCATCTACGGCTTGGGCTCTCCAGACGATTACCGGGCGATGGTCGTGCGGCTGGCCAGCGGCATGACGCTTTCGCGAGACGGGCTGCTCGGAAAACTGATATCGATCCAGTATGAGCGCAACGACGTGGCGCTCGAGCGGGGAAAATTCCGGGTGCGGGGCGACACGGTCGACATCTGGCCCCCGTACGATGAACTCGCCACCCGCGTGGAATTCTGGGGCGACTGCATCGAGTCGATCGCGATCACGCATCCCACCAGCGGTGAGGTCGCCGCCAAGAAGGATGAAACCTATTTTTATCCAGCCCGTCACTTCGTGATGCCGGAAGACCGCATCCGCGCCGCGGTCGGCGAGATCAAGCGGGAGTTGGAAGCGCGGCTCGAGGAACTGAAGTCGCAGGGCAAACTGCTGGAAGCCCAGCGGCTCTCGGCGCGAACCCGGTTCGACATCGAGATGATGCTGGAAGCGGGCTTCTGCCCGGGCATTGAAAACTATTCGCGGCCCCTCAGCGGCCGCCCCCCCGGCAGCACGCCCGAAACGCTGTTCAACTACTTCCCGAAGGAGTTTCTCTTCTTCGTGGACGAATCCCACGTGACCGTACCGCAGGTGCGGGGCATGTACGCGGGCGATCGCAGCCGGAAACTGACGCTCGTCGACCACGGCTTTCGGCTGCCCTGTGCCCTCGACAACCGGCCGCTCATGTTTGATGAATTTGAACGGAAGCTCGACCAGACCGTTTACGTGTCGGCCACGCCTGGAACGTGGGAACTCGACCGTACCGGTGGCGAGGTGGTGGAGCAGGTGATCCGGCCCACCGGCCTCCTCGACCCGGTGATCGAGATCGTGCCGGCGAAGCAGCAGGTGGCTCATCTGCACGGAGAGATCGAGAAGACGGTGAAAGCTGGGCATCGCGTTTTGGTCACGGCGCTGACCAAGAAGCTTGCCGAGGATCTCTCGGCCTACTTCCAGGAACGCAAGGTGCGTTGCCGCTGGCTGCACAGCGAACTCGACGCCTTTGAACGGGTGGAACTGCTCCAGTCGCTCCGCGAGGGCGCCTTCGACGTGCTTGTGGGTGTGAACCTGCTCCGTGAGGGCCTCGATCTGCCGGAGGTGGCCCTGGTCGCCATTCTCGATGCCGACAAGGAGGGCTTCCTGCGGAGCGAGACGTCGCTGATGCAGACGATCGGTCGATCAGCACGAAACGTCGATGCCCGGGTGATCCTCTATGCCGACACGGTCACCGAATCGATGCGACAGGCCATCGACGAGACACTCCGCCGCCGTGTTCTGCAGGAGGCATACAACACGGCCCACGGCATCACGCCCGCCACCATCCGCAAGGAGATCCGGGCCGGAATCGAGGCCGAGTCCACGTCCCGGGCGGTCGCCTTCGCCGCGGTGGGGAAGGGGGAGGAATCGGAGCGACGCACGGTTGAGTTGCTCGAACACCTCGAGGCGGAGATGATGCAGGCGGCCGCGGAACTCGATTTCGAACGGGCGGCGCGGCTCCGCGATCAGATCGCCGGCCTGCGGGACGGAAACGCCAAACCGGCGAAGGGCGGCCCACGCGGCCGGGGCCGGGGAGGGAAGGGCGGTGCGTTCACAGGGCGGATCCCCCGTCCGAAGCGTTGAGATACCCCCGCTCAGACACCTCAGTTGAGATACCCCGAGGGCTCCAGTCAATGCCACGCGGACAGCGACATCCGGCAGAGCCATCAGCCGCCGTGGCCGACATCGCTGCCGCCGATTCCGTCTCCGCGGCGCTCCTCAACTCGCCGGCCCTGTGGGAGGCGGTCTGCCGCATCTCCGGCGACTACCTCGCGATCATTGATCGCAGCGGCACAATCCATTTCTGCAATCGTATCGACGACGGCTGGTCGCCCGAGCAGGTGGTCGGCCGGAACATCATCGATCTCACCATGCCGGAGTCGATCGACCAGCTTCAGCGGGTGATCGAGGATGTTTTCTCAACCGGGCGGGAGCAGACCGTAGAGACGACCGTGAAGCGGCCCGAGGGGGGCGTCAACTACTTCTTGCTGCGACTGGGCCCCGTGCTCGTTGATGGCCGTCCGGCCGCGGTTCTCGTCTGCTGCGAAGACACCCTACCTCTCAAGACCTCGGAGAAGACGCTGCAGCATGAGCGCACACTGCTGCGGCGGCTGCTGAAGATCCAGGAGCGCGAGCGACAGCTCGTCTCCTACGAGATCCACGACGGGCTCGCCCAGTATCTCGCCGGAGCAATGATGCATCTTCAGGCCTGCGAACATGCCGCGGTCAACGGGGTTGACAACCGTGAGCTCCACGAGGGCCTGCGGTTGCTGCGGGCGGCAACCGACGAGGCACGGCGACTGATCAGCGGCCTGCGGCCTCCGGCCCTCGACGAACTGGGGATCGTCGATGCCGTCGAAACGCTGGTGGCCGACGCCCGCGTCGACGTGCCGCAGGTCGAATTCACCCACAGCCTGCCGCCCCAGCGGCTGCCACCAGATCTGGAAACGACGATCTTCCGCATCGTGCAGGAATCACTGTCGAACGTCCGCCGCCACGCCCATGCCAAAGCCGTCCGTGTCTGCCTCGAGCACACTCCTGCCGACAACACCGTGCGGGTCATCGTGCAGGACGATGGCATCGGCTTCGATCCCGACGCGGTGCCTGACGAACGGTTCGGCATCGAGGGGATCCGACAGCGGGCCCGCTTGTTGGGCGGCGAACCGACGATCATCAGCGGCGTGGACCGTGGAACAACCGTCACGGTCACGCTGCCCATCGACCGCAAAGACTCGCCTCCTCGCACCCTCTGACCGCATCCAGAGCATCTGACCAGGTCTGGCATGCGCCGGACCTCGCCCTGGAGACGCTGGTCAAGCGGCCTTGCGGAGCCCGTCGCGTGCGTGATCAAGCGAGCGGCCCAGCCGGCGGCGACTCGTGGCGGCCGCGATCGGCGCCGCCTTCGATTCGAGGATGGTGGGCTCCTGCGATACATCCCTCGACACATCCCTGTGGATGGTCAACCGTTCGCGGAGCGACTGGGCCAGCGCCGGCCCGAGGTCGTCTCCCTGGTTTCGCGTGCCGACGTCCTCCACGGCGTCTGCCAACCCCAGCACGACTGCCTGCCGCACGCCTTCCCGCAGCCACTGAAAGAAGCTCATGTCGACTCCCCCTCGTCATCAGATTCGCGGATTCCAAAAACCCTTTCACGGGACCCAGCCGGTCCGCGTATGACAGTGGTATCGGTCGCTCAGGCCTTCGGCTGCACGGCAGGCCTGCCCTGGACGGCTCTCGGACTCTGGGCAGACTCTACCGGGGCCCCGACGGCGGGCTGTCGGCCCACGCAGACCAGGCAGATGTCGTCGCTACGGATCTGGCCGGCTGCGTGCCGCTCCACGTCCGCGAGCAGCCGCCGGCCCAGTTCGCCCGCCCCACCGGCCGGCCCCGCCAGCACCTCCTCCATGCGTTCCAGGCCGTAGAGCCGCTGCTCGTGGTCCATGGCCTCGCTGATCCCGTCGGTATAGAAGACGAGCGTGCTGCCGGCAGCCAGGTCCAGTTCACACGATGTGTAGCTACAATCGGGGTCGAGCCCGAGCGGAAGACAGCCCAGCTCGGTGCCGACGGTGCTGACGCGGCCCGACGCCTCGCGGAGAAAAACAGGGAGATGGCCGGCGCTCGCGAGCGTGACACGGTGCGACTTTGGATCGAGCACCGCCACCGCCATCGTCGCAAACCGATCGTCCCAGCCACCCCTCAGAAAACTCTCGTTGATGAGCGATACGGCCTTGGCGAGATCCCGTTCGCTCGCGAGACAGTAGCGAATATCGGCTGACAGTGCCGCCATCACCAGCGCCGCCGAAACCCCCTTGCCGGAGACGTCGGCCAGCACGATCGCCAGTCGTCCCTCCGAAAGGGGCACGTAGGCAAAGAAGTCGCCGCCCACGTGCTTGGCAGGCTCGTAATAGTCAAACACCTCGTAGCCAGCGATCTCCGGCGGCTTGGTCGGCAGGAGCCCTTGTTGCACCCGGTGCGCAAGCTCGAGATCCCGATTGATCTGCTCCTGCTGCACGCGGCGGTCATGGGCCACGGCCTGCTCCACAGCCTGCGCCGCCTGTCCGGCGACCCCGGCCAGCACGACGAGGTCGGACTGATCGAAACCATTCCGCACATCCCGCGAATCGACGTGGATCACTCCGAGCACAAGACCATCTGCGCCAAGGAACGGCACGCACATCAACGAGCGAATCCGGCAGTCGACGATGCTGTCACTGGCGTTGAAACGGCTGTCAGCGGCGGCGTCGGCCGAGAGAATCGCGCGTCGCGACTTCACCACCGTATCGATCAGCGACAGGCTGAGTCGGAGCGGGCCGGTCTGGGCCTTCCCGCGGATCTTGCTGGCTCGTAGCAGCAGCCGGTTCGAGGAAGGATCGGTGAGGAGCACGAAGCCCCGCTCGGCGCGGGGAAACACCTCGAACAGGCCGTCGAGGAGTCGCGGCAGCACTTCTTCGAGCGAGAGCGACGAGCCGATGGCACGATTGAGGCCAAGCACGGCCCGGAGTTTGGCCTCCGCATGCTCGCCACTTCCTTCCTCCCCCGCAGCAGGCTCGGCCACCGCCAGTTGGGAGACGATGATCGAATCGTGGTCTCCCTCATCAACCACCTCATCGAACAGCGAGGTCCGGAAGCTGACGCTGAGCGGACCAGAATTGGATTGTGAGTCGGCCCTGGCCGGCCGGTCGCCAACAGAGAACACGAGCAACTGTTCGCAGATCTGGATCTGGTCGCCATCCGCCAGTTGGTGCGGCGCGGTGAGCAGCCGGCCGTTGAGCACGGTGCCGTTGCGGCTGCGGAGGTCCTCGATGGTCGTGTGCTGCCCGTCCTGGATCGTGATGGCCGCATGCTGGCGGCTGACGGCGGAGGCGTCGATAATGACGTCGCAGGCGGGATGGCGGCCGATCACCAGCCGTCCGGGGCGGAGCGTCAGCCGCTCACCGCTTCGGGGACCCGATTTCAGTTCGAGAAAAGCCACAGCCTGCTCGCCCTCGTGCACGGCCCCAGAAAGCGGCACACGGCGTTCGGAATTGCCAGCCCCGCGCCCGCCGAGTAATCTTTTCCTAGTCGGCCGACGGCAGCATACACAGATCGTCTCGATCTGTGCGTGGTGATCGCGAAACCGCCGACAGGGAACCCCTTTGATGGGGAATGGTGTAACGGTAGCACGACTGGCTCTGAACCAGTTAGTCTAGGTTCGAATCCTAGTTCCCCAGTTCGTTCCCCAGCTTCTTTTTCGCCCTTGAATCCCGGGGGATTTCGCTCAACTTCGCGAAGCAGGGCGATCCGGCGAAAACGCTCGGTGCTCCCTCGGCGCCACGTGTTGTTCCACCACCGACGCAGCATATCCTGATCGCCACGACCGAGCCCGTGGCCCTTCTCGGTGAAATTTCAGTCTGCGGCGAGGTTCTCAAGCGATGATGAGAAGCATCCTGTTTGGTCTGGTTGGTCTCCTCCTCGTCGCCTGCGTCCAGGCCGAGGAACGCCCGCTCTTCTTCGCCATGGATACCGCCGCGAGGCAGCCGCCAGCCGAAGCCGCACTGGTGCTGGCGGAGTTGGGCTACGACGGTTTCGGCGGGAGCCCCGCCACCGCCAAGGCCTACGCGACCGAACTCGCCACGCGCAAGGTCCGATTCGTGAACGCCTACCACGTCACGAAGTTCTCGTTTCAGGACACTGATGTGCCGGCTGATCTCGTTCAGGCGATCGACGCGCTGGCCGGACTCGACACCACGTTGTGGCTGGGCCTGCAGCAGGTCGAGGTGCCGGCGGACGTGAATGCCGGCCCGACCTCGGGCGACACAGTCGTAGTGCCAGCGCTGAAGCGGGCGCTAACTCTCGCCAAGGCGAAGGGCGTGAAGATCTCGCTCTACCCACATACAGGTTTTTGGGGCGAGAGCGTGGAGACATGCCTGCGGGTGGCCGATGCGGTCAACGATCCGTCGCTCGGAATCACCTTCAACCTCTGCCATTGGCTCAAAGTCGAAGGCGGCCAGCGCGATCCGGCCCCGGTTTTGAAAGAGGCATTGCCCCGTCTCGATTTCGTGACAATCTGCGGCGCCGACACCGGCGACACCCGCACTCTCGGCTGGGATCGGCTCATCCAACCACTTGGTCGCGGCACCTACGATATCAACGCCTTCCTCGCGAAACTCCGGGCTGCCGGCTACCGGGGACCGATCGGATTCCAAGGGTATGGCATCCAGATGGATTCCAAGGAACTCCTGAAGGTGACGATGGAGGCTTGGAAGACGTTTCCCTGGTAGGACTGGTCTGTTGGATGGCAAGGCCCTACTCTAGAAAATGTTCACGCTTGGGTCCGCCCCTCACCGCCGGTGATCCCAACTCCCTCCTCGCCATCACGGACGGCTTCGAACCATGGAAGACGTTCTCTCCCCAGCAACGCTGGCCCCGACCGGCCACCGCGTGCTGCTTGTCGACGATCAGGCCATGATCGGCGCGGCGGTCCGCCGCCTTCTCGCCGGCCAGTCAGACATCGCCTACGAATTCTGCCAGCAGTCGACCGAGGCGCTGTCAAAGGCCGCAGCGTTCCGGCCAACGGTCATCCTGCAGGACCTCGTCATGCCCGGCATCGACGGACTCGACATGGTGCGGCAGTTCCGCGGCCAGCCCGCGACGGCTGACGTGCCCGTGATCATGCTCTCCGCGCAGGAAGAGCCGACCGTCAAGGCCCAGCTGCTGGAAGCGGGAGCCAACGACTACCTCGTCAAACTACCCGACCCGGTCGAACTCATCGCCCGCATACGCGTGCACTCCGACGCCTACCGCCGGCTGCTGGAACGCAACGCCGCCTTCGCCGCGCTTGAACAGTCGCTAGCCGACCTGAAGCTCGAACGGGAGAAGTCGGAGCGGCTGCTCCGCAACATCCTGCCGGACAAGATTGCCGACCGGCTCAAAAACGGTGAATCGACAATCGCGGACAGCTTTCAACACGTCACCGTCCTATTCGCTGACCTGAAGGGGTTCACCGAGTTCTCCCAGCACACCGATGCACAGCACCTTGTCGGCCTGCTCGACGAGATTTTCTCCGCGTTCGACCACCTCGCCAACCTCCATGGCGTCGAGAAAATCAAGACGATCGGTGACGCCTACATGGCCGTGGCAGGCCTGCCAGTGCCCCGCCATGACCATGCCGCCACGGTGGCCGAAATGGCCCTGGGAATGCAGTCGGCCTTCCGCGACGTGATGGCCAGCCGCAGCCTCGGGCTCGAGGTGCGGATCGGCATCCACTCGGGGCCGGTCGTCGCCGGCGTGATCGGCCGCCACAAGTTCACGTATGACCTCTGGGGCGACACGGTCAACCTCGCCAGCCGGATGGAATCCCATGGAGAGCCATCACGGATCCATGTCTCGGAGGCGACGCAGACGCTGCTGGCCGATCGGTTCCGATTCGCCGACCGTGGCGAGGTGACGATCAAAGGGAAGGGGACAATGCGAACCTTCTTCCTGCTCGGCCGCGCCTGACGTGCTCGGCAAATAAGGGGGATATGGAGCGGCATGGCAACCGGGCTCCGCTGCCTAGCCGGTGTCCCCCGGCTTCCGCCGGGGGCTTTTATGCGAACGGTGCGTTCCCTCGAGAGGCTCCATCACGCTTGAATAAAAGCCCGGAGCGGAAGCGACGGGACACCGGAACCACGCCGCCAGCCGTCGACATACTGCCCCGCGTGCACGGCAGGATGCCGGTGTTTCGCGTGCAGACTGCACGGCAGGATGCCGTGCGCAGCACCAGCGGGCGGAGGCCCGCCAAGCGACTCCATGAGGACAGGCATTCGCCTGTCGAGGCGGCAGGATGCCGGTGTTTCGCGTGTATTCAGTGCCAGCGTTTGAGCCAGCCGCGGCGCCAGAAGATGACCACCATCCCGATGGTGGTCGCCACCATGATCGCCGCGGCAACTAGGCCGCCGTACCGGAAGCGGAGGAGCGGCATGTTCCAAGGGGAATTCGTGTCGAAGTTCATGCCGTAGTAGCCGGTGATGAAGGTGAGCGGCATGAAGATGGTGGCGATCACCGTCAGCACCTTCATCACATCGTTCATCCGGTTGTTCAGGCTCGCCAGATAGATGTCGCGGAGATCCGCACCGATCTCGCGATAGCCTTCCATGAGGTCGAGCAGTTCCATCGTGTGGTCGTAGCAATCCCGGAAGTGGGTTCTCGCGTGATCCCCCACGAACGGAGTCTGCTCACGGCCGAGCGCATGAAGCACGTCGCGGGTGGGCCAGAGTGCGCGGCGAAGCGTCATCAGGTCGTTCCGCACGTCATGGATCCGCACCAGCGAATCACGACTGGGGTTGTTCAGCGCCTCTTCCTCGAGCAACTCAAGCCGGTCGCCAAACTGTTCGAGCACGGGGAAGTAGCCGTCGACAACCTGGTCGAGAAGGAGGGCGCAGAGGGCGTCGGCGCCAAGGTGGCCAATCTTCGTGCGGCCATGGCGGATCCGCTGCCTGACGCTTTCGAAGCCGTCGTGGGTGAACTGATCGCGGAACGTGATCAGGTAGCGGTCGCCCAGAAAGAGACAGACGGGGTCGGTAACGACGACCTCGCCGTCGAATCTCGCCATCCTCGCCGCCACCAGCACCTGGTGGCCGAACACCTCGACCTTGGGCCGTTCGTCCGGGGTGGTGGCGTCCTCCAAGGCCAGATCGCCGATCTGGAACACGTCGCCGATCATGCGGATCGATTCGGCATCGCTCAGCCCCTCGACGTCGATCCAGACCACCGGCCACTTCTCGCGGGCGATCGCGAGTTCCTCCGGCCGCAGGACGACCGTTTCCTGGCAGGTCTCCCCGTCGCACCCAAGCATCCGCAGGGTCGAGGCAGGCAGCCGCGACGGCGTCTCACCCCCGATGACCGCGGCGGAATCACCGCGGCGATGGCGACGGCGACGACGGTGCTTGCGCTGGGCCATAGGATGAATAACCCCGAATGGTTCCTGCTGGAGATGCCATCGATGACATCTCCACCCTCTCTCTCGGGAGGCAGCGACTATCGTAAGGATGTCGGCCACTCTTCAGGAATGTCCCCCTGTTTTCTTGTAGGCTACCCCCCATGTCGCAGCCCCAACATCCCCACAAGAACGACTCCGGCTCGCCCGTCGGCGAGGGAATAGCCTGGGCGTCTCGGATCATCGCCATCGGTCTTGCAATGTTCCTCCCGGGAGTGGTCGGCGGCTGGCTGGACGCACGCTGGGGCACCCGGTTTCTGGGACCGGCGGGGCTCGTGCTGGGATTGGTCACCGCGCTGGCATGGCTGGTACAGCTCGACGGGAGAAAACAACCGTGACCAGCCCACAACGGTTCTCGGAGTTTGGCTGGACCCTGTTCGGCACCGTTGTCCTCGCCGCCGTGCTGGCCGCAGCCGCCGGCCTGGCGATGACTGGGGGGGCTGATCACCCACGCAAGGGCGAGGCGGTCGGCTTCGCGGCGGCGGTTTGTCTTGTCGGAGCCTGCGGAGGTTGGATCATCGCCCGCTGGCCGACTGCGAATCCGGCCCTTGGCGTGGCCAAGGGCCTCGGGGCCATCACGCTGCGGCTTTTCCTGCCGCTGGTCGCACTGGGCTGGCTTCTTCAGTCGGCAGGCGGCGGGCTCGACGAGGCCGGTGCTGCTCGATTCCTGCTCTCTTTTTATCTTCCGCTCCTTGCCACCGACATTCTTCTGCACATTCTAGGAAGCCAGAATCGGGCCGGGATCGGCGGCAAAAAAAGGGTGAATTGACGGAACCCGCCCCTTTCCTTCACACTCTGCGTCCCGCGTTGAAAAACCTGTCGCGTCTGCAAGCCGACGGCAGCCAAGGAACAAGCCCCCGATGTCCGACCACAACCCGATCTACCACCTCAAAGACAGCTACTTCTTCGAGGTGCCGAAGGTCCTCTGGCGACAGGGCTGGCAGACGCTCAACGATGTGCCGCAGTTCCTGCGCGACGGCCGCCCCGACATCACCGATGTCGCTGAATTCAATCAGGCGATGGACGGCAAAATCCTCATTCCGCAGCCGTTTGGGGCGCTCGACAGCCTCTTCTCGATGAAGTCGGGATTCGGCATCTCGAAGTACATGATCCTGGAACTGGTGCTCGCCGGCATCCTCACCCTGTTGTTCACCCGGGTCGCCGCGAAGCTTCGGACGGGAGCCGCTCCGAAGGGGGCCTTCGCCAATCTGTTCGAGTCGATGATCCTCTTTGTCCGCGACCAGATCGCCCGGCCGGCGATTGACAGCCACGACCATCACGACGACCACGCACACGACGACCACGCCGATGACGGCCATTCCCATGGTCACGTCGCCGTGGCGGCCCATGCCGTCCGCGAGCACCACGATGGCGACCGTTTCGTACCGCTGCTGCTGACGCTTTTCTTCTTCGTGCTCGGCTGCAATCTGCTCGGCATGGTGCCCTGGGCAGGCTCGCCCACGGCGTCGTTCTCCGTCACTCTCGCCCTCGCGGGCGTGACCCTTGCCACCGTCGTCGTGGCCGGGATGGCAAAGTTCGGCTTCCTCGGGTTCTTCGGCAACCAGGTGCCGTCGATGGACCTGCCGCTGCCGCTGGCGATCCTGCTCAAGCCGATGATCTTCGCCATTGAAATGCTCGGCCTGCTGATCAAGCATATGATTCTCGCCGTGCGACTGCTGGCCAACATGGTCGCGGGCCACCTCGTGTTGCTCGGCATCATGGGGCTGATCACGACCGCGGCGACATACTCGATGGGCATGTGGGCCACGGTCACGGGAATCAGCGTCGTGAGTTGCACGCTCTTCAGCGTGCTCGAACTGTTCGTTGCCTTCCTGCAGGCCTATATTTTCACTTTTCTTTCGGCGCTTTTCATCGGGGCATCCGTTCACCAGCATTGAACGGCCCGCTCCAGAATCGCCGGGATTTCCGTACACCCAGAATTTCCGTAGAACTTCGGTCACCGTTTTCCCAGTTTTTTCGTTTTCCACGCCGGACCTTCGTCCGGTCCCTCGTTTTCCAAGGAGCTTGATCCCGTGATGATCCGATCCCTCACTTCCTTCCGTACGCTCTCGACCCTCGCTGCCGTCCTCGTCACCGTGCTGTGCGCCGACATGGCTAGCGCCCAAGAGGCCGCAGGTGGCCGTTCGCTCATCGACTTGACCGCCCCCTTCAGCGTCGGCCTCGTGGTCATCGGCGCCGCCTATGGCATCAGCAAGCTCGCCTCAGCGGCCTATGAGAGCATGGCCCGTCAGCCGGAAGTCTCGGGCAGCATCCAGACCGCGATGATCATCGCGGCCGCTCTCATCGAAGGCTTCACGTTCTACGCGCTGTTCATCTGCTCGACGAAGTGAGGCACTGTCCTCGCCGGATTTCTGCGGGCCAATGACGGCCTGTGGATCCCGCACTCTGGAGTTCCGCGGCTGCAGGCGGGGAGCGACACAACTCCCCGCCTGCCCCGGGCGTTCCAGGGTTTCAGCTGCCACGAACACCATTCGGTTCCGATGCCTGATTTATGTTGCGGAGACAGACCTTGAACCAGCTTCATCCCAGTCGCTTTGCCCGCCTGATGCCGTCGCTACGGATCGCCGCCATGGCTGTGCTCCTGTGTGGCCTTCTGCCGTGTGGAATCCCGGCTGGCGGATCAGCCTCCGCAGCCGACGACCAGCATGCATCTGGCGACCATGCCGAGCATGGTGATCATGGGCATCTGCCGGAGATCGGCCACAACCCACCGGCCGGCACGTCGCAGAAGGATTTCGAGAGCCCGGCCTGGTTCCAGACTGACCTTGCCGTCTGGTCGTTCGCCGTCTTTCTCGGTCTTTTCGGGCTCCTGACGAAGTTTGCCTGGAAGCCGATCATGGAGGGGTTGGAAAAGCGGGAGCAGGGCATCGCCGACACAATCGCTGCCACCCAGGCTGCGAACGAAGACGCCAAGCGGATGTTGGCGTCGTACGAGCGGCGGTTGGCCGAGGCGACTGACGAGGTCCGCGGCATGCTGGAGGAGGCCCGTCGCGATGCCGACGCCACGCGACAGACGATCGTTGCCGAGGCCCGCAAGGCAGCCGAGGACGAGAAGGCTCGGGCCCGTCATGAAATCGGGCTCGCGAAGGATGAAGCGCTCGCCGCGATTGCCGATCGGGCAGGGGATCTGGCCGTCGAGGTCGCGGGCAAGTTTCTGCGGGAAAAGCTCGGCCGCGATGACCAGGCCAGGCTCGTTCGCGACTCAGTGGCAAGCCTGGGCACAAAACCGAGCGTGAACTGAGGCACCATTTCCAATGAGCAACACACCTCACGACCAGCACAGCGCCCCGAGCACGGCCGATCATGCCGGCAGCGTCACCGACATTGGCGTGGAACGGCTGTCGAAGGTGTATGCGCAGGCGATCATCGAGGCGGCTGACAGGAAGCATTGCCGCCGCGAGGTGCTCGAGGAACTCCGTTCGATCGTTCGTGACGTGCTGCCGCGCGTGCCGAAGGCTGCGATCGTCTTCGACTCGCCGAAGGTCACGCCGGACGAGAAGTCGTCCATCATCAACCGGATCTGCGCCGGTCGCGTCCACCCGACGACCCTCCACTCGCTGCATGTGCTGGCCCGACACGGACGGCTCGGCATTCTGGCCCAGGTGGTCGCTGCCGCTGAGCGGCACGCCGACGAACTGGATGGCCGCCGACAGGCCACGTTCACCACGGCGGTGCCACTCGACCCAGCCGAGATGAGCCAGATCGTGGCCACAGTCGAAAAATCCGTCGGCGGCAGCCTGTCGCCGACTTTCATCGTCAATCCCGAACTGATCGGCGGCCTCATCGTGCGGGTCGCCGACACCGTCTATGACCATTCCGTCGCCACGAGCCTTGTGCGGCTCAGGGCCCGACTGAAGCAGAGGAGCATTCATGAAATTCAATACGGACGAGATCGCCTCGGTACTGCGTGAGGAGATTGACCGGTTCGAGTCGGGCATCGACGTGCGCGAAGTGGGTCGCGTGCTCGAGGTCGGCGACGGCATCGCGCGGGTGTGGGGCCTCTCCGGCGTGATGGCCGGCGAAATGGTCGAATTCCCCGG
>CANFQO010000036.1 GCA_947449135.1 Planctomycetaceae bacterium | reverse complement strand
TTTGTCTTTGTAGGCATGGCAGCGTTCGAGCAGGCCCATCGGCGTCACGGTCATCAGCAGCCAGGTCAGTTCCGTCACCTCCGGCACGTCCGACTGCACGAAGAGCGTGGCCCGATCGGGATCGAGCCCCAGGGCCACGAGGTCGACGGCCGCATCGTGTACGAGCGAGCGGAGCCGATCGGGCTCGCGCACGGTCGTCAGCGCGTGCAGATCGGCGATGAAGTAGTAGGCCTCGTGATCGGGCTGTGGCTGCCCAGGCGTCGGCTCGCTCGGCTGCAGATCGATGTATTGCCGGATCGCGCCGAAGTAGTTGCCCCAGTGGAAGCGGCCCGTCGGCTGAATCCCCGACAGAACACGCGTGGGGGCGGCCGGCCGGGGAGGATTCGCGTGCTGTGGTTCAGGTGGCATGGGGGCTGCTTCCAGAGGGGGGCGTTGCCGGTGGGCAGGGGGCACGCTGGGGCACGGCGAGTGTGCCGATCACATCGGCCATGCCTGTCGCCCCTAGTTCGGCGAGCGCCGCGGGCAGGCCGTCGAGCAGCCGGGCCGAAGCAATCGGTTCGGCGAAGTTGGCGGTGCCGATCTGCACGGCTGAGGCGCCCGTGACGAAAAACTCCATGCAGTCATCGATCGTCATGATGCCGCCGACGCCGACGATTGGAATGTCGACGGCCTGACGTACCTGATGGACGCACCGCAGAGCGATCGGTTTGATCGCCGGGCCGCTCAAGCCGCCGATGACGTTGCCGAGGAGCGGCCGTCGTCGCCGCCAGTCGACCGCCATGCCCTGGCAGGTGTTGATGAGCGTGACGGCATCGGCGCCGCCATCCTTGGCCGCCCGGGCAATCTCCACGATGCTGGTGACATTGGGGGTGAGCTTGGCAAGGATGGGGAGCGCGGTCACCGACCGCACTCCTTCCACCACACCGCGGCATGCCACTGGATCGGTGCCCATGTCGATTCCATGGCTGACGTTCGGGCACGAGATGTTGAGTTCGAGGGCCGCGATGCCCGGCACTCCATCAAGCCGCGAAGCGAGCGCGACGAAGTCGGCCTGTGAACCGCCCGCGATGCTCACGATCACGGGAGCCCCGCAACGCACCAGGAAGGGCAGCTGGCGGGCGAGGAACGAGTCGATGCCGTCATTGTCGAGGCCGATCGAATTGAGCAGGCCGGCCGCGGTTTCGACCGTCCGCCAAGGCGTGTTGCCCGGACGCGGCAACGGCGTGATCGTCTTTGGTACCACGCCGCCCAGCCGGGCCAGATCGACGAACCCGCTCATCTCGCGTCCGTAGCCAAACGTCCCGGAGGCCACCATGATCGGGTTCGGCAGTCGGAGCCTCCCCAGGCTGACGGTCAGCGGTATCGCCGGGCTGGCGGGCTGTGGCGTCGCCATCGCCGGGGAGGGCACCACGGACTCAGGAGGTGGCATGTCGGGCAGCCGGGGCAGAGGGGAGGGCGTGCGGGTCTAATTTCAGATCGACGGGTTTCAGATCGACGAGCATCGACCCCGTGTGTCTACCACGTTCCAGGGCCGAGCGGCCCCGAGTGTAGTGGGTTTTTCGGCCGCCCCAAGGTCGCGGCCATGTTCACCGGGCGTCGCGGAATGGAAGACTACAGGTTTCCGGAAAATATTCCGATTCTGTCAAGTCTGCGGGATATGCCGCCGATACTCTCAACGGAAGATTCCTGCACAGCCGGGCTGACCGGCAAGGTGGATCGTTGACACTACTACTTGCCAGTCATAGACTTCCGACGAATCGCACCATCCGTGCGGAGCGTCCAGATCGTGACCAAGAAAGACATTGTCAGAACGATCGCCGAGCAGATCGAACTGCCGCAGCTCCGAACCAAGGAGCTGGTGCAGAAGACGTTCGACGCCCTGATCGACGCCCTGGTGCGGGAAGGGCGGATCGAACTCCGGAACTTCGGCGTGTTTCAGATCAAGAAACGCGAGGCACGGATGGCTCGCAACCCCCGTACGGGGGAGCGGGTGCCGGTGCAGGCGAAGAGCGTCGTCTCCTTCAAGCCCGGCAAAGAGATGGAGGCCCGAGTGCGGCAACTCGATCGGGCAGCTGCTCCTCCGGAAACCGCAGACTCAATCGAGCCATCCGCTCCGGTACGGCAGGAAGGCCAGACGGAGCGGGAGTAAGCCGCAGGATGGAGAGCCTAGGCAAGCTGCCCGCGGCCTCTCTTGAAAATCAACATCGCGGCAATGGATTGCCGTCAGCTACATCTTCCGCCAGCCTGGCCATCGTTGCGATGGTAGGCGGTCGGCAGGTCAGTCACCGGGTTCCGCAGCGTGTTGCACGGAGCGTGGCTCCCGTGACATGCCGGACCGGAACACGGATTGGATGAGGGAGAAGCAGGTCATGAAGGCGCACCTTACCAACGGCGGCACGATCACCAGGACGGCTTGGATGCTCTTTGCTGCCGTGGCGTTGGCAACCAACACTGGCTGCCTTATCCCGATGTACTCGGGCGATCCGGTTCGCCGTGCCGAGCAGCTGATCTACACGTCGGAAGACCTGCGGCAGATCACCGATGAATGGGAACGCATCTGGTTCCTCGATCAGCCATCGCACATGACGATGTATCGCACGCACGGCGGCGTGTTGTAATCTGAATCCACGTCATGCCGTGTCGTTAGGTGACACACCCCGTCTGACAAAAAGCCCCGGACGGAAGTCCGGGGACACCGGGTTGATAGGCTTTTCCGGATCTGCATGGCACGCGGGGCGGTGTTCATACCCGGAGTCCCCCGGCTTCCGCCGGGGGCTTTTATTCGAACGCTGCGTTCGCTCAGGCGGTCCAGTCACGCTTGAATAGAAGCCCGGAGCGGAAGCGACGGGACACCGGGTTGTTGGGCTTTCCCGGATCTGCATGGCACGCGGGGTGGTGTTCACACCCGGAGTCCCCCGGCTTCCGCCGGGGGCTTTTATTCGAACGCTGCGGCACGCTCTCAAAAGCCCCAGCCGGCTTCGCCACCGGAGCTGTGTTTTTCGTGAAACTAAATCCGGATCTTTGAGGCCTGCTCGACGATCTGTTCGAGTGGCACCAGGTTGCCCTTGTTGCAGCCAGGGCAAGCCTCGGCCGCCTCAGCCCACGCTTCGGGGGAGCGGATGTTGGAATCCCAGAACGGCCAGGTCTTGCACTGCCGCGGCCGCTCTTCGTAGGCCGTGCATGCGCGGGTTTTTTCATCCAGCAGCACGCAGTCTCCGCCCGGCCGTTCCTTGAGCGACCGACGCACGCCCACCCGCTTCACATGCTTGGCCTCGAAGTCGGCCGGCGTCATGCCGATGCGGGCAGCCATGCCGTTGATCTCTTCCTGATTCACCCAGACGTAGCCCTCGGCGCCCGAGCAGCAGTCGCCGCACTGCGTGCACTGAAACCGCAGACCACCGGAGTACCAGACCTCTTTTTTGATTCCTGCCATTGATCGTTCCCTCGTTTTCTGGATGTCCGGAAGCCTGTCATCTGAGCTTCTGCATGGCCGACACAACCGCGTCGACGTCGTCGCCGGTGTTGTAGGGCCCAAAACTCGCCCGCACGGTGCCGCCGTTCTGCGTTCCGAGATGCGGATGGATGCAGGCGGCACAGTGAAAGCCCGATCGCACCTGCACGCCCGCGATCTGCTCCAGCAGCAGCGCCGCTTCGGCGGGATCATAGCCCTCGACTGTAAAACTCACAATCGGCGCGATGGCATCACCACCGCTCCCGTCGGCGGCGCTTCCCCGTGCGCCGTTGGCATATGGCCCGATCACCCGCACGCCATCGATCGCTCCCAGCCCAGCGGCGGCCGCGGCGGCCAGTTCGCGGCACCGCTGTCCGACCGCATCGATCGATTGTGTCGCGAGCCACTCCACGGCTGCCAGGAGGCCGGCGAGCGCAGGCAGGTCGGGCGTGCCGGGCTCCATGCGGTCGGTGAAACCGTCTGGCATGGCGAGACTGTCGCTCGCGGAGCCGGTGCCCCCCTGCACGAGCGGCGCGAGATCAATGCCGGGCCGGGCCCAGAGAATGCCTGCCCCGGCCGGTCCGAGCAGCCACTTGTGTGACGGTGCGACCACGATGTCGGCGCCGTACCCTCCGGTCGTGCAGGCGATCTGTCCAAGCGACTGCGCTGCATCGAGCAACAGGAGTCCACCGCGGTCATGCGCGAGCGCGCCGAGAGCCCGTACATCCTGAATCGCTCCCGTCACGTTGGAGGCATGCGAGCAGACCACGAGCCGCGTTGTCGGCCGCCAGACCCGTGCGACCTCCTCTGGATCGACACAGCCTGCGCCGTCGCAGGGCACGATCGAGAGCTCGATCAGGCCGCGGGACTCGAGCCAGTGGAGTGGACGGAGCGTGGCGTTGTGATCGGCGGCCGTGGCGATCACATGGTCGCCGCTTCCGAGCAGGCCGTGGATCGCCATGTTGAGCCCGAGTGTCGCTCCCGCAGGGAAGGCCACTCGCTGCGGATCGACGTTGCCGAGCAGGCGGGCGACAGCCGCCCGGCACCGAGAACGGATCGCATCCGCGGCAACCGCCTCGCGATAGGTGGCCCGGCCGGCAGCGGCACCGATCGACCGGCCGGCATGTTCCCACGCGGCGAAGACCTCCGGCGGCTTGGGCCACGACGTGGCGGCGTTGTCAAGATAACGGCGGACGGTCTCGGAATCAGACACGCTCAGCCCCCGATCTGATACATGGCCCGGGTCGGCCGCTCGAACGACGCCGTGCCGATGCCATGCGCGGCCCGCTTCGCCCGCACGCAGTCGTGGAGCAGGCGGGCGATCTCATCGTCGGAACCGCCCGTGCGGAGCACCTGCCGCGCGTCCCACTCCGTCGTCGAGAATAGGCAGTTGCGAAACTGCCCGTCAGCTGTGAGCCGCAGCCGGTCGCATCGGTCGCAGAAGGGCTGCGTCACGGGGTCGATGAATCCGACGCCGGCCGCAGTGGCATCGTCCACATACTCATAATCGACCGCCGGCTGGCCGTCGTCGGTGCGGGTGGCCGGCGCAAGCGGTCCCACGTGCTGGGTGAGAATCTCTCTGACCTCGCGGCCCGAGAGCACCTGACCGTCTGCCCACGATGATTCGCCATCGAGTGGCATGAATTCGATGAACCGCAGATGGAAGCCCTCGCGGCGGCAGAACAGGGCCAGTGGCACGATCTCACCCTCGGTGAGTCCGCGGATGGAGACGGCGTTGATGCGGATCGAACGGAAGCCGGCAGTCTTCGCGGCGGCGAGGCCGGCCAGCACGCGGTCGAGCCCCTGGCGTCGCGCGATCCGCTCGAAGACTTCCGGCTCAAGTGCGTCGAGGCTGACGTTGAGACGATGCAGGCCGGCGCTTCGCAGAGCCGACGCCTGCTCCTCGAGCAGCAGGCCGTTGGTTGTGAGCGAGAGATCCTCGACGCCTGGAATCTCGGCAAGTTGCCTTACGAGTGCTTCGACGCCGTGCCGTACGAGCGGTTCGCCCCCCGTGATCCGGATCGAACGGATGCCGAGGCCGGCCGCTACGCGGGCCACCCTCGCGATCTCCTCGTAGCTGAGCAACTCGTCCCGCGGCTTGAAGACCGCGTCGAGCGGCATGCAGTAGGTGCAGCGGAGATTGCAGCGGTCGGTGACACTGATCCGCAGGTCGGTGTGCGTGCGGCCGAAGCCATCGACGAGCACTGGCGCGGCTGGATCGAACGATCCGGCGGAGTCGATCATGATGCACCACCCTGACTCGCGGCACGACCGTGAGCCGTGCCGGCCTTCGGCAGGCTGACGGGGTGTCTCTCGCGGTGAGGATGCACACCACTGTCGGGATGAATCCCGCCGTCAGGATGAATCCATGTGCGGCCGCCGTCGG
This sequence comes from Planctomycetaceae bacterium, assembly GCA_947449135.1. Taxonomy (GTDB): domain Bacteria; phylum Planctomycetota; class Planctomycetia; order Pirellulales; family UBA1268; genus CAMCQY01. The sequence continues at coordinate 25,908 of CANFQO010000036.1, read as the reverse complement.
CCCCTTCCTCGCACTTCCAGATTGGCACCTCGCTCTTGATCCGTTCCATCAGCCACTCGGCCGCGGCGAAGGCCTCGCGGCGGTGCGGAGCGCTCGTGGCGATCGCCACGCTCGTCTCGCCAACCGCGACCTCGCCGAGCCGGTGGCTGATCGCGCACGCGGTCAGGGCATAGGTCGCCATGGCCTCGTCCCGCAGCCGGGCCAGTTGGGCGCGGGCCAACGGCTCATGGGCCTCGTAGGCGAGTCGTTGCGTCAGCACGCCGGCCGTCACGCCGCGGGTCGTGCCGGTGAACAGCACGTTCGCCCCGGCCGCGTCATCGGCGACGCAGGCCAGCAGGCGGGCCGCATCGATCGGTTCCCACACCAAGAGCAGTGCGGTGGATGTCTGCGCCGTGTCCGCGACTGGGGTCGGCATGTCATCCTCCGCTCACCGGAGGAATGATCGCCACGTCAGACCCGCGTGGCACCACTGCGTCATCGGCCACGTAGGCATCGCCGATCGCCACGGCGCTGCGGGCCAGCAGCGGAGCGATGGCCGGAAACTCCGCGCCGAGCCGGCTGCGGAGTGCGGCTGCGGTATCGTCCTCCCAGGGCAGTTCCAGCGAACGACGGCCGACAGCAGCAGCCATGCCGGCGAACAGGCTGATGTGGAGCGAGCCGACGGGAGTGGCGGTGTGAACGGGAGGGCTTGGTTCGTGCATGCGTCAGCTGGTGGTGAGTGGCCCGCTTCTGCCTGTGAGCAGTGAGTCGAGCCGGTCCGGGCCGGGGCCGGCCAGCAGGCCGTAGGACTTTGCCAGCAGTTTCACTGGATGAACCGTTGGCTTGGACGTGCCCTGTTCCATTTGTATCCGGCAGCCGCTGCACTCGGTAGCGCCCGCCTCGATGCCGCCGCTGCGCATTGCCGACACCAGTCCCAGCCCAACCCGCAGGCTCGTGCGATAGTTGTGGCGCGAGAGGCCGAAGGTTCCGGCCATCCCCGAGCAGCCACGGTCGGCGGAGTCGAGCGCGAGGCCTGGCACGAGCCGCAGCAGATGCTCCGCTGGGCTCTTGTCGCGGCCGATCCGGGCGTGGCAGGGGGCGTGGTAGAGGATGCGAGTGGCGGGCTGCGACTGTCCGCTCAACGGTTGGAAGTCGAGGCTCAGCCGGCCCTCGCGGTGAAGGTCCCAGAGGAACGTCGCCGCATCCGACGTGGCGGCCACGACGCGATCCATCTCGTCGTCCTCCAGCAGCCGCGGGTAATCGTGCACGATGCAGGTGACTGCAGATGGTTCGGTGCAGATGATCCGATAGCCGAGCCGCACTGCTTCTGCGAGCACGCGGAGATTGGTGCTGGCCAGACGCCTCGCGCCTGCAACGTCCCCTGCTGCTACCAGTGGCATCCCCGCGGAGACCTGTCGAGGATCGATAAACACGCCGATGCCGTTGTGTTCGAGCACTGCCACGAGCGCCTTCACGAGCAGCGGATCATGACGGCGGGCGAACGTGTCGAGAAAGTAGAGCACTCGCGGACCGCTGCGGCGCGACGGCCGCGTCAGGCCTCGGCGGGTAGCCCAGCGCATCACCTGGTGTCCGGTGAAGCGGGGCAGCTTGCGGCCGCGGGCCACGCCCAGCATTTTCTCGATCAGCCAGCGCGACTGCGGATTGGCGATTGCCCGGTTGGCCAAGGGCGCGACCGCGCCCCCCAGGCCGCTGAGCGAGTCGACCCGCGAGAGCAACCACGAATGCAGATCGAGGCTGTTGATCTCGACGTGTGCTGCCTTGAGTTCCGTGACGATGGCAGGGATGTCGACTCCGGCAGAGCAATCGGCTCGGCACTGATGGCAGTTGAAGCAGGTGTCGGCGATGGCCCGCACGGCATCCTGTCCGAGTGCTGCGGGGTCAAGCCGCGCGGAGAGCAGGGCGGCCATCAGGTTGGCCTTGGCGCGAGGTGAGGTCTCCTCCGCCGGATTCTCGCGATACATCGGACACATCCGTGAGCCGGGCGACTGGCTGCGGCAGGTGCCGCAGCCGTTGCAGGCATCGACCTCGTCGGCAAACTGCTCCGCCGTCCATGTCAGCACAGGCAAGGGTGCCGAGGAAGGCTCTGCTTGCTGGTCAGCGAGTGGAGGCCTCCAGGCCACCTGGGCCGGACTCAGCCCGGTGACCACGCCAGGATTCAGCACATCGTCTGGATCAAAAACCCGCTTCACGGCGGCGAACAGACCGGCAAGTTCAGGGAAGTGTGCCGCGAAGAAGGGGGTGCGAGAGAGGCCAAGGCCCTGCTCGCCGCCGATCGTGCCCCCCACGGCGGTCACCTCACCGTAGATGGCGTTCGCCAGCCGCTCCAGCCGCAGGCGTTCGGCTGGATCACGCGGATCGGCGTACGGCCTGATGTGCAGTTGGCCTTGGGCGGCGTGGGCGAAGAGCATCGCGGTCACGTCGCACTGCTTGAGCACCTCCTGCAGCCGGCGGAGAAAATCGGGGATTGCCTCCGGCGGCACCACCACATCCTCAACGAATGGCACCGGTCGCACGGTGCCGCGCACGCCGTGCAAGGTGGCCACCACGCTCCGTGACAGCTCCCAGAGAGCGGCCTTTTCGGCCGCGCCCTCGGCCCGTCGAACGTCGATGCACAAAGCCCGCGGTCCTTGCAGCCGTCGCGCGGCCTCGTCGAACCGGGCCGCGGCGGCCTGCTCATCGGCGGCAGTGAATTCGACCAGCAGTCCGGCGTCTGCGATCGGCGGGATCAGCTGATCGAATGCCGGCTTGGCGCTGCGGGCCAGGGTGAGGTGCCGCTTGTCGAACAGGTCGCAGGCGTCGGGGGAGAGCGGTCGCAGTCTCACTGCCGCCTCTGCTGCACGGTCGAGCGAGTCGAAGAGGAACAGTCCCACCGCGGTGTGTGCTTCGACAGGCACCGTGCGGAGCGTGGCCTCGGTCACGATCCCCAGCGTGCCCTCAGCGCCGCAGAGCAACCGTGGCAGATCGACGAGCCCGTCGCGGTCGAGGATGCGAATCAGATCATGGAGCTGGTAGCCGCCGTGCGTGGCGCGAGTGGTTGGCTGCGAGGCCAAGATCAGTTCCCGTGACGATGCGAGCACGTCAGCCACGCCAGTGGCCAATTGCACGAGCCTCTCCGCTCCGCCCGCCGCAGGCGTGGCGATGCTTGTGGGCTGGCTGTCATTGGCGTTCTGCAGATCGGGCTGGCGGGGCGACGCGGGAGCCGTCGGCACAAGGTCCACGATCGCGCCGTCGGCCAGCACCACCCGCGCCGACTCGATGCGGCCGCTCATCGCGCCATGCCTGAGAAAGCGGCTGCCGGAAGAGTTTTTTCCGATCATGCCACCGATCGTGGTCACACAGCCATTCGACGGGTCGACGCCCAATGAGCGGGTTCCACGGGCGAGGTGTTCCTCGAGCTGCGCTGCGATCACGCCGGTCTGCACACGCACGCCGTCCCCGCTGGTCCGCAGGATCCGGCGAAAAAACCGGCCGCAGTCGATGACGACGCCGGGGCCGAGCGATCCGCCTGCGAGACTCGAGCCGGCCCCGCGGGGATGCACCGGAATCTGGCGTTCGGCGGCCCACGAGACCGTGGCCGCCACGTCTTCAGTCGTTCGGGGCCGCACCACCGCCAGCGGCCAGACCTCACAGAGGCTCGCGTCGGTGGCGTAGAGACTCAGGCTCTCGGCGTTACAGAGCACCTCGCCCGCGACGATGCCGCCGAGATCCTCCTCGATCCTGCTCCTGAGCTGCTCGCGATCCATGGCTCACCTCACGGGTGTGTTGGATCGGAGGCGAGCCGTTTGGTGCGGGCGACGAGCTGGCGGTGTTTTTCATGTGTTTCGAGGTCGAAGCCGCCGAACTCGCGGCCGCCAGCAGCCGGACTGCCACCGGGAGTGGTGACTCCCGGGCCACTGTAACGGGTGCCGCAGCGATAACAGCTGAGACAGTCGGGCATCAGGAAGAAGAGCGTCACGTCGAGCAGCGCGGTGCCGAACAGGATGCCGAATGTGGCCACCAATTCGCGGTTGGCCCAGGCCACGCAGCTGGCCGCCAGGCCTGCCACCACGATCGCCAGCCCGAGCCGCTGGGGGAAATCCTTGCGGACGAAGAGTTCGAGGCTCGGGCAGACCATGCAACGCTGCAGCCGGGCCTGGGGGGTGCCGCGGCCGGCGATCGCATCGGCCGGGATGGGCAGCACGGCACCGCAGGCGGCACAGTCGAGCGACTCACGCGTCTCGATGCCATCGATCGAGGTGGTCGCATGGCAAGCAGGGCAGGCGTAGGTGATGCGCATCGAATGCTTTCGTGGTTGGACGGCGGGATCACGCCGCCACGGCCAGGAGCTGTGCCGTCAGTTCGCCGAGGATGGCGGCGAGACAGGCCACATACAGAATACCCGTGGCGCTCTGTGTGTTGGGAATGTCGAGTGTTTTACGGCTGAGCCAGAGCAGCACGGGCAGCCCGGCGAGCCCTGCCAGCCACCGCAGCGAGACGAGTGCCAGGGTCGTGGGGCCACCGGAAACCCCCGCGGTCGCCCCACCGGCGAGCAATGCTCCTGCCAGCGACACGACCAGTTGCACGCCCCAGGCCACAAGGGCCACGTCGATCATGCGGCGCAGCACATCGACCCGCATGCCGGGCGCGTTGAGATACCAGTGACCCAGCAGCATCGCGTGCACGGTGAGCCCGGTGACAAGCCCCGAAAGCAGGGCCACGCCGACACCCGCCCAGCCACCCCCAAAACTCGACGCAGTGACCGCTCCCGGCGTGGCTTGATCCAACTGCACCAGCGCCGTGGCCACCGCGAGCAGCGCCGCGGTGGCCACGCAGAGGACGACTCCTGCGCGAGTCCGCTCGGCGTACCAGGCGATGCTTGCCATCCAGGCCGTCACGGCCGCGGCTGCCGGCAGCAGCCAGACGAGTCCCGGGAGCGACTGCCCGCAGAGCAATGCAGCAAACGTGGCAAGACCGAGCACGACAAGCATGTTCACGCGAAAGAAGCCGGCGGGCACGAGTGCGGCCGGCGTGAGCACCAGCGCGATCGACAGCCCCCAGCCGAAGCGGCAGAGAAAATCGACGAGGAGCCTCATCTGCCGGACTCCGTGGCGGACGCAGCAACGGTCATTGCGTCCGGCCCCCGTAGATGAGCGACATCACTTCCGCGCGGCTGGAAATGTTCGAACGGAATAGGCCCTTCATCGCCGACGTCACGCAGACACTGCCCGGCTTCCGCACGCCGCGGATCGTCATGCACGTGTGCGATGCCTCGACGACCACGGCCACGCCCTTGGCCCCCAGATCGTGCACGAGGAGGTCGGCGATCTGTTCGGTCATTCGCTCCTGCACCTGCGGGCGATGCGAGAGCGCCTCCACCACACGGGCAAGTTTGCTCAGGCCCAGCACGCGTCCGTTCGGCAGGTAGCCAATGTGGGCGTGCCCCATGAAGGGGAGAAGGTGGTGTTCGCAGACGCTGTTGAAGGCGATGTCGCGGACGAGCACGATCTCGTCGTATTTTTCCGTGAATGCCTTGCGGAGGTGCACCTTCGGGTCAGCGTGCAGCCCGCTGAACATCTCGGCGTACATGCGAGCCACCCGGGCTGGCGTCTCCAGCAGGCCCTCGCGGTCGGGATTCTCGCCGACAGCCAGCAGGATCTCGCGGACGGCACGTTCGATGCGGGCATGGTCAACCGGGCGGCCATCTGGGGCACCGGCATCGGGGCCAGCAGCATCGGCATCGCAGGATGGAGATCCAGTGTTCATGTCCCAAATCCTATCACAGCCAGGAGCGTATCCGAACATGCGTCGAACGCCCCAAACCGCCGGGGGCGGTGTCACGACTACGTCCGCCGCCCCGGCGGCGGAGGGGCTCCGTCTCGAGGGCAGGATAGCCCGACTCGCTCCGGCTTCCCCCGACCCCCGGCTCGTCGAACGGCCGAATCAGATCCTCCAGCGACCCAGGGTCAGCTTTAATTCACGCTGAAGTCGGGGGGGAAGGTGCGGCCAATGCCGGTAGCGCCGCGGGCTTCGATGGCTTCCATGAGGAGGCGGACACGGCTGAAGACGTCGCACTCCGCCAGCAGCCGAAGTTTGAGATTGAGATCGAGATCGATCGTGTAGGAAACGATGTCACTCAGCATGCCGAGCGTGATCTGGCTGCCGAGCAGTTGGTCGAGTTGCTCGTAGGCCTGCGGAATCTTCGGCATCGATCGCTTGAAGGCGGCCAGAAGCTGCTGCTGCAGCCCGGCGGCGGCCCCGACCGTCGCGCCGTCGGGTTCGTGGTCGTCAAGGATCTCAGACTCGACGACGCGGAACGGTTTGGAGGCCGGCAGTTCGCGGACCAGCCGCAGGCGACGCACTCCCAGCAGCAGGACGTTGTAGGTGCCCTGCGGCGTGCGTTGATGCGTGGCGATACGGCAGAGGCAGGCGGTGGGCTGCAGCTTGGGCCGGTCTTCATACTGCTGCTCCCAGCCGGGTGCGAGGAGCCCAAGGGCGATCAGGCGGTCGTCCTCAATCGCCTCCTCGAACATCGAAAGATAGCGGGGCTCGAAAATATGAAGTGCCTGCATGACGTGCGGAAACATCACGAGGTTGGGCAGCGGGAATACGCGTGCCAAGCCTGAGAATTGATCGGGTGAAAAGGCCAGGGGTTCGTCTGCCATGATGCGTGTCACTCGGCCTGCGGCGGCGGGTCGAGATGAATTTCCGGGAGGAGTTCCGGGTTGAGCTCGATTGAGGGGAAGTCTTCGGTGCTGGCGGCCACTTCGGCGAGGCAGGTGTCAAAACCCGCGAGAAACCCGGCCACGTCTAGCCCCAGATGCTGCGGACCGTAGGGTTCGAGATAACCGTGCACACTCTTGTGGAGTTTGCGGGCGCCGCGGATGTTGCCGTTGCCAAAATGATAGAGAGCGACTGCAGCCTGGATGAGACCCTGATAAAACTTTCGGGAAGGCCCGCGGTATTCCGTCCAAAGTTCCTCCCAGATCTCGTGGCTTTCGTAGTAATCGCACTCGTTGAATTTCTCGATGCCCTGGAGATACAGGGGCTCGTAGGCAGGGGCGTCCATGGGCGGCTCACAGGAAAGCGGAAAGCGGAAAGCGGAGGCGTCAGGCCCGGAGGGCCGGTTTAGCACCAGCGACCTGCGGTCGCCAAGCCGGGGCGGACAGGATGTCCGAGCACGGCGTGAACCATGAATAGTAGCAACCAGGGCGGAAAGCGGGGGCCGCAGGGGGCAGTCAAAGGGGCGGTGCCAACGGCGGCGCGTCAGGGGGCTACCGTGGCGAGGCGGCTGGCCCGGGGCTATCCGCAGGCCCACTGTTCCCTCGACTTTGCCAGCCCTTTTCAGCTGTTGATCGCGACGATTCTTTCGGCCCAGTGCACCGACAAGCGGGTGAACGCCGTGACGGTGGACCTTTTCAGACGCTGGCCGACGGCCGCGGCGCTCGCTGCGGCGACGCAGGCGGAGGTTGAGGCCGTGATCCGGTCCACGGGTTTTTTTCGGGCCAAAGCCAAGAATATTCGGGGCTGTTGTGCGGCGCTCGTGGAGCGGCATGGCGGGGAGGTGCCCCGCACACTCGAGGAACTCGTCCGGTTGCCCGGAGTGGGCCGCAAAACCGCCAATGTCGTGCTCGGCAGCGGGTTTGGCATGCCCTCAGGGGTGGTCGTCGACACGCATGTGGGCCGGATCTCGAGGCGGCTGGGGCTGACCCGGCATGCCGATGCGGTCCGGGCCGAGCGCGATCTGATGGTGGCTATCCCAAAGTCGCATTGGATCGCCTTCAGCCATCGCCTGATCGAGCACGGCCGCACGGTGTGCCTGGCACGCCGGCCACGCTGCGAAGGCTGCCTGTTCGCCGACCTTTGCCCACGTGTCGGTGTGCCGCCCGCCGCGCGGAATCGCTGAAAACGAGCGGCGAGGTGCGGTTGACGCGTGCGGGAAAAATTCCCGATCGCAGGGTCATGGGCACCTTGGCTTCCAAAGCATACAATCGCGATCCTTGTCGTCTCTGCAGCGGCCAGCTTCGCGATTCTGATTGCTCCCGGTCCGGTGTGCTCCTTCCCAGGGAACCTCCATGATCCTCTCCGGCAACGAAATCCGACGGCAACTCGGCAGCAACATCCTCATCGACCCGTTCGACGAGGGCAGGCTCAATCCCAACAGCTACAACCTCTCGCTGCACGACGAACTGCTCGTCTACGAGGAGGTGGTGCTCGACATGCGGAAGAGCAACCGCGTGGAACGCATCCGAATCCCCGAGGAGGGGTTGGTGCTCACGCCGAACCAACTCTATCTGGGCCGCACGATCGAGCGGACCGAGACCCACAATTACGTGCCGATGATCGAGGGCCGCAGTTCGATCGGTCGCCTTGGCCTGTTCGTGCATGTGACCGCCGGCTTCGGCGACGTCGGTTTCTGCGGCTACTGGACGCTCGAAATGTTCGCCGTGCAGCCGGTGAAGATCTATCCAGGCGTGCCGATCTGCCAGATTTTCTTTCACGAGATCGCCGGCGACATCACGGAATACTCCAGCGAAAAATATCAGCACAACCGCGACATCCAGCCGAGCATGCTGTTCCGCGAACTGGGGCCGGCACAGGATGGCGGTCAGCAGTTGCATCTGGAATTTGCGACCGATCGGCATGGTGCGGCAGCGCCCGAGTCGGGCCGGATGGGCAGGGCGGTGTCGGCTGGAGCTCAGGCTGGCGGGGCGGCGATGGTCCAGGGCGGGGTGAGGTAACGCGGCGATGCTTCAAAAAGTTCTCGGTTGGTCGACGCTCGGCCTGACCCTCCTCTTCGTGCTGCTCTCGCTCGCTGTCGTATTCGCGGGCGCTTCGCTCGGGGCATCCGGTAAGGTCGTGGCGTTCATTGCCGTTGGATCGCTGGCCACTGCGATCCTGCTCGCGGTGGCCATGCTCGTCATCTCTCTGTTTGAATGACGTCGGCTGTGCGACACTGACCGCGTGCTGGAGCGGCCCGGTTTGCCCCTTTCGCATTCGTTGACGACAACACCTCCCACACATACCACCTCAGAAAGAGAATCGTTTCCGTGCTGAGAAGCCACACTTGCGGCCAACTGCGACCGGACAACCTTGGTGAAGTCGTGTCGCTCTGCGGCTGGGTCGACCGTGTTCGCGATCACAAGGGGGTGATCTTCATCGACCTTCGCGACCGTTGGGGCCGCACGCAGGTCGTGGCAGGGCCCGATAGCCCGGCAGGCGTGCTGGCAGCGGCCCGTGCCGTACGGCCCGAGTGGGTGATTCGCGTGCAGGGCACGGTGGGCATGCGTCCCGAAGGCACGGCCAATCCAAAACTCGCCACGGGTGGGATCGAAGTTGGCTGCACGGTGCTCGAGGTGCTCAACGAGGCGGTGACACCGGTCTTCCAGCCGGGGGCGGCCGACCTTCCCGGTGAGGAGGTGCGGCTTGCGCACCGCTGGCTCGACCTACGGCGGAGTGCCATGCAGGAAAACCTCTTCCTGCGCAGCCGCATGGTCAAGATCATGCGGGATCACTTCGACAGCCTTGGCTTCATCGACGTGGAGACGCCGGTGCTGGGTCGGAGCACGCCGGAGGGGGCGCGGGATTACCTCGTGCCGAGTCGGCTCGACCACGGGTCGTTCTTCGCGCTGCCGCAGTCGCCGCAGCTCTACAAGCAGCTGCTGATGATGGCGGGCTTCGACCGCTACGTGCAGGTGGCGCGGTGCTTCCGCGACGAGGATCTGCGGGCCGACCGGCAGCCGGAGTTCACGCAACTCGACGTGGAGATGTCGTTCGTGGAGGCGGACGACGTGATGGGCGTGATCGAGGGGCTCGTGCAGCGAACCGCGCGCGAGGTCCTGGGCCTCGATGTCACGCTGCCGCTGCCGCGACTCTCTTGGGACGAGGCGATGGAGCGGTTTGGGCACGACGCGCCCGATCTACGCTATGGCCTGGAAATCGTCGACCTGACGAGCATCGCGGGCGAGAGCGACTTCCGCGTCTTCCGGGCAGCGGTGGAGGCGGGGGGCCGCGTGCGCGGCATCCGGGTGCCGGGTGTGGCCGAGCGATTCTCCCGTAAGGATCTCGACAACCTCACGGCCTTGGCGATGGAGGGCGGGGCCAAGGGGCTCGTCTGGCTGAAGGTGGAGGCTGGGGGCGCCTGGGCCGGGCCGGTGGCAAAGAACCTGGTCGGACCGGTGGGCGACGCGCTGCGGGAGAAGCTGGCGGTGGAGCCGGGTGATCTCGTGCTGATCGTGGCCGACTCGTTTGACGTTACCTGCAAGAGCTTGCACATGCTGCGGAAGCGGCTGGGTGCAGAGCTCAAACTCTACGATCCGGACGCCATGCATTTTTCCTGGGTGGTTGATTTCCCGATGTTTGCCCACGACGCGGAAAGCGGTGGCTGGGCATCGATGCATCATCCCTTCACGGCACCGCGGCCCGCCGATCTCGACCTGCTCGAGAGCGATCCGGCCGCCTGCCGGGCGGTGGCCTACGACCTGGTGATCAACGGCTCGGAGGCCGGGGGCGGCACGATCCGGATCCATGACGGTGCGACGCAGGAGAAGGTCTTCAAGCTGCTTGGCATCTCGCCGGAACTGGCCCGCGAGCGGTTTGGCTTCCTGCTCGACGCGCTGCGGAGCGGGGCCCCGCCGCATGGCGGCATTGCGCTGGGCATCGACCGCTGGGTGATGCTGTTTGCGAAGCTCGACTCGATCCGCGACGTGATTGCCTTCCCGAAGACGCAGAAGGCGAGCGACATGATGACGGGCGCCCCGGGCACGGTGGATACAAAGCAGCTTGTGGAGCTCGGCATCCGCGTTGTCGTGCCGCCGAAGCCCGAGGCGGTGGCCGCTGGAGAGAAGAAAGAAGCCAAATAATGACTGCCGCGCCGAGGGCCGCCGGCTTCCGCCGGCAGCTCCTGGCACATGCGGGCGACTAGCTCAATTGGTCAGAGCACCTCGTTTACACCGAGGGGGTTGGGGGTTCGAGTCCCTCGTCGCCCATTCTTGTTCGGGTGAATCGGCAGTCCTGTGCAAAGGCGTGCCTCGTATGCGTCAACTGACGGTTTCGCTGTGGATTCTCACGGTCACGGTCATCCTTGGTCTACCGGCCGTGGGACAGCCCCCCGCCGATCCCTTTCCGGCCGTGCATGCTGATCCGGCCGTGCCCTTGCTGCAGTTGCCGGGGCGATTCCAAGCCCGCAGAACCAACAGCAGGATCCAGGTCGAGCCGGGCAAGCCGTTTCCGATCTTCGAGGCCGACGGTGCTGGGTGCATTCGTCACTGCTGGTTCGTCTTCGGCCAGCGGGAGATCGCAGATCTTCAGATCGTGATTGAGACCGACGGCACGGACAGTCCACAAGTTCGAATGCCCTTTCGCTCGTTCTTTGGTGCCCTGCTCGGCTTCGACGATTACCACATCGATAGCGCTGGCCTGGTCAATTTTCCAAACTTCACGGTGGGGAATGACCCGCTTCTCTCTCCCGCCATGCAACCGGGTTGGAATTGCTATCTGCCGATTCCCTTTGCGAAGGGGTGTCGGATGTGGCTCGAAGCCACCACCCCGACGCAGGGCGCGTCGATGATCGATTGGCAGCACTACCAAGACGGTGTCGTGCCGCCGCCATTCCGCCTGCACGCCCAGCGAAACATCGCGTTGCCAGCGAATCCGGCGGAAGAGTTTCGCATTCTAGAGACCCGAGGCGTCGGCTTTCTGGCAGGCTATGTCATGGGGTATCGCCAGCAAAACCATGATGACATGGTGTTTCACAACAGTGGCACCCGGATGCTCGTCGATGACGCGACCGATCCTCATCGTCTCGATGGCATGAACGTCGAAGACGACTTTGGTTTCGCATGGGGATTCAATCAGTACCAGACGCGTTGGGTCGGATGCCCGTATCGGGCCAATCGCAGTCGGAACGATCAAGACGGGGTCTTCTACCGATTCTTCGGCCCAGACCCGATCCCCTATCGCGAGTCGCTCGTCTTCACCTCCCTGGCCCGCGGCGACGACTATGAATCGGTTGCGTTCTACTACCAGATTCCCGAGTGAAATCCCGACAACCGCCGTCTGGCTACCGAGTAAGAACCATGTGACACTGCATGAAAAAGGCGACATGAACAGAGACTCGGGGCGACAGAGTCAGCACGATCGACGGCCATCCCGGCGCACGTTGCTCCTGGCCGGAGCCGCCTTCACGACAGCGGCTGCCGCGGGGCGGTTGGGCCGTGCGGCAGCTGCCGACGATCTGCTCGTGGGACACGCATCCGTCGACACCACGCCGGCGAACGGCATCGAACTCGCCGGATTCCACCGCCCTCCCGGCAATCCGCGGCTCGTCACGGGTTCGAGACAGCCGGCGGCCGCTCGTGTCATCGTCCTCGAGAAGGGATCGGTCAAGGCCGCGATCATCGCGATCGACATCATCGTGGTGTCGGCCGACTTCGCCCGGCGGTTCGCCCGTGCCGTCGAGGATCGTGTCGGTATTCCGGCCGATCACGTGCGGGTCTGTGCCACGCACACCCACTCCATGCCGACGTTTCTCTCCTTGCGGCAGTGGGGCGCCATTCCGGAGTCCTATCAAAGCCTGGTGATGAAGCTGGGACTCGAGGCCGTCGAGCGAGCCTGGAATGACCGGTCGGCCGCGAGGCTGCTGGTGGGATCGAACCGGGTTGAGGGAGGCAACAGCAATCGCACCGTCAAACCGGGGCAGTGGCGGACCGACGCCGAGTTTGGCCCCGCGTCGGGCGACTCGCAGCGCTGGCTCGACACCATGCTGCATGCCCTCGTTTTCGAGCGGACGGGAGGGAGGCCGCCGATCATCGCGTATCACTTTTCCGCGCACCCGGTCTGCTACCACGACACGCTTTCCGGTCCCGACTGGGCGGGCGTTGTGGCCGAACACTGCCGGGCGTCGCGGGGCGTCGATCCGGTGTTCTTCCAGGGGCACATCGGCGACGTCAATCCCGGTGATGGCACGAAGTGGATCGGCGATATTGAGCCCACCGCCCGCGCGATCTCGAAGGGGCTCGATGCGGCGATCGACTCGGCTCGCGAGACAGCCGTCGATCGCCTGCAGTCGATCCGACGGCCGGTGGACCTACCGCTCGATCTTGACCTCTACCGCGACTGGCTTGCGGCCTACCGCGCCGACCCCGCCGCCTGCGCCAACGGGCCGTGGGTCGATGCCGGCTTCGCCGCCGACTGGTTCCGGGCGGCTTCGGCGGTCGAGAATCCGGCCCCGGTGCGACAGACAACCCTGTCGAGCCTGTGGATCGGCCCGGTGGCGATGCTGTTTCACCCGGCCGAACTCTACAGCTGTTATGGCCTGGCGATCCGTCGCGACTCAGGGTCCGCGACGACGCTCTGCGTGGGCTACGCCGACGACTTCGTGGGCTACGTCACCGACCCGGCAGCGTTTGCCAACGGCGAGTATGCCGCACTGACCGTGCCGAAGCTCCTCGACCTGCCTCCCTTCACAACGGAGTCGGGCCGCCAGCTCGTCGCCGCGGCGACGGCGTTGCTCGCAGCGCGGTCGTGAGGCAACCAATGCCGGCAGCCGCCGGAGACAGCCGCGTGGTGCAAGTCGGTGTGACGGCCTACACTTCTTGAAAGCCCACAGAATCCCCTGTCGCCGGTGATCCTCGGCGCACATCTTCTTTGGAATGTCCCCATGAAGATTCGCCGAATGGCGTGGACTGCCATCCTGTTGTTGGCCTGTCCTGCGGTTTCTGGCACTGAGCCGGAGCTGCCGCCACTCGCGCGGACCGATGCCGGTGTCTGGCGGGTCGATCTCGATGGCGACGGCCACGAGGATCTCGTCGTCTCCAACGACGCAGGCTACGGTGTCTACCTCTTCGTGCCGCCTGAGAAGGCGAGCGAAGGCCTGGGATGGATGGCCGGCTGGACGCGGGTGATGCGGGAGGGACAGCCTGGCGACGACGCGGCACTGCCGCTCCTTATCGGCACGGACGTGACGTTCGCCGACGGCGTGATGCAGGCCGGCGGCGTGCGGATGACCTACGAGGAACTGTTGCGCGTGCCCGGCCCAAAGCCGCGGAGCCCAGAGGAATCACTCCGCGCGATGCGGCTGCCCGAGGGATTCACCGCGACGCTCGTGGCAGCGGAGCCGCTGGTGATGGATCCCGTCTTCATCGACTGGGACGAACACGGTCGGATGTGGGTGGCGGAGATGGGCGACTATCCATTCGCCGAAGGAGAGGCCACGTCCGATGGCAAGGTGACCTGGCGGGACGGTGTGCCGGGCGAAGGCGCCGGACAGGCGCTCCAGGCCGGCCGCATTCGGATCCTCGAGGATAGCGATGGCGATGGCCGCTACGAGAAGAGCACGCTCTTCCTCGACGGCCTCACGCATGTCACGGGCCTCGCCTGCTGGAAGGGGGGCGTGTTCGTGGCCAGCGTGCCCGAGATCTTCCACGCCCGCGATGACGACGGCGACGGCCGCTGCGACACTCGCGAGCCCTGGTTCACCGGATTTAAGGCCGGCAACCCGCAGCACCTCGTCAACGGCTTCTGCTGGGGCCTCGACGGCTGGCTGCACGGGGCCAACGGCGACAGCGGCGGCGACGTCGTCTGCGTGAAGACCGGCGCAAAGATCCCGCTCCGTGGCAGCGACTTTCGGTTTGATCCACGAACCGGAGAATTCCGTCTCGAAACCGGCACCACGCAGTGCGGCAAGTGGCGGGATGATTTCGGCAACTGGTTCGGCAACAACAATGCCACGCCCGGCTGGCACTACTGGCTGCCGATGAGCCACCTCGAGAAGCACCCGGAACTCGTCGCCCGGTCGCTCCGAGCCGATCTCACCGCCGACCACAGGGTGTTTTCCGTCGGCACCCTCGAGCGGCGGCTCAATCAGGCCAACACCGCCAACACAGTCACGTCGGGCTGCAATCCCTTGCCCTATCGCGACACGGCCTTTGGCGATGCCGGGACGGGCTGCCTGTTCATTTGCGAGCCAGCTCATCATGCGGTGCTCCGGCAGGTGCTCGACTACTCCGATGCCACGATCACCTGCCGAAGGCATCCAGACGATGTGGATCGGGAGTTTCTCGCCAGTGAAGATCATTGGTTCCGTCCGGTGATGGCCCGCACCGGACCAGACGGCGCCCTCTACGTCGTCGACATGTACCGGCTCGTGCTCGAGCATCCCGAATGGGTGCCGGCCGAGATGGCCCACCGCATGCAACTGCGCGGTGGTGAGACGATGGGCCGGATTTGGCGGATCGCGCCGAAAGGCCTACCGACCGCGGTACCGACGATCACTCTCGCATCGGCCAACGGCTGGGCCCGCGACACGGCGCAGCGGCTCGCGTTCGAACGTGGCCGAGTGGAGAACGAATCCGTCGTGCGTTCACTCGCCGCCTCCGCTGCGCAGGCCGTGCGGGTGCAGTCGCTATTCACGTTGCGAGGAGTCGGCCTGCTCTCTGCCGATGCACTCGTGGAGACTCTACGGCAGGACTGGCCTCATGTCCGCGGCGCCGCGCTCATCGCCGCCGGTGGCGACGACCTGATGCCGGCGGAGACGGCTCTGCTCCACGCCGAACAGCAGCCCACTGCTGCCACTCAGCCGAGCGTCGAACACGTTCCCGTCATCGAGTCCTTCGAACCTGATCGTCAGAAGATCGTGGCCCAATACCTGGCTGCCGCCACGATGCCGGGGGATGCCACGCGTGGCCGCGAAGCGTTCCAAAAAAGCGGCTGCATCGCCTGTCACCGGCTGGGCGGGCTCGGCACGGCAGTGGGGCCAGATCTGGCCACCGTCGGCGGAAAGCCGCCCGCGCAGCTGATCGAGGCGATCTTCGACCCCAACCGCGCTGTCGAGCAGCGATACACCGTCACGACGTTCGTCCTGGAGGATGGCACCGTGGCCAGCGGCCTGGTCGTGGCCGATGCGCCGGGCAGCGTGACGATCCGCATGGCCGGCGGCATGGAGCGGGTGATCAAGCGTGGCGAGATTGAAGAGTCACAGCAACTCTCCACGTCGATCATGCCCGTGGGCCTCGAGGCGGTGATGACACTGCAGGACTGCGCCGACCTGCTGGCGGCGCTGCGGGAGAAATGACGACGAATGAGCGTGGTGGCATGCTC
This sequence comes from Planctomycetaceae bacterium, assembly GCA_947449135.1. Taxonomy (GTDB): domain Bacteria; phylum Planctomycetota; class Planctomycetia; order Pirellulales; family UBA1268; genus CAMCQY01. The sequence continues at coordinate 9,834 of CANFQO010000036.1, read as the reverse complement.
TCCGGCTGCCGACGGGTCTGAATGCGACCATCAGTCCGATTGTTGCAGTCGCTGCATCGCTGCCGCGTAGCGAATACCAAATTCCCGCAGAGACGGCGTGTCGAAGTGGAGTTCGTCTTGCTTGGCAGTCAGGCCGGCGGAGTCAACCACGGCGGTGCAGGGCACGCGGCCAGGCAGGGCCGTTAGGTGGTCTTCAACCAACTGGGAGTAGGCGTATTTGCCAGCGTGTTTCGGGCTCGAGACGAAGTGGCCCAGGTGTCCCGCCACGAACGGCACCTTTCCCGCACCGAGGTCGTCGCGGAGATCAGCTACCATCTGCGACAGCCGATCGCCGTAGGTGCTGGCAGTCTCCTCCTGCATGGAATCGCGTTCCCCCTGATGCCAGAGGATCCCCGTGAGCGTGCCGTCATGCATCGCTTTTCGGGTGCGTTCGACTGCCTTCTCGTAGAGATCGCCTCCCTTCATCCAGCGGGACAGTGGTGTGCCGCCAACCGCACAGGGAATCAGACCGATCGTCACGTCTGGCTTTGCATCTGCCATGGCCCGGGCGAAGCTGGCTGCCAGCCCCGCACCTCCCCTGCCTGATTTCGTTGGATGGAGCGGCTCTGTGCCGGGAGCCCAGCCCTCCATTGATGTGTATTTCAACACCCGCTCGCTTGAGACCTCAGTTGCGGGGTCGAGCATGCCCCGGCCCGCCATGTTCGACTGTCCAATCAGCAGATAGAGGTGGAAGCGATCTCGTGGCGGCAGATCGGGGGCTGACTCAGCCGCACCGACGATCATGCCTACGATGGCCAGCCAGAAGCCAAGGAGGAGTGCAGGGAATCGCTGCATGATGCCACCCGCGGAAAAAGGAGCGAAGGATGCCACGCCCAGAGTCTTTTTCAGAGTCTATTCCAGCGGTGGCCTATTGCATCCACGGCGTCAGCCTGGGGCCTGAGGGACCTGGGGGGGCTTGGGCGCACGTCCAGACCCTCGTAAAAGCACTTCAACAGGCGATTCAAGGCATTCGGTTCACATCGTCCGGTTGAGTTTCTTGGGAAGATGCGCCGATAATAGTGTTCAAGAGAGGCAAGCTCCGTGCGATCGCTCATCGGCACCATCACGACTATCGCGACGGTGATTCACTTCACCTTCGGCTGCTGCTTGCACCCGTGCCACGTCGGAGGACGGGGCGAGTGCTTCGCGGCTGCGAGTGACGCTGCGGCATGCGAAGCCTGCTGCCATGACCATGAAGATACGGCAAGCGAACTGGGCGGTTCGCAGTGCGGCTCTGCCTACGTCAGCCTTACGACAACGCTGTACTCCGACAGTTGCCACGGTTGCGAAGGGTGTCATTGTGCGGCGACAGCAACCGAAACGGCGACGAGTCTGACGTGGTCGCCGCTCGCGTTTGGAATTGTGGCGGCTCGTGACAGTGATGCCATTGCGCTGTTCGCAGTGACATGCGGGAAGCAACCGCCGGATCCGCATGTCCGAGCGTGTCCGAATCGGCATGCGCTTTTTGAGCGTTTCTTGATCTGAAGCCGCACGCGCGGCCGAGCAGGTCGCGCGATCTCTCCGCTTCGTCCATCGCGAACCATCGTTGGTTCGCAGATCGCCAGGCAGATGCCGGCGTTTCATTGGGCTCAAGGGCTTCCCCATTCGTGCAGGCGTATCCATGACAGCAACCACAGCATCCAAGCCGCTTGTTCGGCTCCTCTCTCTGGTGCCCTTGGTGCTCGTCACTCTCGGGCTGATCGGGGGTGCCAGCTATTGGCAATGGCCACAGTCTGTTCGAGATCGTTTGATCCACATGCTCGGCGGGGTTCCCGCTGGTGGCGAGGCGGCCGTCGCCGTGGCCGAGGACGGCGGGCACTCGGGCGACCATGATCACGAGGACGCTGCCGCCCACGAAGGCCACGTCGAGGAAAACTCGTTGGAACTCAGCGAGCAGGCCCGCCGCAGCATCGGCCTACGGGAAGGCGACATCACCCTGACAAATTTCCAACGCACGATCAGCGTGCCGGGCATCGTGGTGGAACGCCGCGGACGATCCAAGCTCACGATCATCTCCCCCATGACCGGATCCGTGACGAAGATTTTCGTCACGGAAGGCGAGGCAGTCACCCCGGACCAGCCGCTTTTCGAGATGCGACTGACCCACGAGGAACTCGTGCAGTCTCAGGCGGACCTCCTCAAGACGGCCGAGGAGGTGGACGTCGTCCGTCGGGAGATCGCCCGCCTGGAAGGCATCGGTCCGGAGGGGATCGTCGCGGTCAAAACCATCCTGGAGCGGAAGTATGAACTCCAGAAACTCGAGGCGGTTCGCACGGCACAGCGGCAGGCGCTCTTTCTCCACGGTCTTTCCGAGGCTCAAGTCGATGAGATCCTGACAAAACGGAAGCTGTTGGGCACCCTCGTGGTGTCTGCGCCGAGCGCATCCGGCCCGTCGCCCGGATCGACCGGAGAGATCACCCTGCTGGTTCAGGAATTGGCGGTCGAACGTGGCCAGCACGTGACGGCCGGCGACACGCTCGCCATCCTCGCGGACCATGCCACGTTGCTCGTGGAGGGGGAGGCATTCGAACAGGACGTTCCGCAGATCAGCCGGGCCGCCGCTGAAAACCATCCCGTGGTTGCGATCCTCGAATCCAAGGCCGGGCCGCAGCAGAGGGTCGAGGGGCTCCAGATCGCGTACGTGGCCAACCGCATCGACACAGAGTCACGCGCGCTGCATTTTTACGTTCAGCTTCCGAACGAGATCGTCCGGGACACGCATGGCGATGGCGATCCCCGGTTCGTCGAATGGCGTTACAAGCCTGGCCAGCGGATGCAGCTTCGCGTGCCGGTGGAGGAGTGGGCCGACCGAATCGTGCTGCCCATCGAGGCTGTGGCCCAGGACGGCGTCGAGAATTATGTGTTTCGGGCCAACGGCGACCATTTCGATCGACAGGCTGTTCATGTCGAGCATCGAGATCCGCAATGGGTCGTGGTCGCGAATGACGGAACCTTGTTTCCCGGCGACCGTGTCGCCTTATCGGCCGCCCAGCAGCTTCAGCTGGCCCTCAAGAACAAATCCGGCGGAGCGATCGATCCGCACGCGGGCCACAGCCACTGATCCCGCTGCCCGCAAAAGCCGCTGACCAACCAGACGATTCAGACGCCTAGGCGATCCATGCTCAACGCCATCATCAAAAATGCCCTCCGCTTCCGCCTGCTCACGATCGTGCTGTCGATCGTCGTGATGGCGTACGGCAGCTACACGCTTTCCAGGCTGCCGATCGACGTCTTCCCAGACCTCAATCGTCCGCGGGTCACGATCATGACCGAGGCGCCTGGCCTGGCCCCTGAGGAGGTCGAGACGCTCATCACGTTTCCCCTGGAATCGGTGCTCAACGGCGCGACGGGTGTGCAGGCCGTACGGAGTTCCTCCGGGGTTGGTCTGTCGGTGATCTATGTCGAGTTCGGCTGGGGAACCGACATCTACGTGGACCGACAGATCGTGACGGAGAAGATCGCGCTGGCCCTCGACCGCATGCCGAAGGGGATTCGGCCCCAACTCGCCCCGATCTCCTCGATCATGGGGCAGATCATGCACGTGGGGATGTACAGCGAAACCGGGGTCACGCCGCCGATCGAGGTCCGCACTCTGGCCGACTGGGTCGTGCGGCAGCGGCTGCTGACGATCCCTGGCGTCGCGCAGGTCGTCACGATGGGAGGCGGGCGGAAGCAGTTTCAGGTGCTCGTCGATCCGTCGCTGCTCTTGAAATATGGCATCAGCCTTGCCGAGGTCGAAGCGGCGGTGCAGGCGAGCAATTCCAACGCCACGGGAGGCTACCTGAATCAGGGGGGCAATGAGCTGCTCGTGCGGTCGCTTGGTCGCATCCAGTCGGTGAACGATCTGACATCCGTGGTCATCAAGGCGGTCGGTGACAGGCCGGTGGTGCTCGGCCAGGTGGCCCGCGTGGCCGAGGCGGCGCAGGTCAAGCGAGGCGATGCAGCCGTCAACGGACTCCCTGCCGTCATGCTGGTCATCGCCAAGCAGCCCGGCGCCGATACACGGCGACTGACTGATGACATCACAAGGGCGCTGGAGGAACTCCGTCCGTCGCTCCCGGACGATGTTCGGGTCAATCCGGAGCTGTACCAGCAGAAAACCTTTATCGACCTGAGCATCCGGAATGTGGTCGAGGCGCTTCGCGACGGCGGCGTGCTCGTGGTCATTGTGTTGTTTCTCTTCTTGCTGAACTTTCGCACGACCTTCATCACGCTCACGGCCATCCCGCTCTCCATCGTGATCACGGGCCTGGTCTTCAAATGGCTGGAGATGTCGATCAACACGATGACCCTCGGTGGGCTGGCGGTTGCGATCGGCGAGCTCGTGGACGACGCGATCGTCGACGTCGAGAACATCTTCCGACGACTGCGGGAGAACATGCATCTGCCGGAGCCGAAGTCGCCGCTGCGGGTGGTCTACGAGGCGAGCAGCGAGGTGCGGAACTCCATCGTGTTCAGCACGATTCTCGTTGTGTTGGTATTCGTGCCACTCTTTGCGCTGGAGGGCATGGAAGGAAAACTCTTCACGCCGCTTGGAATCGCCTACATCGTTTCCATTCTGGCGTCGCTGGTCGTGTCGTTGACCGTGACGCCCGTGCTGTCGTATTGGCTGCTGCCGAGCGCAAAGTTCATGGACCACGACAAGGATGGGCTGCTGCTGAGAATCCTCAAGGCACTCGCGGGGTGGGCCATCCGCTTCAGCGTGCGATACCCGGCCCCGATCCTGATTGCGGTGGCGGCCGCGGTGGCTGTGAGCGTCGGCGTCGTCACCCAGCTCGGACGCGACTTTCTGCCGCCGTTCAACGAAGGGTGTGTGCAGGTCAATGTGCTCCTGCCTCCCGGCACTTCGTTGGAGACGTCGAACGCCATCGCCGGCATGGTGGACGAGCGGATCAAGAAGGTGAAAGGTGTGCTCAACTTCGGCCGCCGCACGGGCCGGGCGGAGTTGGACGAGCACGCCGAGGGGGTGAATGCCTCCGAGATCATCATCAGTTTCGACCCGCATTCCGGCCGCGGCCGTGAAGAGGTGCTCGAGGAACTTCGTGAGGAGTTGACGCAGGTGCCTGGTGTCGTCGTGTCGGTCGAGCAGCCGCTGGCACACCTCATCAGCCACATGCTCTCCGGGGTGAAGGCTCAAGTGGGGATCAAACTCTATGGCGACGACCTTGATGTCCTTCGTCGCACCGCCGAGCAAATGAAGGCGGCCATCGCCGATGTGCCGGGTGTCAAGGACCTCATGGTCGAGCAACAGGTCGAGATTCCCCAGCTCCAAATCAAACTCAAACGCGACAAGCTCATGCAGTACGGCCTGACCGCCGACGAGATCAATGAGTTCATCGAAACCGCGATGAACGGAAAAACGGTGTCGGAAATCGTGCAGGGAGAGCGGAAGTTCGATCTCGTCGTGCGGCTCGACGATCCATATCGGGTGGACGTCGATGCCTTGCGGCGGCTCTCGATTAACTTGAAGGCAGGAGGCCGTGTTCCGCTCGAGACCGTGGCCGACGTCGTGCAAGGAAGCGGACCGAACACGATCAATCGTGAGAACGTGCGGCGGCGAATCATCGTTCAATGCAACACGGCGGGCCGTGACCTGAATGGTGTTGTGCTCGACATACAGAAACGTCTCGCACCCATCCAAGCAGCGTTGCCCACTGGTTATTTCCTCGAATACGGCGGCCAGTTCGAGAGCCAGCAGCAGGCGACACGAATGATCGGCATCCTGAGCTTGGTGTCACTGGCGGGCATGTTCCTCGCCCTCTACACGCTCTTCAGGTCGACCAACCTCGCCCTTCAGGTGCTCGCGGCGCTGCCGATGGCGGCGATCGGCTCGGTGGCGGCACTCGTCCTGACCCACCAGTCGCTGACCGTCGCGAGCATGGTGGGATTCATCTCGCTCTCGGGGATCGCGTCCCGCAACGGCATTCTGTTGATTGCCCATTATCTGCACCTCGTGCGGCACGAGGGGGAGCGGTTCACACCAGAAATGGTTGAGCGGGCGGGTAAGGAACGGGTCGCCCCGATGCTCATGACCGCGTTGACCGCAGGCATCGCGCTGATCCCGCTGGTGCTGGCCGCGGGCGAGCCCGGCAAGGAGATTCTCTATCCCGTCGCGACGGTCATTCTCGGCGGGTTGATGAGCTCAACGCTCCTCGACTTTTTCGTCCATCCGGCCCTGTTCTGGTGCTTCGGACGAGCCCAGGCGGAGAAGGAGATGGCGGCGGCGGAGCGTGACGAATTGGCTGCGGATTGATCGGTGTGTCTACACAGTAAAGGGGCAGAGAATGAAAGTGATGAAGCGTGCTTTTGGAGTGGTGGTGATGGGGTTCGCTGTGGCATCGGTCGCAGGCGGAGACTCGGCTCGGGCTGCTCAGCCCAAGCCGCAGAGAATCGCGCACGCCCATGTGCATCCGACTGAGGGGCCGCATCATGGCTCGCTGATCGAACTCGGCCGGGAGGACTATCATGCGGAACTTGTGCACGATGATGCTGCCAACACGGTCACGATCTACGTGCTTGACGGGGCGGCGAAAGATGCCGTACCGATCGACGCCAAACATCTCACGCTCAATCTGCTGGTCGGCGGCAAGCCGCAGCAGTTTCAGTTAACGGCGAAGCCGCAATCGACCGATCCCGAGGGCAGGTGTTCGGCATTCGGCTGCACGAACGAGGCGATGTGCAAGGCGCTCGATGCGAAGGGCACAACGGGCCGGCTGAACGTGGAGGTGTTGGGCAAGATGTTCGTCGGCAAGCTTTCCGGGCACGCCCACAACCATACTCATTGACCGGGCTTGGGGGGCACGTCTGGACTATGCAAAGCCCTTCGGCCGCTGGAACACCTGCTCCCGGATGGAAGCAGGCATTCGCAGCGGCCGATGTCATTGGCACGGGCCATGGATGACGGTGTGCACAGCCGATTAGCGCAGGCCGGCGGTCATTCCCATCGCTCCGCGAATCATCCCGACCGCCACAGCCGCTCGCGGGGACAGGATCGTGAGGCCATAGGTCCACATCGCCTTGGGAGTCTTCGGCGGCGTGCTGAACAGCGCGACCACCGGGCTGATGCGGGGCGAGAGCACGCCGATCGCGGCGAGGCGTCCGGTCTGGCTGCTGAGCCCGCCCTTCTGGAAAATCGTCACGGCATTGCTCATCCGCGGCGCGATCAGGCCCAGCGGGCTGGCGGTGGGCAGGCCCGGCATTGTCGGCACAGGGGACTTATTCAGGCGGGCCAGCAGGCCACCGCCGGAGCTCCGAGTCGGCATCTTCATGCTGCCGACAGCAAACCGCGGCGAGCTGCCCCTGGCCAGGCAGTCACCAGCGAAAGCCACACCCATCACCGCCAACAAACCAACCAACACAAGCGTCCTATACATGCACTGTCTCCATGAAAATCGAGGATTGCAAAAGTCACCGGCTGCCGCGCAGCACCACGGTGGCAACCTGACGGCTGATTCCGACACTAATTGCGGCCCGTAACGGTGCAAGACGTGTCCTGGCAGGGGGTGGAAGGAATCGTCCGGAGCCGGAAAAAAGGCTCTTCTTGCCGAGGAATTGCCAGTGTTTGCTCGGCCGGCCTGCTCCCGCGGCGGCCGGGCCCATTGGAGGTGGGGCCTCGCCGGGTATCATGATTCCCCCCCGGCTTGAAGAGGGGGCGGTGTCATGGGTCGTCAGAGAATTTTCGGCGGAGGATTCACAGAGATGGTGCATAGCATGCGATCGTTGGCAGTGGCCCTAGTAGCCGTCGGGATATTCCTGTGCGGCGGCGTCGCGTCGGCCCAACAGCCGGCCGGCAAGAAGCCGAACATCCTCGTCATCTGGGGCGACGACATCGGCACCTGGAACATCAGCCACAACAGCCGCGGCATGATGGGCTACCGCACGCCAAACATCGACCGCATCGCCCGCGAGGGCATCTCGTTTACCGACTACTACGGCCAGCAGAGCTGCACGGCCGGGCGGGCCGCTTTTCTCGGGGGCAACGTGCCGGTCCGCACCGGCATGACGAAGGTTGGCCTGCCGGGGGCGAAGGAGGGCTGGCAGAAGACCGACGTGACGATCGCCACGGTCATGAAGAGCCTCGGCTATGCGACGGGCCAGTTCGGCAAGAACCACCAGGGTGACCGAGACGACCACCTGCCCACGATGCACGGCTTCGACGAATTCTTTGGCAACCTCTACCACCTCAACGCCGAGGAGGAGCCCGAGCAGCGGGACTACCCCCGCGACATGAAGCTCGCCAACGGCAAGACCTTCCTGGAGACCTACGGCCCCCGCGGCGTGCTCAAGTGCAAGGCCGACGGCAAGGGCGGCCAATCGATTGAAAACACCGGGCCGCTAACGAAGAAGCGGATGGAGACGATCGACGAGGAGACTCTCACCGCCGCCAAGGACTACATCCAGCGGCAGGTGAAGGCTGGTCAGCCGTTCTTCTGCTGGTGGAACGCCACTCGGATGCACTTCCGCACCCACGTCAAAGAAGCCAGCCTCGGCAAGTCGGGGCAGGATGAGTACAGCGACGGCATGGTCGAGCACGACGCCCACGTCGGCGCGATGCTTCAGGCACTCGACGATCTCGGCATCGCCGATGACACGATCGTGCTCTACTCGACCGACAACGGCCCGCACTACAACACCTGGCCCGATGCCGGCACCACGCCGTTCCGCAGCGAGAAGAACTCCAACTGGGAAGGGGCCTACCGGGTGCCGGCCTTTGTCCGCTGGCCGGGAAAGTTTCCCGCGGGCGTGACGCTCAATGGGATCGTGTCACACGAGGACTGGCTGCCGACCTTCGCGGCCGCCGCCGGCAGCACCGACATCAAAAAACAGCTCGCCGACGGAACGTCCCTCAACGGTCGCCAATACCGCAACTACATCGACGGCCACAATCAGCTCGACTACCTGACGGCGAAGGCTGACAAGTCGCCCCGAAGTGAGTTCTTCTACGTCAACGACGACGGCCAGATCGTGGCCATCCGCTACGGCGACTGGAAGGTCGTGTTTCTGGAAAACCGCGGCGAGGCGTTCGGCGTCTGGCGCGAGCCCTTCACCGAACTGCGGGTGCCGCTACTCTTCAATCTCCGCCGCGACCCCTTCGAGAAGTCGCAGCACAACTCCAACACCTACAACGACTGGTTCCTCGACCGGCCGTTCGTGGTCATCCCCCTGCAACAACTGGCCGGAAAATTCCTGATGACGATGAAGGAGTATCCACCGAGCCAGACGCCGGGATCGTTTAACTTGGAGAAGATCCAGAAGCAGATCGAGGCCGGCGGCCGCCAGTAGGCCAGCCACTGACGAGCCGGCAGTCGGGCCGCAGGGAAGATTCCGGGTGTGTGTATCCGCATGCGTGCCATGCCGATCCGGGATCGCCCAACAGCGCGGTGTCCCCGGACTTCCGTCCGGGGCTTTTTGTCGTGGGTGGCGTGACCGTGTGACGGAACATATCGCTGGAATAAAAGCCCCCGGCGGAAGCCGGGGGACTCCGGGTGGGAGTGCCAGTCCGCGTGCCATGCCGATCGGGAACCGCCCTGTCGTTTGTGGCGCATTCTAAAACTTCTGGATGGCGTCGAAGCCGAGCATCGTCTGGTTGGTGCTGACGCCGTCGTTGAAGGGATTGACGCCGCTTCGGCCGCTGAAGAAATCCCACCGGAATGCCGGCCGTACGAGGATGTTGTTCGTCGGTACCCAATTCGGGCCAAGCGTGAGCGAGAAGTAGTTGCCCGGCAGCGGCACATGGTTGGGATTGCTGGGGCGGTTCAGGCCCACGCGGGTGCCGTCGATGTCGTCGAACCATTC